>JBOFTD010000291.1:0-3539 GCA_051651885.1 Treponemataceae bacterium
CCTTGTGCATAAAATGCCGGCGACAAAATGCGATTGAGTGCGATAAAAAATAATCCCATAATATGAAAAGTGAATGCTTCTTTTGTTAGCTGAACGGATTCTGCGGTAAAACGATTATTCTGAAAAATCAAAATAATAATATTTTCACGAAAAAGCAGAGCAAAAAAAGTAATCGGAATCGTGATAAAAGTTATAGTTTTTATGGCTCGCAACAAAACGTTATTAAATGACGGCCAATCTTTTTTTGTTGCAAAGGCAGATAAATCAGGCAAAATTACTGTTCCAATCGAAACGGCAAAAATTCCTAAAATCAATTCTTGCAACCGCAACGAATATTGCAAACTTGAAACAATTCCAACGCCAGCCTTTCCCGCAAGAATCGTGGAAACAACATCATTAATTTGATAAGCTGCCATACCAATTATAGTTGGCCCAACAAGAAACAACACTTTTTTTGTTCCTTCATTGGTAAAAGCACTTTTAATGCTACTAAAGGCAATCGCCCAATTTTGTTTTAGCACAAAAGGAACTTGAAATAGTGCCTGCGTCAAACCGCCTGCAATCACGCCATAAGCCATTGCGCGTGCAGGATTTTGCGTAAATGGAGAAAGAAAATAGGCGAAGCCAATAACAAAAAGATTAAATAAAATAGGCGTAAATCCAGACGGTGCAAATATTTTTAGCCCATTCAAAATCCCTTGAAAAAAAGCAGCTCCTGAAATAATAAAAAGATACGGAAACATTACGCGCGTTAAAAAAATCATTTCTGGAAGTATATTTTCAGAAATATCGCTAATAAAAAAAGGAATAATAGTCGGAGCAAAAATAACGCCCAAAATAACAACAATGCCCGTTAAAAAACTTACCAAAGTAAGCGACGCTTTAAGAAAAGCTTGTGTTTTTTCTTTTGATGCGGTTTCTAAAAAACTACGAAAGGTCGGAATGAACGCAACGGAAATACTGTTTTCGGCAAAAAGACGGCGAAACAAATTCGGAATCATGAAGGCAATCGAAAAAGCATCCGCTAAAGCCGTTGTGCCTAAAAGTGATGCTTTCGTCATTTCACGCACTAAACCTAATAAGCGTGATACAAATGTCAAGCCAGAAAGTCTCATTCCCGACGCAAGCAAATTATTTTTTTTCATTTGTGCAGTATATCATTCCACCACTCATATCGCAAGTCAGAACATATAAAAAATCGTTTTTGCCCAACGAAAATTTTTAAAACTCAGTATTTTTTTGAACGATTGATTGTTTTTTAGTAAAAAAAAAGATATTATAAAAATAATATTGATGAATGTACTGTATAAAAAGGAGTAGCCCATGAATAAAACTAAAATAATTTGCACGATCGGTCCTGCAAGCCGCAATGAAACAATGTTAAAAAAACTTATTCTTGCAGGCATGAATGTAGCTCGTATTAATATGAGCCACAGTAACCAGAGCGAACACGAAGGTATCATCAAATTAGTAAGAAAAGTTTCTGTAGAATTACAGGTGCCAGTCGGAATATTGCTTGATACAAACGGCCCCGAAGTGCGAATAAAAACTTTTAACAATCAAACAGATCCCTCAAAAGGTTTTATCACACTTGAAAAAGGCGATTCTTTTACCTTTACAACTCAAGAAACAGAAGGAACGAAAGAAAAAGTTACGGTGACCTACCCAAAATTACACCAAGATATGAAAATTGGGGAGAGAATTTTAGTAAGTGATGGCTTGCTTGAATTTCAAGTTGAAAAAATAATCGACCAAGATATTATTTGTAAAGTGATTCAGGGCGGAAAAATGTCAAGTCAAAAAGGTATGAATTTTCCCAATAAAATTTTGTCGATGCCCTACCTGAGTGAAACTGATAAAAGCGACATTCTTTTTGGGATTAAAAATAATATCGATTTTCTTGCCTGCTCTTTTACTTCCTCAAAAGAAAATGTTGCACAAATAAGAAATTTCCTTAAAGAAAATGGTGGCGAAAATATTGATATTATTTCAAAAATAGAAAATTACGAAGGTGTCAAAAACATTGATGACATTCTTCTTGTTTCAGAAGGAGTTATGATCGCACGAGGAGATATGGGGGTTGAAATTCCTTTTGCAAAACTTCCAGCCATTCAAAAAATGATCATAAAAAAATGTCGCCAAAAAGGAAAACGCGTTATCACGGCAACAGAAATGCTTGAATCAATGATTGAAAATCCTCGCCCAACGCGTGCAGAAACAAATGATGTGGCAAATGCTGTTTTTGATGGAAGCTCTGCAATTATGTTATCGGGAGAAACGGCGATCGGTAAATATCCAGAAGAAGTTGTTCGCACGATGGCAAGCATCGCACTCGAAGCAGAAAATACCATTAATTATGTCAGCCGATTTAAAGAGTTGCGTGTTGAAATAAAAAATACGGCCGATGCAATCAGCAAAGCCACCTGTGATGCGGCTATTGAATTAAAAGCGAAACTTATTGTTGTGTTCACCAAAAGTGGGTCGACGGCTCGAATGGTTTCACGATTTCGTCCTTGTATGCCTATAATTGCCGCAACCTTTGACGAATCAGTTCTTTCAAAAGTATCGCTCAGCTGGGGAGTTACTCCAATTCTTACAAAAAAATATACATCAACGGATCAATTATTTGAACTTGCAAATCATATTGCAAAAGAGCAAGCTGGTTGCAAAGAAGGCGATTTAATAGCCGTTACCGCAGGAATGCCCATCGGCGATAGTCAAGGAACAAATATTCTAAAAATAATTAAAATCTCGTAAAAAATATTTTTTATCATTTTACGCTAAAACACGAACGGAGAGCAAAATGTCTTTATCGCTTTTATTTCAATTTTGTAAAACAGGATCGATTTTATGAATACGATTCTTTTCTCGGGATGTATGGCAGCGGGAGCTTCGGCTTGTAGTGCAGGATTACTCAACGCCGGAAAATTTGATATTTGTTGGTGCGCAATAATTGGCATGTGTGGCTGGATTGTATATTCAATTATTAATACACTTGACGGATCATTTTTAGTAGCGTATGCAGCAGCCTCATTTCTCATCGCAATTTTTTCAGAACTCCTTGCTTTTAGCATTAAAAATCCTGCAACAGTATATTTATTGCCGTCGCTTTTTCCGTTGGTTCCGGGCTATGGAATGTTTAGCACAATGCGATCCATTATTATTGGGGAAACAAAGCAAGCTCTTTATTTTGGGCATGAAGCACTTCTTGCAGCGGGAGCTATTGCCTTTGGCATTGCACTCGCCTCCTCGCTCGCACGGCTTTTTTATTTTATTAAAACAAAAAAAATGGAAATGATAACGCTTAACAACGAAAAAAAAGATTAGCTAAATTTGCTCATCTGCATCTCTCCTGCATTGCAAGTTTTTTTAGTTCACTATAATTATTCATCCTTAAATACCAAAAAGATCCATAGGATTCATTTTAAATTGGAGCATATTTGCAGAAGGTCGCCCGCCATCTCCACCTTTTCTTTGTACTCCAATACGTCCAAGTTTAATGTTTCCCTGCTTTGTAATTTCAATATTTCCTTGAGAAT
>JBOFTD010000292.1:0-4027 GCA_051651885.1 Treponemataceae bacterium
CCACAAGTAAAAAAATCATCGCCGTTGCCTGTAGTTTGTTTTTCATTATATACTCCTTATGGTAATTACTCTATCAGATAATTATCACTACATATATTACCTCACCCTGCCCCCTTTTGTCAAGATTACGGATAAAGATATATATTTACATTTTTTATAAAATTTCTTGATATACTACACATATACGGTGATATTTCTTGACAAAAAAATATAATAATATATACTTATATAAAATAATGATAAAAAAAAGTTTTTTTTTAGGTTTACTTATATTCTTTTACTCTCATATTTTTGCACAGCAATTATCTGAGCAACAGTACAGTTTATTAAATGCTGCTAAGACTGGTAATACAAAACAAATACGCTCTCTCCAAAAAAAGATAAGCGTCAACATACAAGACGATATTGGCTTTACACCCTTAATGTATGCAATAAAAAACAAGCAGACAAAAGCAATTAATACACTCCTTAATGCACGAGCAAATGTAAATCTTGCATCAAATTCTGGAAAAACGGCGTTAATGCTGGCAATAGAGCAAAATCTTTTTCAGGTGGTAAAATCCCTTTTAGCGTTACAAATTAATGTTAATGCATTCGACGAGGATGGAAAAACGGCTCTCTACATTGCAGTTGAAAACGGGTTTGCCCCCATAGTGCATTTATTACTAAATGCAAAAGCTGATGTTACAATTGCAGACAATGATGGCAGAACCGCTTTACACAGTGCCGTTTCGCAAAGCAATATTGCACTTACTTCTGTTTTACTAAAAGCTCAAAAAGATGTTGATGTTTTTGATAATGCTGGTATAACTCCTTTAATGATTGCCCTTGAAAATCAAAACCTTAACATGGTTAAAATATTACTTGCCTCCAATGCTCAGTTAGATGTTAGCATTATAGACAACTTTAACTCTTCAGCGGCCTTTGGCTGGGCGGCTAAAAATAATTATCGCCCAATTATGGACTTATTAATTGATGCCTATGTTACTATTGATAGAAATGACTTTGATCTTATTGATGCAATACAACTTAACCTTACCGATATTGTACAACTATTAATCGACTCTGGCTTTTATGTTGATGAAATAAGTGTTAAAAAAGAAACTTTTGGGAAAACACCCTTAATGTATGCAAGCGAACAAGGTCGTGATATAATTGTCAAAATATTAATTACTGCAGGAGCGAATGTTAATCTGGAATTTAATAATAACGGATTAACCGCTTTAGTCTATGCAAGCAAAAATGGCTACTCCGCTATAGTCCAAAGACTACTTCACTCAGGAGCAGAAAATCTTGAAAAATCCCTCCTTTATGCAACAGCCGCGAACCAAAGTGAAGTAATTACAGTGCTTCTTAACGCACGAGCGGATATTAATGTTATTGACATTTACGAAGGAGAGCAAAGAAATCCCCTTATCATTGCAAGCGAAAAAGGCTTCGAATCAATAGTGAATATTTTAATTTCATATAAGGCAGACGTAAATATTGAAGCAGGCTTTAACGATCAATACAAAACTCCCTTAATCTGTGCCAGTGAACATGGCCATATTCAAATAGTAAAAACTTTACTCAAAGCGGGAGCTGTTGTTGACCGTGAAGAGGCGTTAATTTTGGCAAGTAGCAATGGGCATACTGAAATAATCCAGCTCTTACTTGACGCAGGTGCAGATAGCAATGCCGTTCACTATACAGAAGACGGAGATGAAAAAAATGCCTTAGTATACGCAAGTGAAAAGGGACAAGTTGAAAGTGTAAAAATATTATTAACTGAAAAGAAAATCACAAATCTTGAAACCGCTTTACTCTATGCAAGCAAGAACGGGCATACTAAAATTGTATTTTTACTCATCAATGCGGGAGCAAATGTAGATCACGCAGGAAATTATAACGAGGGAGAAAAAACAGCTCTTATCTATGCGGCAAACAATGGGTACATCGAAATTGTCCGATTATTAATAAACGCGGGGGCAAATGTTAATTCCCGAAGCAGTTTTAACGACAAGTACAAAACAGCCTTATTATATGCATGTCTGAATGGACATACAGACATTGTAAATATACTCATTAGTGCAAAAGCAAATATTAATTATCAGAGTGGGGATGAAACTATAAAAACACCTCTGATGGCAGCAGCAATTGGCGGAAACATAGAAATCGTGAAAATACTTCTTGAGGCAGGAGCAAGTATTACTTCTGGCGATATAAATGCAGCTCTCGCACATAAAAATATTGAAATCGCAACCTTATTACGAAAAGCTAAAAAATAGCCTCATCATTACACTTATTTGAGTGCTACTAAAAATTGTCTCTGTAAAGATTTGTACTCACTAATGGACATAAAACAGTTTTTTTACTATAATAAACAAAAATACCAATTAATACTGAGGAATACATGAAATCGATTGGAGTTATTGGTTCTGGAGCTTGGGGAACAGCAGTTGCACATGCTTTGGCACGAAATGATAATAAGGTTTCCTTATGGACAAGGGAGTCTGAGGTTGCAAATGAAATTAACACGTTGCATGTAAATAAGCGTTATTTGCCAGATAATATACTTTCAGCAAATATTAGTGCCTCTTGCAACATACAAAACGTTGCCCACGATAAAGAATTTATCATATTAGCAAGCCCCTCTTTATATCTTTGTGATGTTGTCCGTCAAATACTTACAGTCCCTTCGATCGCACACGGCTTTGAAGATGGAAGTTTTCCGGTCATAGGAATTCTGACCAAAGGCTTTATCCCCTCATCTCAAGGCCCACGCTTAATTGTTGAAACGCTTGAAACGCTACTGCCTGCATCATATACAAAAAATCTTGTATATATTTCTGGCCCAAGCCATGCCGAAGAAGTTGCAAAAGGGAAGCTTACAGGACTCATAGTGGCAAGCGAAAGCCCAAAAAATTCTATCCGTTTTAGAGAATTATTAAAAGTTCCAGGCTTAATGGTATATGCAAGTCTTGATGTTATTGGCGTGCAAATTTGTGCCGCAGCAAAAAATGTTATCGCCGTTATTTTTGGTTGCCTCGATGCAATTGCAAAACAATCTTCCTTATTCGGCGACAATACTGAATCCTTTTTACTGGCAGCAGGCTTGAACGAAATTCAAACACTCGGTTTAGGAATGGGTGCAACGCATCCAGAAACTTTTTCTTCTATTGCAGGAGTGGGCGATCTTGACGTTACCTGCCGTAGCATTTATGGAAGAAATCGTCGTTTTGGACAAGAAATTATTACAAAAAAAATACTACAAAACTTTGCATCTTTGGATGATTTAATTGAGCGTATTAGCGAAGTTGGCTACCTCCCCGAAGGCGTAGTTGCGTGCAAATATATTTATCAAATAGCTGAACAGCGGGGATTAAAACTGCCTATTTGTATCGGACTGTATCGCGTCCTTAACAGAGAAATTGAGTGCGAAGATTTATTAACAGAGCTTTTACAAACAAGTTTTGTAAGCTAATTTTAACATGAAAAACCTTGATCGAATTATACGATGAATCGCATACTATTTACTCAAAATGAAATAGATAAACCGCTCTCTCGTGCTGATAATCGAGCACAACATTGCATAAAAGTTCTGCAAAAAAAAGAAGGCGATGATTTTGAGGCAGGTATTATCAATGGAAACGCAGGAATTGCAACAATTACCACTATTGATAACGAAAATATGCACTTTACTTTTAAATCTGATGAACAAAAAAATATGCCATTAGAGCCACTTTCACTTATTATTGGATTTCCTCGCCCGATTCAATTAAAACGAATTTTACGTGACTGCGGAACTTTTGGCGTGCAAGCCATTCATTTAGCGGGCACACAATTAGGCGAAAAATCCTATCTAAAATCAAATATGATTACAAGCGGAGAAGCCCAACGAGCCCTTTTAGATGGCGTTATTCAGTCAAAAGGAACTTTTTTACCACAATTATTTATACATAAATCCCTTGAAGAATGTTTAGAAAGCCTTGCACTCGATACTTTACAGAAGGCAAAACGAATTGTCTTTGATACTGAAAACCCAGTC
>JBOFTD010000293.1:0-17043 GCA_051651885.1 Treponemataceae bacterium
ACCGATAGTAAAAAAAGAACAAAAAAAACAAGATCTTATATTTTTTTTACAAAAGAAAAAATTATATAAAGTGATTAAAATAATTTATAAATTACTGAATAAAGCTTTATAAAATCTGGAGCAAGTATTTAACTGCTGATAATATATATTCTGTCTACTTAATTGTATACTTTACAAAATAAAAATAGTGCGGTATAATTTATAAAATGATTTTAACTGCAGTAATTATGGCTGGTGGATCTGGAACACGGCTTTGGCCCAAAAGCACCAAACAAAAACCTAAGCAATTTTTAAGTCTCACTGATGACAATAAAACACTTATTCAATTAACAGTAGAACGAATTCTCCCTATTATTAACCCTGAAAATATTTTTATCATTACCAATGAATCTTATAAACAATTATGCCTTGATCAATTGGTATCAACATATAATATTCCTGATAATAATATTATATGTGAGCCCTCTGCACGCAATACAGCTCCAGCCATTGCACTAACTGCATTTCATATTCAGCACAAGTATGATGATGCAATGATGATTGTGTTGCCTTCTGATCATTTAATCAATGGCGATCAAAATCTTTATACGCAAGATATTTTAAAAGCGGTCGATTTTGCTTCTGATAATAAGCTCGTTACTATTGGCATTAAACCGAGCTATCCAGAAACTGGCTATGGTTATATTCAGCATCACAATAATACCGTACTTAAATTTATTGAAAAACCATCTTTAGAAAAGGCCAAAGACTATGTAGAAGATGGAAATTATTTGTGGAATAGTGGGCAATTTATTTGGAAAACATCAGTCATTTTAGAAAAAATTAAAAAATTTGAACCAGAAATATATACCTTATTAAAATCTCCTACTTTGTTACAATCTGACGATTTTTCAAAAAAATTTTCACAATGCAAAGCTATTTCAATTGATAATGCCGTTATGGAAAAAAGTTCGAATATTTGTGTTATCCCTGCACAGTTTCATTGGGATGATGTTGGCAATTGGCTTGCTTTGGATCGAATCAAAAAACTCGATGAAAATCACAATATTTTAAATAATCTTGTTTTTGCACATAAAACAAAAAATTGCATTGTGCAGACAAAAAAAAAGATTGCCTGTCTCGGACTTGAAAATCTTATTATCATAGAAACAGAAAATGCAATTCTCGTTTGTAACAAAAATAATACGCAGGATATAAAAATTATTACAACGAACCAAGATTTTATATAATATTTTTTTGCTTTATAACTTATCTCCAAGGAAAAATAAAATTCTTTAGCGTTCTCTCCCCTACTATTTCTTCATCCTCTTTTAAAAGATCTTCCCACGGAATATTTTTTTGTAAAGTTCTAATATTTTCATTCGGATGTGCATCAATCCAATCATATTTGTATAGTCGCAATTTTAAAGCATTATTAACAGAAAGCAATAATCCTGTCAAACCAGGTATAAGCAAAAATAAAATTAACAGTCCACTAAAAAAAGGATAATTAATTGATACGAGAAGTAAAAAAATAAAGAAAATGACATTATTTAAAAATAAGTAAATAGAAAACCACATGTTATCAAAGAGTAAAATAAATGATTTTTTTATTGATTTTTTAAAACCATTATCTAATTGTGCATAAACAGGGAGTGTCCACTGGAAAGCTAATATAAAAATAACTGAAAACCAAAAAAGTACGCCTGAAAGAAATAGCCCCATAAAGTTGCCTAAACTTAAATAAAAATGAATTCCAATAAAAAGCAAAACAACCAAAACAGAAAGAAAAAGTCCAAAAAGAATAGCAAATTTCCAAACAAGCAGAATATTTTTAAATAAATTCTTTATACTAATTGATTTATAATTGCTCAAATCAGCCGTTACTTTATTAACAGAACAAATAAAAATCATGGAAAGTGGTATAAGAATAAAAAGTGATAAAATCAAAAATACTGGTTGTATACTTGCAAAGCTCAAAAGAAAAAAAGATCCAATTCCGAGCAGAATAAAAAAAAAGTTAGACAATACAAAAAATAAAAGATTGTCCCAAACTTCATAAAAATTCTTTTTGAGTAAAAATTTTAACATGCTTTATGATAAGTTATTGTGGCGAGTTGGTCAAGAGAAATTATCATAAGGCAATTTATATTTTACTACTTGCAACTTAGCCCAAAAATAGATAGACTTACAATTATGTAAGTTATATAGTTATTTTATAACGAGCAGGTAAAAAGGAATGAACGGTGAAAAAAATATTATTTGGAATGCTAATTATCATTACTATACTCTCTTGCACAAAACAAACAGCAACCTTGTTAGTTACATTAGTTTCGTCAATTGATTACACCAGTGAAAACGGGGAATTTATTGTGGCTCAATATTATACGCTCTCTGATGATTCTCTCAATTTTGTCAAGCTTTTGTCTCCCGATGGCAGCGAAATAACAACATTACCACAAGCTGTTTCTGCCTCTGGTGTTCGATACACTGATGATTTTATGTATCGATGGTGGACAAAAGGAGAAAGTGCAACCTTTGAACGCCGAGATAATGAAGGAAATTGGTTGACTGTTGGACAATTTACTAAAAAATAAGGATACGGCTTACGAAAAACACAGCAACACCTAAAGAATTGGCTCTCGTTACAAAAAAGATTCCGACTCTCATTTTTTCGCTCGGACTTCCTGCAGTAGTCGCTCAGGTAATTAATCTTTTATACAATATTGTTGATCGCATTTATATTGGTAATATTCCTAATATTGGGCATATAGCATTGACAGGGTTGGGCGTAACTTTTCCTATAATCGTTATTATTTCAGCATTTTCTGCTCTTGTTGGCTACGGTGGAGCTCCCATTGCAGCAATAAAAATGGGAGAAAAAAATCTTGACGGTGCAAAACAGATTTTAAGCAATAGTTTTTTACTTCTTATATGCCTTTCGATCATTTTGTCAGCCGTTTTTTTTATTTTTAGCAAACCAATTTTATATCTTTTTGGAGCAAGCGATGCTACGATTGGGTATGCTCTTGATTACATTTCAATTTATGTATGTGGGACTATTTTTGTACAACTTGCTTTAGGCTTGAATCCCTATATTAGTGCACAGGGAAAAGCGAAAACTGCGATGTTTTCAGTGATAATTGGTGCTATTATTAATATTATTCTCGATCCTATTTTTATTTTTTACTTCAATTTAGGGGTAAAAGGTGCAGCCTTTGCAACAATTATTTCACAAGCCTGTTCAATGTTTTGGGTTTTATTTACACTTCTTAAAAAAAATACCGTATTACGAATTGAAAAACAATTTTTATATTGGAATTGGAATTCTACTAAACGAATTCTTGGACTGGGGTGTTCTCCCTTTATTATGCAAGCAACAGAAAGTCTTGTTATTATTGCACTTAATAATAATTTGCAACGTTACGGTGGAGATCTGTATGTAGGATCAATGGCCATTATGATAAGTGTAATGCAACTAATTGTTTTACCTATTTCAGGGTTTATGAATGGGGCTCAACCTGTCATCAGCTATAATTTTGGAGCAAAAAATTACAGCCGAGTTCGCTACGCATTTCGTGTATTAATTACGGTATTATTTTCAATTACATTTGCAGCCTTTTTAATCGTTTTATTTTTTCCTCATATTTTTGTACGACTTTTTACCAGCAATATAGAATTAACTGCTATAACTGTCTCAAAAATGCCTATCTTCTTTGCAGGAGTTTGGATGCTAGGAATTCAATTTGCATGTCAAGGAACTTTTTTAGGATTGGGGCAAGCAAAAATTTCTCTTTTTTTAGCTTTAGTGCGAAAATTTTTTTTACTTATTCCTCTTGTGTATACTCTACCCCATTTTTGGGGAGTTAATAGCATATACTATGCAGAACCCATTGCAGATGTAGTTGCAGCACTTATTACTTTTATTCTTTTTACAATAAAAATAAAAAAGATACTTCCGCCAAAATAATGATAGAGAATGGAGATTTAACAAAGCTTTAAAATATATTACAATATAAAATATGTACAGTTGGAGCACAAATACTCTGAAAAAGCTGAGTCACATTAGTATAGAATTCATAAAATCAAAAGAACTGCTATTGCCATGCATGTTTAAGCAATTTTTGAATAAAGCGACTAATACCTGAAGGACGTTCAATTTCAGCTTTTTCAATACGTGTGACTAAATGACGAACACAAATAGAAGGTCTTGATGATGGTTCTGCAATCAAAAAGGGTTTTTGACGAATAACTGAATGAGCGACAACCTGATCATCATAAATAAAGCCTAAATAATCAACTTTACAATTCAAAAACTGACCAATAATAGTCGTCATCCGATCAGAGATTCGCTTTCCTTCCGCAGCAGAATGAACACGATTTACAATCATTTTTAAATTTATTTCAACATTTTGAATTTCTGTGGCAATAGTTTTTATCATACCGTATGCATCAGTCATTGCAGTGGGTTCTGGCGTCGTCACAATAAAAACCTCATCAGCAGCAGCAACAAAGCCCAGCACATTATCAGAAATCCCAGCGCTCGTATCAATAATAATGATGTCAGCATTTGAAAGGCATTCCATCTCAGTAATAAAATAATTTCTATCTTCATCAGAGAGATTTGCAATGCGAGAAAAACCATTCGCTCCTGCAATTATTTTAATTCCATAATCAGTTTGTATAATTATCTCACTCATTTTTTTTTGCCGAGTAACAACATGATACAAATTATATTTCGGAATCATGTTAAGAATAACATTTACATTTGCAAGCCCTAAATCAGCATCAATGAGAATAACTTTTTTTCCTGTTTGTGCGTATGCAATTGCAAGGTTTACAGAGAGACTTGTTTTTCCAACGCCACCTTTTCCACTCGTGACAGTAATAATTCTCGTTCTTCTCAGTGATTTTGCATGTGGGGGTGCATCCTGTGATAACTGTTGCTGAACCATTTCTCTTAACTGTGCTGCTTGATCTTCCATAGTTTCTCCATATTTTAATAACCGATTCAAGTCGAAGAAAATAAATCTTCAATGCGAGAGCGGTCTATTTTAAAATCAACTAAACTGGTTAATAATGTTAATACTGAAGCATGCTCAAAATCATGAGGAACTTTTTGACCCGTACTAAAAAACATCATCGACTTGTTTTTTTCATCTAAAATACTGATTAAGTCCCCGACCGTTTTTGTCTCATCAAGTTTTGTAACAATAACTGATTGATAATCAAAGGTTTCAAACTGTTGAATAATTTCGCGCATGGTGCTTGCCTTCGTAGCAGCTGAAATAACTAAAAAAAACTCAGCTGATGTTGACTTCATATCAAGCATTTTTCGCATACGTGAAATAGTCTCATAATCACTGGGACTCGCTCCACTTGTATCTATTAAGATTATATCGACATCATTATCATAAAATGCTAGTGTTTTTTTCAGATCTTCATGATTTTCAACACGTGAAAACGATACTTTCATCCAGCCGCATAATTTTTCAAGCTGTTCAAAGGCTCCAATACGATAACCATCAATGGAAATAACGTGAACTTTTAAAAGTTGTGGATTAATTTTTGTTTGAAAAGCAAAATTCGCGGCAAGTTTTGCAAGGGTGAGTGTTTTTCCAACTCCAGTAGCCCCAACAAGCGTTATAATTTGTGTTTTTGCAATATGTTTATGGCGATAAATATTTATACTCTGCCCAATCCACTCAACAACCTTGTCTTGTACAATATCAAAGTTTTCAAGCTCATCGAGAGAAAAATCTTTTTTAATTCTATCAAGTATTTTTCGAATATAGGAAGAAGAAAATTCATTTTTTTCAAGCAAATCAGTGATTTTAATTAAAGTTTCATGCTCAATATTTGTTTGTGCGGTATTAGTTGTATTTGTAATCACTAATTCTTTCAATTCGCTCATTTCTTTGATTAATTCTTGCAATTGAGGAATTTGTTTTGGAGGATTTGCCGATAAAATTTTCTTTTTTTCATCTTCAAAAGAGCTAACCGGTGTTATTGGCACCGTTCTTTTTGGAAGCGTCGGATAATATTCAATTTCAAAAGCATCTGTTTTAATTAAGCCAAATAAGTGTTCCCGTCGCAATTTTTGTTTACTGATTACATAAAAATTATTTCCATACTTATTGCGTATTTTTTCAAGGCAAGAGCGTTCATCCTCAGCAGTTTCGTAAAGTTTTTCAATAGTACTTGATAATCTATCCAATTTTTATTTCTCCCAACAATTCAACTTGTATCTCATTAACAATTTCTGGTACAGACATTACGACAATGTTTGGCATTTCGCGCTCTGTACTTCGCTTTACTAAGGTGCGAGCATCCTCATTACACAAAATAACGGGCATATAACCATTATCTCGTGCCATTGCCATTTCGGTACTTAATGCTGAAATCCAATTTTTTTGAAGCATAGGATCAAGGGCTGCTACAGGGCCATTAATTGTTTCAAGACGACTTTCCATCAATTTTTGTAAAAAGCTTGGCTCAATAGTAAAAACTGAAAGAACTTTATTTTCGTTTGCATGTTGTAAACAAATTTGCCGCCCCAAAGCTTGGCGAACTTTTTCAATTAAAATATCAGTCCTTTTTTCCACTGCAAGCCCAAAATCTGCAATAGTCTCTAAAATAACAACCATATTACGCACGGAAACTTGCTCGCGCAAAAGCCCTTGCATAACTTTTTGAATATTACCAATACTAAAGTTTTTAGTCACTTCTTCAACAACCGCAGGATAATCTTTTTTGAGCGTATCAATAATTGATTGCACTTCTTGGCGACCCAAAATTTCTGAAGCATGAGATTTTATAATTTCAGTCAAGTGCGTTGCAATAATGGTCGGCGAATCAACAACGGCATACCCTGCTCTCTCTGCTCTGTCACGCTCCTGCTCCGAAACCCAAATAGCCGGAAGGCCAAAAGCAGGATCACTTGTTTTCTCGCCTGAAATTTCTTCAATAACACTGCCTGTATTCATACACATATACCAGCCCATGCGAATCTTGCTTCGACCAACTTCAACGCCTTTTATTTTAAAGCAATACTCACTTGGTTCAAGGCGCATATTATCAATAATTCTAATGCGAGGCACAACTAATCCTAAATCTAACGCCGATTCAAGGCGAATGCGAGTTACGCGCTCCAAAAGCTCTGCACCTTTTTCTTTGTCAACGAGCGGAATTAATGCAAAACCGAGCTCAAGAGACAATGGATCGAGCGGAACGACGGGACTAATTTCAGTTGTTTGCTCATTCTTTTTCGATTTTTCTTGCTCATCTGCCTTTTCAAGCTGAGCCTTAAACGTTGAGGAGGCTAATGTACGCAAGCGAAAACCTAAAAACAGTAAACCTGCACCCATTGGAAGTAAAATATACCACGGTGAAGTCGGAATAAATCCAATCAAAACGATTACGCCACCACCAACAAAATAAACCCACGCATTTTGCGAAAATTGTTTTTTTACGTCATTTCCCAAACTTGCATCAGAAGCAGAACGAGTAACAATTAAACCTGCTGCAAGGGAGATAAGCAAGGCAGGAATCTGTGAAAGTAATCCATCTCCGATCGTTAAATTTGCGTAAGTTCCCAATGCTACAGAAATATTTTCGCCACGTAACGCCATACCAAAAATCAAACCAACAATCAAATTTACAATGGTAATAAAAATACCAATTTTTACGTTTCCCGAAACAAATTTACTCGCTCCGTCCATAGCTGCATAAAAATCAGATTCTTTTTGAACTTCTTTTTTTCGTAAAAAAGCTTCTTCTTGCGTGATTGCCCCTGAAGAATATTCAACCTCAATTGCATTTTGTTTCATTGGCATTGCGTCTAACGTAAAACGAGCGGCAACTTCAGCAATACGTGTCGATCCTTTCGTTATAACAAAAGCTTGCACCGCAATTAAAATAATAAAAATAACAAATCCAATCCATAAACCTTCGGTGCCGCCCGTTCCAATCACAAAGTTTGCAAAAAATTTAACCATTTGCCCGTTGAATTTTATACCGTTGCCCAAAATCAATCTTGTTGATGAAACGTTTAGCCCCAAGCCAAAAATGGTAGAAATTAACAGCAATGTAGGAAAGGTTGAAAAATCAACAGCCTTTTGAGCAAAAATAACGACTAATAACATTAAAAGAGCAAAAAGCAAGTTGCATGCCATTAAAAAATCAAGCAAAAATGTTGGTAATGGAACAATAAGCATTAAAATTATAATAACAATACCAATTGCGATAGCAATATCTGAGGAAATTTTAATTGGTTCTTGCTTTTCAGCCATCATTCCCACCCCTGTGAATAAGCTAAATTTAATAAAAAGAGAAGATGTTCTTTTTGCAATGATTCTAAAATTATAACGTTACAAAAAAATGCGTACTCACACAGAATGCATGAATGAGCATTAATGCATAATAAGCATTGGTGTAATACTATCGCAATTTTAAAATGAATGCAATAATGATTTAAGAATTTATATAAAATTTATATGCTGAAAAAGCTTCACTGTTCTATACCATTGACAAAACCTCTTTTTTTTGTTACCGTAATTAAAAATTATAAATCGTTTTCGGTTGTGATGATCACTACAATAAAAAGGAATATATGTTAAAAAATGTAATTATTTTTCTGATTATACCTATTTCATTTATTACTTCTTGCAATTTTTTTTCTGATCCCTCAGCCTATAAAGAATCGAATTTGTATGTAGGTGTTGTTTCGTTTGCAAGAAATGTTGAAATCATGAATTTTACTAATAATATGTATTCTGTAGATACGGCAATACAAAATTTAACCTTAGGAGAAGATGCAACAGCGGTTTGTTATGCAACAAGCACGGCAGCATCTCTTCTTGCAACAAAACGAAAAAATTTTGATTATACTTATTTAGTGACTTTTACTGATGGTTTTGATAATTGTTCGAGTTCCTTATATAATGATCCCGCAATAAGTCAAGCCGATGAAGCCGTGTACGGAAAAGCAAAAAAAGATATTATTGATGCAAAAATCGATGCAGGTTTTGTTTTAGCCTATGCAAACTACGACGGAGATTCTCCAAATAAAGAGCAGTATTTAAAGCAGTTAGCTTTTTCCCCTTTCGAGAAAGATACGACTTTAATAGCAGAGCCATATTATTATCACTTTAAAGAAAAAAACGATATATCAAAAAATTTTAATGCAATAAAAGAGCATATTCAGCAAATATCCAATAAAGCAACGATAACAATTCCCAAAGCTCGTTTTGAGAAAAATGAGCTTTTTATCGTTTTTGAAACCGATAAAGGCGAGGCAACTTTTCAATTTAATTTAAGCTATAATGACTCAATTACACCCTTTATTACTATACAGTCTAATGCAGCTGAGGTAAAAGATAGCGAGGGAACGCAAGGATATTTACAAATAGGCAATTTAAAACAATCAAGCGATGGCTTTACCCTTGCAGGTACAATTGAAAATCAAAAAATTCAATTTTCTTTTTTAGATTTAACTTTTTTTCGCAACGATACACAAAATTCTTCACCAACAAAAACAATTGAAATTAAAAATGTAAAAATTAAACGTGATGCGAATAGTATAGACCCAGAAGATAAAAGCATTCCTCGCGATGTTCCCAAAATTGCACTTCTAGTCGCATTTGATAAGAGTGAATCGATGGAAAAAAATTTTACACTGTTCAAACAAGAAACAAGCAATTTTATTAAAATGATATCTAATACTGAAGGATGGTAATTTATTCTCCTAAATTATTACGTTTTGAAACAACTCTTACAACGCCTGTTTTTTTAACCTTATTTTTTTCATCTATTTTTTTACGAATAATTTGCTTTTTTTTACCTTCGCCATATTTTAAATCTTTTTCAGCCTTTTTTTCTGCACGAGCTTTTTGCTTTGCTTTTGCATTTTTCTCTATAAATTTAAGACTTGAATCAAGCCCCTGAAAAAACTTTTGCATATCTTCTTCAAAAACAACAATAGCATGACGATCAAAGTCTTCTCCAGACTTATTTTTACTTTCAACAACTTGTAAAAAAACATCGCCTGCTCTATTTTCTTTAACGTTAAAAAAATATGACCGATTATCAAGTGTAATCTGTGTTGTGAAAAGTTCTCCACGAATTCCCATTATTATTTCCTTACTCAAACTGATTTTTACAAAAATACCACAAACAATAAAAACATTCAAGGGTATTATAATTATAAAGAAAAAGGCTCGCAAAAAAACGTAGCTCTTACAAGCAATTATTTTTTTTTGTTGCTTCATAGCAAAAAATGCTGGTAGCCTGTGCAACATTAAGACTTTCTATTTGTGTGCTTTTTTGTGAAACTGGAATAAAACCATCAATTTTAACTAAATAATCACATTCATTTCGTACATTTGCAGAAATGCCTTTTTCTTCATTCCCGACAATTAAAAAAAGTGGTTTTTTTCTCGGCTTTGAAAAAAAATCCTGTGTATTCATAGTAGTATGCACATCGCAACCAATGCACAAAAAATGTTTTTTTAACTCGATCAAAAAGGTTGATAACTCATCTACAAAGAATAAGTTAATATATTCCATTCCACCTTGTGCAACGCGATAAGTACTACTCGAAATAGACGCTTTTTCATTTATCAGCACGATATTTTTAATACCAAAAAAACTCGCACTGCGAATGATAGCACCAACATTATTCGCATTTAAAACTGAATCAAGACATAAAACAATATTTTGATCTTTTGACCACTGAAGAATAGTATTTTGATCAGCCTTTTTAAGGCTCGGAAATTTAATAAAGGCAACGACACCTTGATGATGCGTACTTGCTGATAACTTTTCAAGCTCAGAATCATTTTGCACACAGTTGTAAGGAATTTTATTTGTTGCCAATTGTTTGCAGACAGATCCAAACAAAGAGGCTGTTTTTTTGTTAAAATATAAGCGATTAATTTGAGTGAAATCTTTTTTTGCCAAAGATAATACTGCTTCAAGGCCGTAGACGGCAAGCAAATTATGCTGTTTATTTTTCATGCACCCTCATTTCAAATAGACCTTATTAAAACAAAAAAACCGGCACAAAAGCCGGTTTTAGGCGCCGATCAGAATCGAACTGATGCATGAAAGTTTTGCAGACTTCTCCCTTACCGCTTGGGTACGGCGCCATATTTAACGAACTGACATATTCTACATCAGTTTTTTAAATATATCAAAAATACACACTCATGTCTAGTCTTTAGAATAAAAAAATAGTATAATATTATTATGAATAAAACTATTTTTGATGTATTTATTATCGGTGGTGGCATCGCAGGATTAACGGCAGCACAATATGCAGCACGATCCGAGTTAAAAACGATTTTAATCGAAGGATCAGCACCAGGTGGGCAAACTTTAAATATTTCTCACTTAGAAAATTATCCGGGTCTGTATCCTGCAAAAGCTGGGTATGAATTTATAGATGATGCTAAAAAGCAAGCACAAGATTTTGGAGCAAATTGTATAGCAGGAGAGGTTCACTCCTTTACGAAAACAAATGAATTTTTCTCTATAAAGACAGACAAGGAAGTCTACACCACAAAAACGATTATTCTTGCAACGGGATGTAACCCTCGAACGATTAATATTGCAGGCGAAAAAGAATTTTCTCACAAAGGTGTTTCTTACTGTGCCACGTGCGATGGTCCTTTTTTTAGAGGAAAGCATATTGCTGTTATCGGAGGTGGAGACTCAGCCTGTGATGAAGCAACTTTTTTATCAAATATTGCTTCAAAAATCACAATGATTCATCGCCGTGATGAATTTCGAGCTCAAGCCGCTGTTGCTAAACGCGTAGTAGAAAATTCCAAGATCGATATTAAATTTTCAACAATTCCTCTTGCTATAAAGGGTGAAAAAACAGTAAATGCCGTTCAAGTAAAAGACATAAAAACAAATGAAGAGTATGAAATTTCTGTTGATGGCGTTTTTGTTTTTGTTGGAATGATTGCGCAAACAAATCTTGTTGAAACACTCAAAAAAGATGAAAATGGATTTATAATCACCGATGAAAATATGCAAACGAGCGTTGAGGGTATTTTTTGTGCCGGTGATGTCAGATCAAAATCCTTTCGACAAATTGTGACGGCTGCATCAGATGGAGCGATCGCAGCACACAGTGCCGCACATTTTATTCAAAATATGTAGGTTTTTTTGAAATTTATTTTTTTTCTCTCTCTTTTTTTTATTATTTCTTGTTCTCGTCATAGCAGTATGCAAAACGAATCTTCTTTTTCCGCAATAAAAAATGACCTAGAAAATAATGCAATCACCATCAATGTTCTTGAAAAAACAAATCCTCAAGATGAAGATCTTTTACAACAATCGTTACAGGACGCATCACTTTCTTTTTGGAGCGATTATCCGCACACGGTTTTAGCGCAAGCTATCACGAATAAAATGACAGATGATGAACTTTTGGCTCAGCTTTTTATGTTTGGATGGGCAGGAAAAGAGCCAAATTCACTTATTATCGAGTGGGTTGAGCAGCGAAAGATTGGAAGCATAAAAATTTTTGGCTGGAATACGGATGATGTTAACGCCGTCGCTCGGGATGTCACAAAACTCCAACAGATTGCTCAAAAATCCCCCTTTGCGATTCCCCTTTATGTCGCAACGGATCAAGAAGGTGGTTGGATTCGCCATATAAAAGGAAAAACCAGCGATACACCCGGTAATATGGCAATCGGCGCATCAGGCTACCCCATTGATTCTTTTTTTTCTGGCTACTATATTTCGCAAGAATTGCGAGCACTCGGAATCAATATGAACTTTGCTCCTACCGTTGATTTATATACGAACTATAACTCAAGTGTAATTGGCCCGCGCTCATTTGGCGAGGAAAAAAATCTTGTTGGCATTTTAGGGGCAGCCTTTACAGAAGGAAGTTTACAAGCAGGAGTGCTTCCCACCGCAAAGCATTATCCCGGTCACGGAGATACACACCTTGACTCCCACGGGCGCCTTCCAATTATTGATATTGATAAAGAAATGTTGTTAGACAGAGAGTTAGTCCCCTTTATTTATTTGATCAAAGAAGGAATTCCTGCAATTATGTCAGGCCACTTAGCCTTTCCGCAAATTTCACAATCAGATATTCCGGCTTCACTTTCTCGATATTTTTTACACGATATTTTGCGAGAAAAGCTTGCCTTCAAAGGCTTGATTATAACAGATGACATGATGATGAATGGGGCAACACTTTACGCAGGAAGTATGTCCCGTGCCGTACGTCTTGCAATCGAGGCAGGAAATCAAATTATTTGCTCATCCACGACACCGCAAATTGATGAAAGTTTATGGACAAACAATCTGCAATTAATGAAAACCAATGCTGATTTTAAAGATATCGTAAAAGAGGCCGCTTATTCTGTTATATTATCGAAACTACAATATTTTAAATCACCTACAAGCGTACCTATTTTTCCCGATGAAACGATCATCGAAGAAAGTATTCCACACCCTGAAGCTGAAATATTTTTTACAGAGCAAGCAGCACGTGCGACCACTTTTTACAAAAAAGGCATTGCTCCTTTAACACCAAAAGAGGCTGGACGCACCTTGCTTGTTTCACAATTTCAGCAATTTTTTGA
The DNA here is from genome assembly GCA_051651885.1 of Treponemataceae bacterium. Classification (GTDB taxonomy): domain Bacteria; phylum Spirochaetota; class Spirochaetia; order Treponematales; family Treponemataceae; genus JBOFSR01. Next base: position 13,593 of record JBOFTD010000293.1, read on the forward strand.
TGTTGGTCGCCCTTTATACCCAGATGCAAAATATTACTTTTTTCGCTATTTTATGGGACCAAACGAAACACAGTGGAATATCGATAAGCTTTTAAGCATGGCAAATAATTTTGACACGATTATTATTTGTGTAGCAAATGAGGCAAGTGCCGCTGTTGCACAAGGACTTAGACGATTAAATAAAAATATCATTATCGTTTCCTCTTTATCACCAACTCCTGTATTATACAATTTTGATTGGGCAGATTGCATTGTTTTAGCATACAGTTATTCATCATATTCTTTTCTTGCGACTTTTAACGCAATAGCAGGAAATTTTTCACCAAAGGGTGTTTTACCACTCTTGCTGCCAAAAAAAAATGATTTTGCTTCTTGAAAATCTTTCACCAAATAATTTTTCCAAAGCAATCAATTTTCTTCTGTTACATGAAAAATTCTGTCTTTCATTATGGAATTTATTTTACATCCATGAAAAAATTACTTTTCCCACAAATCCTGAAAACTTTTTTTTAATTACTGATGAAAAAACAAAAAAAATAGAAGCACTTATTTTCAAAAAACCAAAAGGATCTATTTTTCACTGTTTTTCATTTGCAGAGAAAAAAAATATTCAAGAAATTACAAGCGAATTAAAAATAGCACTAAAAAAAATATTACAAAAAATTTTTATTAATGCAAATTGTTATAGTGTTTCTGGTAGTGAGCTGGGAACAAAACTTATTTTATCCATTATAAAGAGCACTCCTATCGAAGTAAATGATTATCATTTATTAGAACATAAAAAAACTACCCTGCCCTGCAAAATAGTTTTGCCTAATAATTTTTCTTTACAAACATGCACGACAAATGATGCCAAGCGATTATATCAACTGCAAAAAATGTACGAAATTATTGAAGTGCTTCCACGAGGTAAAACACATAATAAGATTTTGTGCATTCTTTCTTTAGAAAGAAATTTAGCTAAATATCCAACATACGGAATTTGTGTTAAAAATCATTTTATTGCAAAAGCAGGAGTTAACGCAATTTCACCACACTGTGGACAAATTGGAGGCGTTTTTACCCATTCTCAGTATCGCTCAAAAGGCTTTGCAAAGTTTTTAGTATCACAAATTAACAACCTTCTGTATAACAAGAAAAAAAGTGCCGTTCTTTTTGTACGAAAAACTAATGCCCCTGCCATAAAAGCCTACAGCGATATTGGTTTTTATAAAATAGGCAATTACACCATTGCATATTTTTAGGTTTTTTGTGCAGTTTAGGTAAATCCTTTTTTATAAAATCTCTTGCAAGGCATGAATCAACTTGTCATTTTCATACAAAGATTTTACGGCGATGCGAACAAATTCTCCGTTCATACCATCTTTATCAGACAAATCCTTGATTAAAATATTGTAGTTTGAAAGAAGAAGTTTTGCAAGTTCTATAGCTGATATAGAGCATTCTAATTCGCATAAAAAATAATTTGCCTGACTGGGAATGACTCGTATATTTTTTATCGCAGCGAGTTTTTGATAAAAATCATCTCGCACTGACATGAATTTTTTTTGTCCTTTTTCGTACTCACCTCGATACTTTTCATAAATTTGTAAGTAATACTCCGCAACGGAATTAATATTCCAAATAGAAATATCTTTTTTTACACAATCAATAATTTTTGCATTGCTTGAAGCAAGCACGCCCAATCGAAGTCCTGGCACTCCAAATGATTTTGAAATACTCTTGATAACAATGAGATTTTTAAATGATTCTAAAATATCATTATCGATAAAGGTAACGCTTAGGGAGGATTGTGTACACTCAGCATTTGAGAAATCTATAAAAGATTCATCAACAATAAAAAAAATATTTTTTTTAGACGTCCACTCAGCAAGCTTCAAAACATCGCTTTTTGAAAGATAGTTTCCTGAAGGATTGTCAGGATTAATCAGCGTAAGAAGCAAAATGTTTTTATTATCATAAAAGTTAATTAAGTCATCTGCCGTATACGAGAAATTTTTGTTTTGTGGATAAAACGGAATCACCTGATCTGCACTTTTTCGATTAGGATATTCTTGAAAAGTTGGCATTGCAATTCCAATGCAGCCTTCAATTTTTTCCATAATTGATTTGATCAGCTCAGCTGCACCATTTCCAACGACAATATAATCCTGTTTTATGCCAAGATTTTTTGCGGCAAGGAGATTATTTACTGATAAACCTGAAGGGTATTCATGGATAAGTATGTCAAACTTTGACTTTAACTCATCGAGCATTTTTTGCGGTGGAAAAAATGGATTTACAAGATAGCAAAAATCAATAAGCTGCGGAAAACGCCAATATCCTCCATAGCGACTTTGCATTTTTTTTAGCTTTTTATCCATATCTTCTTGAAAAAGTATTTCTGCAATGTCAAGATCTTGGATATCATCAATTTCATACCATAATTCGCCTTCTAGTGGCAAAGCCTTAATTTCTGGGTTATTGAGTATCGTAATAACTTTTAGAACCTGCTCATAATATTCATTGTTTCCCATCGCTTTTGAATATGCTTCTAAAAAGGGAACATAGCGGGTTTGTGAAAAGTTTTTACTAAACTTATAAATATTGACTGTTTTATAGTAATCATTTGTATCTTGAAAAGAAAAGCTGGTTTTGTCGAGAAAGCCTGTTATATTATTGTCTTCATCTGCGGTAATGACTGTGCCATCCATCCATGATTCATATTTTGCTACAAGTACAGCTGAATCATCTGAACATGACACAATTTTTTGCAGAGCGGAGTCTTCAAAAATTAAATCTGATTCAAGCAAAAGCGTATCTTCTTCGAGTAAATAATTACATGCAAGATACAATGAATAGATATTGTTTGTTCTATCATAAATTTCATTTGTTACAAAAATAATAGTAGTTTTTACTGAGAGCGTATTCACATATTCTGTAAGCTTTTTAGCTTCGTAACCAATAACAATAATGATTTTTGATAAACCTAGGTTATCAAGTTGATAAAGCATTCTTTCAATTAGAGTAACTCCATTAACTTTAACCATACACTTTGTATTATCAGCGGTTAAATCCTTTAAACGTTTCCCCATTCCCGCTGCTAAAATAACTGCTTGCATTGCATACTCCAATTTTTATTCTTTATGAAGAGCTTTATAATGACTTTTCATAGTAATGTGCCAAATTGTAGCGTAAAAAAACAGGATTGTCAAAGCCCTGTTAAAAAAACAGATATTTAAAATAGTTTTAAAATAAGTTTTTTAAAACTATCTCCACGTTCAAATTCATTTTTAAACATGCCAAAGGAAGTAGCACCCTGTGAAAAAACAACATAAATACTTTCATGGTCAATATTTATTAAATCATTTTTGAGCTTCACAAGAAGATTTTCAAGGTTATCAAAAACTCCTTCATTAGCAATATGTTTATCCTGTAACAAAGGAAGCAATTTGTCGGTTGCAGATCCGCT
>JBOFTD010000294.1:0-26157 GCA_051651885.1 Treponemataceae bacterium
ATGATGAAAGATTTTTACCTTCTAATGCTCGTTATAAAGTTATGAGAGATTTAGATTTTAATAATCGTATAATTTCACCAGTTCCTTCTGCAAATGGAGATAGCGTACTCTCAAGTCATGGTTTTGCAGGAACTTTTGATGGCAATGGGTATGAATTTAAAAATATGAAAATTGAAAATCTTCGCACTGATGAAGGGAAGGGAACGGGCTTATTTGCACAGCTTGCAAATCACGGAGTCTTAAAAAATATTATTTTATCAGATTCTGTAACGGTTCATGGAGATACAAAAAATGTTGGCGGTTTAGTTGGGTTCGTTGTTGGAGGAACTATTACCAATATTGTAAGTCAAGCGGAAGTAAAAAGTAGTAACGATACGAATGAAGGAATTAATTCAACGGGGGGTATTATTGGTCAGGTTTTACCAGCCACTGGAACGTTCTTAAAATTAGAAAAGCTTGAAAATTATAAAAATGTTACTGCTATTGGGGGTAATATTGGAGGCGTAATTGGTTTTTATAACGCAGCAGTTTCTCTTAAAGATTTATATAATGAAGGTACAATTAGCTCTAATGCTATTGCACAAACAGGGGTTGCAAGAGTAGGTGGTATTATTGGAAATATGACTTTCACAAAGGGAATAACGCTAACTAATATTGTAAATGCGGGATCTTTTAGCGATTTTTCCGCTTTTTCCGATAGCAATGGCACAGCCGCTTTATTACGTGTCGGCGGATTAGTTGGTTATATGTTTGCAGAGTCTAATGTATCTTTTAAAAATTTTTATAACCTTTCCCGCATTACTTTAACATCTGAACAAAAAGCAATCAAACACGGCGGACTCGTTGGTTCTGTTGAAGGTGGTAATACTTTCAACTCTATTTTTATATCATTTGACACAGGATTCAATATAGGAGAAATACCAGTAACAAAAGAGGGTTTTTCAAATGGAGTTATCTTGCATGTTGAATTAGGAAAAAATATAAAATTTGATTTTTTCAATATTTTTATAGCACGTAGCAATCCAATTAATGTTCTATTGCTCACAGGGGCGTCAATTCCAGATGGTGGTATTGCGTATCATGACCGTGTTACCGATTTTAGTGAAAATACAGAACATATTCAATATTGGGATAGCAATAATCAGTTTGTTGCGAATTTACCAGCAGGCTTTGATACTAAAATTTGGGCTATTGGAACAAACCGAAAATCTCTTCAAGGGGGATTGAAACCGAGGAATACAAAAAGACCTGTTATCATAGGACTTGGTGAAGGTAAAAATCTCTAGTACAAATATGATATTAATCGTATCATAAAAAGTGTCAATAATGTATAAATAACAACGGCTACGTAAATAAGGTGTTGGTAAAATAATTCTGTAAAAAAGTATATTTAACCAACACTTTTTTAGTTTTAGGATAAATAATCTTATTTTTTATGAGGTAATATGAAAAGGCTTTTTATTGGATTCTATATTATTTTATGTGCATCTTTTTTTGCACAAACAACTTTTGGTCTCGAGGAAACGCTCAGTAGAAATTTGTACTTAGCTGCGATAAAAAATGATTTTGCATCTGTATCTTATTTTTTATCACAAGGTGCAAATATTCATACGCCTTTATCACAAGAAAGTTATACTTTTTTATTAGACGATTATGTTTCTTTATTAAATCCAGATCCAAGTTTTACAAATGAACAGTATGCTTCTCTTGCAAAAATGACGTATTACCCTATTCATATTGCTGCATTGCAAAATAATGTGCCAATGATAACCTTATTTATTAAGAATAATTCTAATATAAATGCCGTTACTTCTGGCGAGGTTACAACTGGATTTACACCTCTAATGCTTGCGGTAATGAATAATAATAAGGAAGCCGTAGCACTTCTAGTAAAACATAAGGCTGATGTTTTGGCAACGAATGCAGAGGGAAAAAATGCAACGATGATTGCTATCGAGCAAAATAATACTCAAATAGCAAGTATGCTTTTAAAAAAAAGCTATTTTTTTAATATCAATGAAAAAATACCGAGTAGCGATTTTCCTTTAATGATTGCTATAAAAAATAATAATTCAAATTTAGTGCAAATGCTCATTAAATTTGGAGCAAATGTAAATTTATCTCTTACAGAGGGAGCTTTTCGAACACCACTTACGCTCACAATTAAGCAGAAAAATCCTGAAATTCTTAATCTGCTACTCAAGCAAAAAGCAATGTTGTTTTCACGTGATAAAGATGAGCCCTTATTTATTTTTGCGACAAAACAAAATAATCTTGATATCCTCACATTATTGGTAAAAAATAAAGTTGATATTCATGCAACAGAACGAATAACAAAGCGAAATGCTCTTTTTTATGCAGTCGAACAAAACAATACAGCGATGGTAGAATATTTAATTCAAATAGGCGTTAATGTTGCCACACGCGATGCTAAAAATAAAACAGCACTCATGAGTGCCCTTAATAATACTGTGATTACATCCCTTTTGTTAGCGGCACACGCTCCTGTTAATGCTGTTGACTCTGAAGGAGAATCTGCTCTTTTTTATGCAATTAGATCAAATTTAGTTACGGTTGTGGAAATCTTACTTCAAAAAGGGGCAAAGGTAAATACTCAAAATAACAAAGAAGAGACGCCTTTAATACTTGCGATTCCAAATGCAGAAATTGTAGGGCTTTTAATTCAGAATGGAGTTCATATCAATGTAAAAGATACAAAAGGGTTAACGCCCCTTATGTATGCAGCTTTCAATGACGACTATTTGCCCATAGTAAAGTTACTTATTGATGCAGGGGCAAATATCAATGCAACGACGGCAGATACAGCACTGATTAGTTTATTAGTTCAGATTATCGAGGGAGATAATACAAAAAATCGCCAAGAACCGAATTTTGTTTATACACCTTTGTTAATTGCGAAAAAACGTGGCTGTGTTAAAATTGTAAGCTATTTAGAATCATTAGGTGCAAAGTAAAAAGAATGTCTGAAAACGACTATCATAAATTCTTGTCATTCTTGTAGGATTTTCTTTGGTTTAGTAATTCTCGTAAGTATCAATATTTACAATCGATATCGCAGATGTTTAATAATCCCTGTAAATCCTTTGATAAAAATTGATTCCCCTTCTCCAGTAAGCACAACACCTTCCAAAGATCCACACAATATATGAAGATTCCTATGAATAAAAAAAGCACTTAAACGGTTGCTCGAAATTGAAAAAGGCGTAAAAATCAAATCAATCATACTTTCTGTATCTTGAATCACCCATGTTTTTTGCATCCCCTGAAAGCGAGTGAGCCGCACAGGAGGAAGAGCCCATGTTTTTCCATCAATGAAAAGTGCATTATCATTATACGTTGCTTCATCAGGTGAGGAAAAACTAGTTTGAGATAATTTAAATGAAACTTGCTTTCCATCAACAACACCAAAAGCAAAGACAGATTTTATTTTTGTACGAATTGTAGCGTACAAACGATTAATATCAAATAAAGCAATACCATTTTGTGGCAAAAAATTGTCTTGCATATCAACGCTGCCCGTAACAGATCCCGTAATTTGATGTGATGCATAGCATCGGCGCATAACTAAAGCAGGTAATACGGACATCTGAGAACCTGTTTTAGGATCGTTTAAATCAACAGCAAATGACAAGTGCAATTTTGGCCGTACAGAAGTTTGCTCAAAATTAATACAAACAGAAAGGCTACCTTTTTGGCGATCCCACGCGAATCGAAAATAATGTTTTGTATTAAGACTTGTAGAAACACCTTTTTCAAGAGATAGTGGAATTAAACATCTAAAAGGAAAAAATATTTTTCGAAAGACATATTTTTTTTGCGTCTCTTTATCCCAAATTACAAAATCGCTGAGTGCAAACAATTTAATATCAAAAACAGTAATTATGCCAATATAGTTCTCCGTGCTAAAGGAAAAAGTCATACTTGCACAAATACGTAAATTAGTCAAAAACTGAGGAAAAGGAATTCCCCCAAACGGAGATCGAAGCCCCTTAATATCGAGTTTATCAAAAGGTGTTTTAAATGTGCCAAAAATAGGTTGATGATATTTTACAATCTGTTTTGGTGTTTCAATAAATTTTCGTGTATACAAAAAAACCTCATGCTCAATTATCGGCAAAACAAACGCTTTATTGCAACTGTTTTTTTTGTATCAAGATCAATTTCAGCAATAACTCCTTGAATAAATGCCTCCCCTTCAGCATTTTCAAGCTTGTATAAAACTTGCGTTAGGTTTCTCCTGATTGTATTATCAATAACACTTCCGATGACAGATTTTTGTACACCGGTCATGCCTAAGTCGGTTATATAGCCAGTTCCCTTTGGAAGAATTCGCTCATCACTTGTTTGAACATGCGTATGTGTGCCACCAATAAGACTTGCTCGGCCATCTAAAAAATAGGCAAGAGCTTCTTTCTCATCGTTTGCTTCTGCATGAAAATCGATTATTAATAAGGCATTTTCTTTTTCTGCCACTAATGCAGCATTGTGAGCGGCAACAAAAGGACAATCGATAGCCGTCATATATTTTCGTCCCTGAATATTTAAAACGGCAATTTTTGTATTTGGTGTCTCAAAGATTTTAAATCCCTTCCCATGCACTAACTTTTCGCTATCTTCCTTTTTTTTAGCAAAATCATTAAAAAGGATTGCCCCTTCACAAGAATAATTTGCAGGGCGCAAAATTTCATCTTTTGTATCTAAATACGAATAAATTTCATTTTTTTCAAAAGTATGATTTCCCCCTGTTAAAACATTTGCCCCACTTGCAAAAATTTTTTCAGCATCGACTTCGAGCAATCCATAACCACCAGAGGCATTTTCAGCATTAATAATCACAAAGTCAAGGTTATCGTTTTTTATTAATTCAGGAAGGCGTTCTTGTAAAATCGCTATTCCTGCGGTGCCAAAAACATCACCAATCAAACAAATATTTAAAGTCATGAAAAAAACTGTATCATATTCTTGTATTTTTGTCAAAACACAAATCGATTTATCAAAACCTTCACTTCAAAATATAATCACCTGTAAAAAAGTAAAATCATGCAGCTACTTTATATTCTTAAACAACAAAACAAGAAATTGATTCAGAAAAAGTATTCCATCCTCAGTAAGATGATAAAAAGTTTGATCGCAATAAATAGTTTTGCAAGCACGCTTTTGCTGTATCCATTGTGAAAAAAGAGGCTCGATAAAATCCTCAATAGGCTGATTAAAGCGTTGAAAAAAAGTTTGAGCACAAATTCCTTCCAATTTACGAAAACCCATCATCAAATATTCGAAAATTTGTGTATTCACTTCGAGTTTTTCTATCTCTTGTACCGTTTTTATATTTTCAAAGGAAGGTTTTTGCGAAAAAAAAATTTGCCATTGCTGAATATCTGTGGTGTTTTTATAACGATAATCATTGACTGTTCCCGTTGCACCGCTACCAATTCCTATATAGTTTTTCATATTCCAGTAACAAAGATTATGTTTAGATTGATAATTCGGCAAAGCAAAATTAGAAACTTCATAATACAAAAACATATTTTTTTGTAAAATTTTCTTACCCACACGCCACATATCATAATTCTTAATATCGTTATACGCAATTTTACCAGCCTCAATCAAATGAAACAATGAAGTATTTTTTTCAATAGTAAGTTCATAAAGAGAAATATGAGTTGGCTGATAGTTCAAAATTGTTTGCATTCCGCTTGTAAAAGTTTCTATTGTTTCATGAGGTAAACCCGCAATCACATCAACAGAAAAAGAACGCCCTGCAGACTTTGCCCACTGTTGACAAAGGTTTAAAGCTCTCTTGTTACACTCAACGGTTGAGCGACGATTGCAGCTCCTTAAGGTTTTTTCATTCATTGACTGTACACCAAGAGATATCCGATTAATCGGAAACTTTTCAATTCCCTTTAAAAATTGCTCATTAATGTCATCGGGGTTTGCCTCAAGCGTAATTTCAATATCTGTATTGAACTCAAAGGCTTGTTGCAGTTGACCAAAAAAAAGATTTAAGTCATCTTCGTTCAAAAGAGATGGCGTTCCACCTCCAATATAAAGAGAAGATAGTGCTTTTATTGAAAATTGCTTTTGGCGAAATCGTGCTTCAGAGACAAGAGACTGAATATAAGAATGATACGGCGAGCATGAAATATTTTTATTTACAGCACCTATCGGCAACGAAAAAAAGTCACAATAAATACATTTTGATTTGCAAAAGGGAATATGCGCATACAAAGCAATTGTAGAAGTGTCAAAAAAACTCACTCTTTTAGCTAAAAACCAGCAAATTTAGAAAAAGGAAAATAACGAAAGAGCACTTTTCCTTTAATATCTTCGCCTTGAATGCCACCCCAAATGCGGGAATCAGAACTGTAACTCCTATTATCAGCAAGAAGAAAATATTCATTTTCGCCAAGCGTATAAAGATTCATCATTCCAGAAAGACCATTATCTACATCCCAGTTATCAGGTTTTTTTTCAATAATAAGATCATATTTTTTTTCTGAAAATTCAAATTCGGTAAGATAATGAGAGCTTCCTTGTGGGCGAATATGCAAAATATAATCTCTCATAAAAACAGTATCACCAGGAAAACCTAGTACACGACGAACTGATTGGTTATGAGAAACCAGTGGTAATGAAAAGGGAAAAACTTGTTGAAACGTAAAAAAACCTACAGTCGTATTAATCATTTTTTGTAAAAAAGAAAGAGACTGCTTGTTTAATGGATTAACAAGCACCATATCGCCACGCTTGATAGGCACTGCTGGAGTCAGCAAAGATGTTAAAAAAAAATCCTTATTTAAAGCAGTAGAAATGAGTGGAGTTATCAAAACAAAATGATTTTTTTCGAGAGTAGGCTCCATCGATGAAGAGCGTATGACAACAGGCATAAAAATATAAGACAGAAAAAAATTACAGGCAACAAGTAAAGTAAAAGTATAGCAAACTGAAAAAAAAATTCGTTGCTTTAGCTGCTTTCGTAATTGATATGATACAGAATAAATATTTTTAACCATTTATTTAAATTAGCATAATTTATCAAATAGTACAAGACTCATCATAAAAAATGAAGATAGAATATTTTACGCGATTATTCTAAAATAGTGATTTCAACTCGTCGATTACGGCTTCGCCCTTCAGGCGTTTTGTTATCTGCAATGGGAGAATCACTACCAAGTCCTTCCGTAAAAATACGCTGGTTTTCTAAAATTTTAAGCGAGTGTAAATAATCTCCAACCGTTTTTGCTCTCTCCAAAGAAAGAGTTTTTCTGTTTTCTTCATTCCCAATGGCTGCAGTATGGCCTGTAATCAGTAAGTCATTTTTAGGATAATTTTTTAAAAGTTCTGCAAGTTTTTTGACTTTTTCTTTTTCGCTCGGTAGCAAAACGGCAGAATCGCCCTGAAATTCAATATTTTCAATCGTGAGCATTAAGCCTTTTTCCGTTGGCGTTACTTCAATATTCTCAATATGTAAGTTTTCAATTTTTTCTTTTAAATCGTTAATAGTTTCTTCCGTTTGATAATTTTCTGAGTCAAGAATTTTTGCTTCGGCTTTTCCTACAAAATCCAACTTTTGTTTTTGGTTAGTGATAATTGTAATCGTAAAGCTTTCATTGTAGGAATCAACTCTGCCTTTTTCGCCATCCCACAATAATAACTGGCGAGATTTTCCTGTAAAATGTCGTGGATAGTCTTCATTTTCATTCAAAGGTTTTAAAGTATTTTCTCCCTTTAATGCATACTCGACAATAATGAGATGAAATTCCTTTCCGCCAATTGTTTGTTTTTCTTTGTACGTATAGCTTGCTTTCGACGGTATAATAAGTGGTTTTTTTATGTTAAAGAGGCGGCCAACATCATGAGCTTCGTGAGCCTCCGCAATCCATGTATCGCCTATTTTTAGCAAACGATCAGGAAAAAGCGGCACATCCCGAACGACAGGCATAAAATATTCGCTGCTAATATCATAATTGCCAAACAGACTTCTCTTAAAAACGCTTTTGTATTCCTTTCCCCACTCCAAAGTTGATTTATCTTGATTCAATAATGATTGCTCTGATGTCATAAAATTTGCTTCGTGAATGCCCCAATCATCAATGACATCCGTAACTTTTACCGAAATGCGATTAACAATCTCTGCTTTATGATGAAGCTCATCATTGACAAAAATATCCTCTGTTATTGTTGATAAAATACGATATGAATCGCCTTGTGTATAGGAAAACTTAAACGCAACTTGAGAAAAAAGCTGCGTAGTGAAAAAAACACTAAAAAAAATACATAAAAATTGCTTTACCATACTTAATTTACGGCATTCTAAAAAAAAACTATAATTTTTCATATAAAGAATAAATTTCAATACAAAGACACATGATTTTTTTGCCTTTTTTTCTATAGTATAAGCATGAGATAGTTGTTTTCGCGAAAGCACTCTAAAAATTAAATCACTGTTTTGTTTGATCTTGTCACGCAAAATAAAGGAGTAAAAGTATGCAAAATTTAAATTCACTTGTAATCGAAGGAAATGTTGTCCGCAATCCTAACTTCCTCGAAACCGCAAAAGGAACACATGTTTGTAATTTTTCTATCGCCTCAAATAGAAATTATAAACAAGGCAATGAAGTTGAGAAAGAGGTTTCATTCTTCAATGTTGAAACGTGGGGAAAACTTGCCGATGCGAGTGCACAAAATTGCTCAAAAGGGCGTGGAGTGCGAATTGTTGGGCGACTTAAACAAAATCGTTGGACAGGATCTGATGGTAAAATGCATTCACGTATTTTGATTGTTGCAGAGCACGTCGAATACAAACCATTATTTAGCAAAGCAAATCCTGCTGAAAAAATTGAACCTCAAGAAGTTGCTGTTCCGCAAGAATTTTCTGCTCCACAGGAAGAAATATTTCCGACATTTTAGCAAAAAAAAGAATGCTGAAAAAACTTAAAACTACATTATTGATAACAAAAGTTAATAGTTTTATTTCAGTATTTTCCGTAAATACAGGAACTGTTTATCTTGTTTACAAGCAGATATAAAAAAAGCGTAAGATTATAAATATAATCTTACGCTTATAAATTAAAAGCAAAAAAAATTAGCGACGTACTAAACTTTCTACTTTTTCTGCAATTTCAAGTGCTGTTGCTTGACCTGCAACAATTTTTTGCATTCCCGCATTCAATTCATCATTAGCTGATCCTGAAAGGAAAGCATCAATAACATCAGATGTAGGAGCAGTTGAAATTCCAGCTTTTGCAGTTGCAGCTGCTGGCATGTCAGAAGGAATAGTATAGTTTTTCAAAACAGGGGCTACAATTGCACCGTCTCTCCAACGTTGAATAACTTCAGCCTCACTATTAAAATAATTAATAAATTTCATTGCAGCATCACGAACATTCTCATCTTGAGCTCCAGATTTTGTTAAACCATAACCCGTTGTCATTGCACCAGCAACACTTTTGTGTGCACCCTTTTCATTAGGCATTACAGGAAATGCACTCAAGTACATTATCTTTTGTATATCAGGTGAAAATCCACCAGCTTCCCATTGGCCACCAATATGAAATAGTACTTTTCCACTATTAAAATTTGACTTTGCTGTTCCATCATCATAAAGAACAACTTTTTGATCCATAACACCATCGTTTACCATAGTTGTAAGAACTTCAAGTGCTTGAACAAAATCAGGATCGGTAAATTTTTTCTCGCCTGAAACAGCTTTTTGAATCCAGTTTGGATCACCTGTTACACGAGCAAGAATTGATGACATAACACATGAACCCCAAAGCCATCCATCAGCACCATGAGTTGAAATAATTTCAACTCCTGCTGCTTTTGCTGCTGGAACCATTGCAACGATGTCTTCATACGTTTCTGGTTGAGAAAATCCTAATTCTTGCAAAAGTTTTGTATTTGTGAACATAACAGTTGTTGCGTTTGTTGTTCCAAGTGGAACCAAATATACTTCACCATTTGGCCCATGTGCAGGAATTTTTGACAAATCATAATAATCTTTATCAAGAACAGATCGCATATCGTATTGTTGGCTTCGTTCTGCCCAAGGAGCACCCCAACGTATATCAGCACCCATGTATGCTAAGTCTGGAACATCCCCAGATGCAAGACGTGCAAGGACTTTTTGATGATATGCTTCATCATACAACAACTCATAATCAATTTTGATATCAGGATTTGCAGCTTCAAATTCTCTAACAATACGACCCCAAGCCTGGCCTTCTGCATTGGCATTATCACCATAAGCCATCGTCTTAACGACAACTTTCCCCGAACTAGATCCTTCTTTTTTTGCACAACCAACTAAAAGAATTGATGCAACAAGAAAGACAACGACTAAACTTTTTCCTAAATTTTTCATCTTACCTCCAAAATAAGTTTTAAAATTAAAATTGAATTAATTATATCATAATGAAATATTTCTGTAAATATTATTTTCATGAAACATTGTTTTTTTTGATTTTTAGGCTCATCATAACAATGATATAGAACCTTTTTATAATACTTGAGATTCAACTAATAAAAATATCTTTCAAACTTCATGAACACGTAATTTATAAAATCTTCTCAAAGGCACAAAGGATTTCTTCTTTTACACCACTAATAATCCCTTTCGTACTTGCCCCTGCAGCATTTTTATGGCCACCGCCCCCAAATGTGCTTGCAATGATACTTACATCTATTTTATCTTGAGATCGAAACCCAAGTGTACAATTTTCTGCAGATTCTTGGCGAATAACAACCACCGCCTCAACATTTTCAACCGAAAGCAAAAGACTATACAACGCATCCGAGTCTCGCCCCGCTTTTCCAATTGTTTCTGACTCTGCAAGAGTTTCCCACGTTAAAGCAAGTTTTCCGTTAAAAAAAAGCTCTGTACGCTCAAGCAAAATTCCTAAAAGCTTTCGACTATTAAAACTCTTTCCGCCTGATATATTAGCATATATAGCTTTCGGACTGACTCCTTGAGCAACAAGTCGCCCCGCTGCCGTAAAAACAGACGCATCTTTTTCAGTTAAAAATCGAAAAAACCCAGTGTCAGTAGAAAGCCCAAAAAAAACTGTTTTTGCTAAGTCAGAAGGAATTGTTTTAAAAGTATGCTCGTAAATTTGCTGAAGCAAATAAACAGTCGCAGGAGAAGTTGAGTCAACAATGCCGTTTTTCATTTGCGGATCGGCTGTTTTATGATGATCAATTACAAAAAAAGGAAAGTTTTTTAACCCATCCTCAAGGCTTCCTGTTCTATCATAGCCTGAACAATCAACGATTAAAACAGCGGTTTTTGCTTGCTCGGCTTCAGTCAAATTAGGAATCATCGTCGAAAAAAGTAATTCAAATTGCCGCGTTTCTGGGCGCAAAAAAGGGCCTGCAGAAATCATATACGTCTTTTTTCCTAGTCGAGAAAGCAAATTTTCTGCAACAAGGCAACTTGAAATACAATCACCATCTGGTTCTTTATGTCCAGCAATTATAAAGGAGGAATATTGCTCGATAAATTGCATAAATTTATCAATATCATTTTGTAACATAAGATTATTGAACAAGGTTTTACTCATAATGTCAAGACTGGTAAAATAAAATTTTTTGATTGCAAAGTACTTATTCTAAGAATAATTTAAAATAAAAAAGGCCGCCAAACTCGGCAACCCTTTTTTATTTTGATGTTTATCGAAGTAAGCTAAGCACTGATTGAGTGCTTTGATTTGCTTGGGCAAGCATTGCAGTGCCTGCTTGTTGCAAGATTTGGTTTTTCGTAAACTCAACCATTTCCTTTGCCATGTCAGTGTCTCGAATACGAGATTCAGCTGCTTGCAAGTTTTCTGCCCCGATATCTAGGCCAATAATAGTAAACTCAAGTCTATTTTGGTATGCACCAAGATCGGCTCGTTGTTTGTTAATTCTTTTGAGTGCGTCATCAAGTGTATTAATAGCACGATTTGACTCATCAGGAGTACGAAGAGAAAGAATATCTTCATTTCCATCTCGCATTCCCAGTGCTGAAGAAGACATTGTTCCAATAAATGCTTGTGAACGTTGATCCATATTAGCTCCAATATGAAACCACATTGACGCCGTTACACTATTTTCTGCTTGTTGACGAGCAAAACGCCCCGTTAAAATATTCATTCCATTAAATTGTGCTGTACTGGCAATTCTATCAACCTCGGCAACAAGTTGAGAAACTTCAACTTGAATTTGCATACGATCTTCATCTGAATAAATACCGTTTGCAGACTGAACGGCAAGTTCACGAAGACGCTGAACAATATCCGTCGTCTCTTGTAAATAACCTTCAGTTGTTTGAATGAACGAAATTGCATTTTGTGCATTTGTTGAAGCTTGTGTTAAACCTCGAATTTGGCTTCTCATTTTCTCTGATACAGCCAACCCTGATGCATCATCTCCTGCACGATTAATGCGTAGTCCGCTTGAAAGCTTCTCCATATTACGCTGTGAAGAACCGTCTGTTTGAGACAATTGTCGTTGTGAAAACATTGCACTCATGTTGTGATTAATAATCATATTTTTCCCTCCGTTAATCCAAAAAATAATTTTGTTTATTAGTACCTGATACTTTACTATCGGGTTAGGGAAAACGGACTTTAGTAAAAATATAAAAAAAATGCTAAATTGTTAAAATTTCTGTATGATCGCTAAAAACGGCTACGGTATGCTCCTCATGAGCAGAATAAAGTCCGTCGGCAGTTTTAACAGTCCAACTATCTGTATCCACAAAAACATCACCAGTGCCAAGATTAATCATCGGCTCAATTGCCAAAACCATTCCTGCCTGAATGCGTGGATTTGCTCCGCGACCCGGTTTATTAGGAATTTGCGGATCTTCATGCACAGAAAGCCCAACGCCATGCCCACAAAAATCGGTTACAACACCAAGATTTGCCTTACGAGCAACATCGTACACCGCTTGAGAAATGTCTTTTATACGATTTCCAACTTTGCACGCAGCAATTCCTTCTATTAAACACTGTTTTGTAACATCCAAAAGTTTTTGAGTCTGCGAATCGACTTCTCCAATGGCAATCGTTTTTGAACAATCACTAATATAACCGTCAAGATCAATTCCAACATCAATAGAAACAATATCGCCTTTTTTAAGGATTTGCTTTTTTGATGGAACGCCATGAATAACGCAATCGTTTACCGAAATGCACGCAGCTCCGGGGAATCCTTGACTATACCACGCAGGAGTTCCGCCATTTTTCTTAATAAAACTAACGCAAAGGGCATCAATTTCAAACGTTGACATTCCTTCTTTTATTTGTGGAAGGATTTGTGTAAACATTGAGGAAAGCAATTTACAAGATTTGCGTATGCCATTTATTTGTATCTCATTTTTAAGCCGTATCATGTATACTCCTCCAAAAGATTCTTGCTCTTTTGTGATATTTTTATATTTGAATACAATTTTGTTGCCTCTTTAGCACAAAGCTGAGCTGCATTTTTATCGCCAAGCCGTAAATACGCTTCAGCCATCAATTTAAAAAAGTGCGCTTCATCTTTTTTAGGAAAATGCAACTCAAGAGCATCTTCCCATGCATCAAGAGCAAGCTCATCTGGAATATTGTTATGTAATTTATTACGCAAGATAGTGCGAGTCAAAAGAATTACTTCTGGAAAAAAGTGTCTAAAGTAGGATAATTCATACTCCATTCGCATAATCTTTGCCAATAAAAAGTATGCGTCATAAAACTCATTTCGAAAATACAATTCCTCAGCAAGAATAAAACCACAGTCCATAAAGTCGCGTCGTGTAAGCCACTTAGAAAGTGAAAAGCCTGCTTTTGATGAAACGATTCGCTTATATTCTGCGACTGCCTCATCCTCATTATGATGAAAAAGATCAAAAATAACTAATTTGCACCGACTTTGCTCATCGTGTTGCTTTAAAAGCCATTGACGATAATCAAACGAAGGATAAACACTCTCATCTTTAAATTGCCATGCAAAGGATGAATCAAAAACTGAACGGCGCTGAATGTCTGATAAAACTTCATACGCTTGCAAAACCTGATGGAAAATCCGTGCGTCCGTTTCAGAAACATCAGGATGAAGCTTTTTTGCTTTTTGTCGAAACGCACGTTTAATTTCTGCAGCACTTGCCTGAGGCGAAACCGCCAATATTTTGTAATAATTTTTTACCACGAAAATTAGCCTATGTTTTCTCCACTACGAAGTGCCTGTTGTGCTGATTTTATTATATCAAAATAATCAAGTAAAATACCTTGCTTTTCCATTGCAGCCATAAGAACTTTACTCATCTTTCCTGAAGTTAAACCTGCTTTAATAACAAAAGCACAACCTTTCTTACCGCTAAGGCTCGTATTAGTTGATAAAAAAGTAGTTAGTTTTTTAGGTAGCTTTGATCCCCAAATAGGATCGGCAGGAACAACAACGGTAATATAATCAAACAAGGCAGGATGAATCTGAGAGTTTTCTTCCTCTCCATTAAAGATTTCAATTGAAGAGCCCTTGTTTTTTACCGCTTGCTCAAAGCGAGCAAGGATTTCCTTATGTTTTACATTCTTAGTATTTAAAAAATGCATAAGCAAGATTTTCATTATAGCCTCGTTTATTAATCCGTAATTTTAAGCTTTGCCTTTACTCGCTCTAAGTCAAGTTGTGCAAGTTTCTTAAATTCATTAGGCAAGTCGCCCATGTCGTTTTCAAAGTAGGCTAAAACAATTACGAGTTTATCATACGCTTGTTGCCACTTCTTTTCTTTTACTAAAATATGAGCAATTTCAAACTCAGCAGAAATCTGTGTTGCAATATTAGAACCATATCGTTGTAAAATAATTTCATATACTTGTGCCGCGGTCTTATATTTTCCTTTGTCAAGGAACTCTTGCGCCTTCTGGTTTAATTGTTGCTCGGTCAAATCAATGGTAATTGACTTCATGCCAGAAGCACAACCTGCAAAAAGCAAAAGGCACACAATAGAAAAGCTAAATACTTGTTTCATTCCATGAGTTTATGCAAAAAAACACTACCTGTCAATACTAAAAAGAACTCATTAATTCAAATTCATTTTTATTAAAACGAATAACTCCCTGCTGACGAAGCTTTGACAATTGTGCACTCAAAGCACTGCGCTCAACGGACAAATAATCAGCAAGCTCTTGACGATTAAAAGGAATGCTAAAGATTTTACTGTTTGCAAAACGAGATTGCTCCATCAAATACGACAGGATTTTTTCTTTTGTTGTTCGGTGTGTTATATGCTGAATCTTACAATTAAGCAGTATATTTTTCTTTGCCAAAACCATAAGCATATTCTTTATCAATAATAAATGAAAAACGCACGCATGATTACAAACACCGATTATTTTATTATAATCCAAAAACATAACAACACTTTCTTCGGTCGCAAGAAGCGTAATAGGCACCGTTTGCACATTTGCACAAACAAAGGATTCGCCAAAAAGATCACTCGGAACAAACGACGCAATAATATTTTGATTGCCTTGATAATCAAACGACAATGTCTGCAAGTTGCCTGCAAGCAAAATACCCATTGACGCACCCCGCTTCAAAAAGATATCCTCCCCCTTTGAAACCTTTTCTATGCGAGCACACACACATTGCAACGCCGACAAAATCTGAGCTTCATCCAACCCAACAAATAAACTGCACTGAGTAAGAATATTCAAATAATGCTTCATACCGATTCACTTCCTTATAACAAATGCCTCCAGTATACCAATAATCAAAAGAGAATCTATCCTACAGAGAAAAAAACTTATCACAACTGACATGTAATAGAAGAAATTACTCGGCTACAACTTGTTGCATTAAAACGTAGTACTGTGTACTACGAACCTTGTACTATAAAAAAGTTGACAAATACCAATAAACGCCATACACTATAGCAATAATAAATTAATAAAGGAGATTACTATGTACGATGAAAATGCAGATCTTGTATTTATTGCCGCAGAAGAAGGAAACCTTGAACAAGTAAGAGAAATACTAGAGAACGATGCAAATGTTAATAATCAGGGTGAATATAGAAAGACAGCTTTACTCGTCGCAGCACAAAACGGACATTTACCTATTGTAAAGCTCCTTGTAGCACAAGGAAAAGAGAGTAATCATCAAAATAAATATAAACGTGCGGCTTTCGTATCTGCGGCTAGTAATGGTCATTTGCCTGTCGTAGAGTTCCTTATGGCAAACGATGCAAACCTTTATAATCAGGATCAAACCAGAAGGAAAGCTTTCGTATTTGCGGCACAAAACGGGCATTTGCCTGTTGTAGAGCTCCTTGCAGAAAAGGGAATAAGCTTTAAGAATCAAGATGGCAGTGAGTTTACAGTTTTAATGCTTGCAGCTTCCCAAGGACACTTACCTATTGTAGACTTTCTTGTGACACAGGGAGCTAATGTTAATCATCAAGATGAAGGAGGAGAGAGCGCTTTAATGGGGGCGGCAGTGAATGGTCATTTGCTTGTAGTAGTGTTCCTTGTAATGAACGGAGCAGATATTAATCTTCAAAACATAAGAGGAAAAAGCGCCCTTGACTATGCACGTGATGCAGGACATAACGATGTAGTAGAATTCTTAGCATCCTTACTATAAAGCCTGACGCAAAGTTGACAAGAGATTATAAAATATATATAGTGTAGCGACAAATAACCAAAGGGGATTTTTATGAAAAAAGATTTATCACAGGCCTTGTTAGCTATTATATGTCTAGCAACTCTAAACATGCAGCTTAATGCTCAAAGCACAGAAAGCTTACCTATTGCTGCATCACTCACCAATACAGACGAAGAGCCTGCTTTAATAAAAGCTGCAAGCACAGGTAATCGATCTGCTGTTGAATCACTCATTGAAAATGGAGCTGATGTTAATGTTCAAAGTACCAACAGCGAAATGGAAGGCGTTACCGCTTTAATAGTTGCCGCTCAAAATGGTCATTTACCTATTATAAAATTGCTCATAGCAAACGGAGCAGACGTTAACAAGCGAAGTGCCAGTGAATTAACACCTTTAACAAGTGCTGTGTATGGAGGATATCTCCCTATTGTTAAATTCCTCGTTGAAAATGGAGCTGATATTCATTATCAAACCACCAGTGCTGAAACAGAAGGATTCTCCGTTTTAATGGGAGCAACTTTTATGGGAGATTTACCTATTGTTAAATTTCTAATAGAACAAGGTGCAAACATTAATCAACAAGTTACCAATGGCACAACAAAAGGTTACACTGCTTTAATGGTTGCTTCTATTATGGGACGACTTCCTATTATTAAATTCCTCGCCGCAAATGGAGCTGATATTCATTATCAAATTAGTAGTGGCGAAAATGCAGGCGTTACCCCTTTAAGACTTGCTGTTGCCGGAGAGCATTTAGCAACAGTTAAATGGCTTATAGCAAACGGAGCAGATGTGAACAAACAAGATAAAAAAGGCGAGAGCATTTTAATGACAGCAGCATCACGAGGAAATTTAGTTATTGTTAAATTACTCATTGCAAAGGGAGCTGATGTTAATGTTCAAGATAACGAGGGAAAAACTGCACTTGACTATGCACAAAACGCAGAAATGAAAGGCGTAGTAAAATTCCTACAGTCCCATGCTAAAAAGTAATAATAGAACTAACAAGTAATATACATACAATATAAAAAGACTACACAGAGTGTAGTCTTTTTTGTTAATACTAATTATTCTACCGTGCAGAGTATACAAGTACTAGTATACACACAAGGGGAGTTTATTTATCCCAAAGATACACTCTTCTGTTGTTTTAGTTGCAACAAATATACCGCTCAGCCTACCCCTACTAGCAGAGTGCTACTACCTCTAGCAGAGTGCTAGATATACCTGTAGCGTTCCTCTACTAAGCGTAACGCTTGCAGCGTAATAAAGTTGACAAATACCAATAAACGCCATACACTAGAGTAACAATAAGTGATTAAAGGAGATTACTATGCAAGATGCAAATACAAAGCTTTTATTTGCAGGCTCACAAACAGAAACAGAAGCGGAGAACCTTGAACGAGTAAAAGAGGCACTAAAAAAAGGTGCTGATGTTAATTGTCAGGATGACAATGGATGGACAGCTTTAACGAGAGCGGCTTTTGGGGGACATTTAGATGTAGTAGGGTTTCTTGTAGCAAATGGAGCGAAGGTTAACCATCAAGATGAACATGGAAGGACTGCATTAATGAGATCTGCTTATGAGGGTCATTTGCCTGTAGTAGAGTTCCTTGTAACACAGGGAGCTGATGTTAATCTTCAAAATAAAAATGGATTGACTGCTTTAATGGATGCAGCTCGTAATGGATATTTGCTTGTAGTAGAATTTCTCGTATCACAGGGAGCAGATGTTAATCATCAGGATAATAATGGATGGACTGCTTTACTGGATGCAGCTCAAAATGAGTATTTAGCAGTTGTTAAGCTTCTTGTAGCAAAAAGGGCAGATATCAATCATCAAGATAATAGTGGTAAGACAGCTTTAATATATGCGGCTTCTGGTGGGTTTTTACTTGTAGTGGAATTCCTTGTAGCAAAAGGGGCAGATATTAATCATCAGGATAATTCTGGATGGACTGCTTTAATGCATGCAGCTTATAATGGGCATTTACCTATTGTAGAGTTCCTCGTATCACAGGGAGCTAATGTTAGTCTGCAAGATAAAAATGGAAAGACTGCTATTGATTATGCAGGCTATGCAGGACATGACGATGTGGTAGAATACTTAGAACCCTTGCTATAAAGCCTGACCCAAAGTTGACAAATACCAATAAACGTCATATACTAAGCAATAATAAATTATTATAGGAGATTATTATGTACAATGAAACTACGGAGCTTTTATTTACTGGCTCACGATCAGGAAATCTTGAACAAGTTAAAGAAGCACTAAAGCAGGGTGCTGATGTTCATCATCAAGATATAAATGGATGGACTGCTTTAATAATGGCTGCTGATAAGGGATCTTTATCTGTTGTAGAATTCCTTGAAACAAAGAGTGCAGTAATTGATCATCAGGACAATGATAAATGTACCGCGTTAGTGAGGGCATCTTCTAAAGGATTCTTAAAAGTAGTAGAATTCCTTGTAGAAAAGAAGGCGAATGTTAATATTCAAGGTATCATTGGAATAACTTCTTTAATGGTTGCGGCTAGTAATGGGCATTTACCTGTAGTAAAGTTCCTTGTAGAAGAAAGGGCAAATATCAATCTGCAAGATAAAAATGGAAAGACTGCTATTGATTATGCACGTGATGCAGGACATAACGATGTAGTAAAATTCTTACAGTCCTTGCTATAAAGCACCCAACAGAACTAACAAAGAAGCTTGGAATACCGAATACTAGTACTATAAGGTCACCGCTTATAGTGCTATAAGGAAATCATTTATAGTACTATAAGGGCATCGCTTATGCTACTATAAGGGAACTGCTTATACTACTATAAGGGAACTCTTTATAGTGCTATAAGGGAACTCTTTATAGTGCTATAAGGGCGTCGATAATACTAGTACTCACGTACGCAGTACTGCATAAGAGATAAAAAAAAGACTACACTGAGTGTAGTCTTTTTTGTTTAGCTTTGAAAAGCTTGGCTTTGTAAAGCTGGCTCTACAAGCAGCATGTAAAGCCTGCTTCGTAAGGTTACGTATAACCTTAGGTTAAACCTAGTATTAAGTTACGTGGAGTTTGTACTTAAATCGTCCAACTTTGACCTCTTTTGTTGAAGTACCACAGTCAGTAACTTTAGTACGAACTTCAATCCAATACATGCCACTTTCCAGAGTAAAGGGAATATTAATAATCAGTAGCGTGGGTTTGTTTTGTGCAGGATGGGGGCATTTGATTTGTTCTCCTTGCTCATTAATCAAAAAGACTCCTTGTTCACTGTCATCTTCATCAAACTTAAGGTGTTTGCCTATAAGGTCAATGTTACCGCCTTTGGTTACGGTGTTGTCAATGCTACGGGTGTTAATGTCTTTAACCTCAGAGATAAAAGGATTGGTGAATGACGCATCTCCTTTAGAGACTTTTACTTGTGAAAACTTGTTTTTAAGATAGCGGCCTAAGCTTGCTCGTATGCAAATAGTATGACGTGATGGATCAAAGTTGTCATCCATGCCATAAAACTTGCCTTTGATACTAAAGCGAGTGTTGATAATTGATGTGTTAAGGGGTCTTCCGTCCTCTAGTAACTCGCCAATAATCTCCCCATACAACTGAAGAAATGCTGCTATATCAGTTTTTGTAAGGGTGGTTCCTCGCCTTGCCATAAGATTAATCAACTCCTCATCAGTGCAAGAGCGATTCTCGTTGACTTGAGCCATGTAGGATAGCTCTTTTTTGTCCAATGGGTTTTTTCGTAATGAATATTCTAACATAGTTTTCCTCCTGTTAAAATAATACATAAGATTGTAGCATTGAATACAGATGTTAAGCATTGAATGCTAGCATTACATGCTAAGCATAAATGCTACAACACAACAACATGAACGATACATAGGAATATGAGCTCAATACCCCTCTTATCTGTAATGACCATTATTCATAGTGGTATTTCAGATAATTTTATAATCGGATGAATGCGTATAGTCTTTAATATGTATTTACGTAAATACGTAAATGTATGATAAAAAATACTTCCCGTAGTATGGTGTGCAAAGAGGCTTTTATAAAAGAGCTTTGATTGACCGTAATCATCATAATAGATATACTTGTAGGTATTATGGACAAATTAATTATAAAGGGTGCCAGAGAGCATAATTTAAAGAATATAGACATTGAGTTGCCACGTGATAAGCTCATTGTTATTTCAGGGTTGTCAGGTTCTGGTAAGTCTTCTCTTGCCTTTGATACTATCTTTGCAGAGGGGCAGCGTCGCTATGTTGAAAGCCTTTCAGCCTATGCTCGTCAGTTTTTAGGGCGAATGGATAAGCCAGACATTGACTATATTGAAGGGCTCTCTCCTGCTATTTCTATAGAGCAAAAAACAACGCATCGTAATCCTCGCTCAACGGTCGGCACGGTTACTGAAATTTACGATTACTACCGTCTTCTTTTTGCCCGTATAGGGAAGCCGCACTGTCCAAACTGTGGCAAGCAAATACAAGAACAAACAACCGATCAGATTATCGATACTATTTTGTCGTGGGAGGATGATTGTCGAGTGCAGATTCTTGCCCCTGTTATCCGCGGTAAAAAGGGAGAGCATCAAAAGATTATCGAAGATGCAAGAAAGGCAAGCTACCTACGGGCTCGCATTGATGGGCTTATTGTTGAGCTTGATGAGTCTATTAAGCTTGATAAGCAAAAAAAGCACACTATTGAGCTTCTTATTGACCGCATTAAAATCTCAAGTGGTATACGTAAGCGCCTTGCAGACTCAGTTGAGGCGGCTTTGACGGCAGCTAATGGCATTATGATTGCCCTTAAGCAACAGGGGGATTCATGGCAAGAGGTTTTCTTTTCTCAAAAGAATGCCTGCCATGACTGTGCTATCTCTTTTCCTGAACTACAGCCACGCCTTTTTTCGTTTAACAATCCCTTTGGGGCGTGTCCTGAATGTACAGGGCTTGGCGAGAAGATGGAGTTTGACCTTGACTTAATTATTCCAGATAAAACCTTGTCGTTTATGGATGGGGCAATCGCTCCGTATAATCCTGACTCGGCATGGAATTATACTCGCTTTAAGGCGGTCGCTGATCACTATGGGTTTTCTCTTGAGACGCCTTTTAATAAGCTTTCAAAAAAGCATCGGGACTTTCTG
This sequence comes from Treponemataceae bacterium, assembly GCA_051651885.1. Lineage (GTDB taxonomy): Bacteria > Spirochaetota > Spirochaetia > Treponematales > Treponemataceae > JBOFSR01. Next base: position 21,798 of record JBOFTD010000294.1, read on the forward strand.
TTGTATGGCACAGGGGAGCAAAAGATATCGTACCGCTATGAAAAGCAAGATGGTAGTGGCTTTTTTAACTATCATCAGCCATGGGCAGGGGTCTTTGCGGACTTAAAGCGTCGCTATGCAGAAACCTATTCTGAGGGGCAGCGTGAGAACCTTGAAAAATACATGCAGCACCGTTATTGCGAAAGCTGTAAGGGTATGCGATTAAAGCCTGAAGCCCTTGCGGTTACGGTGGGTGGCAAGAATATATTTGATCTTTCTAAGCTGTCGGTAGGGGATTCTATCACCTTTTTTGAGGCAATTGACTTTACGCAAACAGAAGCAACGATTGCTCAGCAAATAATGAAAGAGATTAAAGACCGTCTTACCTTTATGAAGAATGTGGGACTTGATTACTTAACCTTGGAACGCCAAGCGGCAACACTGTCGGGAGGGGAGGCACAACGGATTCGCCTTGCAACACAGATTGGCTCAAGCTTGGTGGGGGTTTTGTATATTTTGGACGAGCCTTCTATTGGGCTGCATCAACGTGATAATCAGCGTCTTATTGATACGCTTTTATACCTGCGAGACCTTGGCAATACGCTTATTGTTGTTGAGCATGATGAGCAAACCCTGCGTACTGCCGATTGGGTGGTGGACTTGGGGCCGGGGGCTGGAGTGCATGGGGGGCATATTGTTGCTCAAGGCACGCCAGAGGATGTTATGAAGGTTAAAGAAAGCCTTACAGGGCAATATCTTGCAGGAACACTAGTGATGGAGACGCCCAAAGAAAGACGTGTTGGCAATGGTCAGTATATTAGCCTTGAGGGGGTTACTGAGCATAATCTAAAGGATGTATCAGTAAAGATTCCTTTGGGGGCTTTTACCTGTATTACTGGGGTTTCTGGGTCGGGTAAGTCAACCTTACTCAGTGATGTTTTTTATCCTGCGGTGTCTAACTCGATTATGCGCTCAAAGATTCCTTGTGGGGCGTTTAAAAAGATTTCTGGCTTAGAGCATATAGACAAGGTGATTAATATTGATCAAAGTCCTATTGGACGGACGCCTCGATCAAACCCTGCAACCTATGTGGGTGTTTTTAACGGTATTCGTGATTTGTATGCAAGTCTCCCTGAGGCAAAGGTTCGTGGGTATAAGGCTGGGCGTTTTAGCTTTAATGTTAAGGGCGGGCGATGTGAGCATTGTCAGGGGGCAGGAACGATAACGATTGAAATGAACTTTTTGCCTGATGTGTATATTGCTTGTGATGTTTGCCATGGTAAGCGATTTAATCAAGAAACGCTTGAAGTTCAGTATAAAGGTAAGAATATAGACCATGTGCTTAACATGACGATTGAAGAGGCAGCACAGTTTTTTGAGCATATTCCGCACATTGCCCGTAAGATGGAAACCTTGTTATCGGTAGGGCTGGGGTACATTAAGCTGGGGCAGTCGGCATTAACACTCTCAGGTGGGGAGGCGCAGCGAGTAAAGCTTGCTAATGAGCTTGCACGTCGCTCTACGGGTAAGACAATCTATATCCTAGACGAGCCAACAACGGGGCTACACTTTGCTGATGTAAAGCAACTTATGGAAGTTATTCAAAGGCTTGTAAACCAAGGTAATAGCGTGGTAATGATTGAGCATAACCTTGATGTAATCTTGCAAGCAGACTACCTTATCGACATGGGGCCAGAAGGAGGCTTTCGTGGAGGGACTATTGTTACCAGTGGAACGCCAGAGCAGGTTGCCCAATGCAAAGAATCGCATACAGGCTTTTACATTAAAGAACAAATTGAGCGAATGCAAAAACAGTAGCGGTTGTGGTTGTGGGAGTTTACGAGTTTTTGCACGCGTATAAGCTTTAATTTACCACATGAACAAGAGAATCGCTAATCTGCAAGAGCCCTAAGTTAATTTTTGCTCTAAGTATTTTCTCTACCGATTGGTTGACTAAGGCCTCAAATGCTATATCCTCAAGAATCTTTTGATAAACAATAGAAATCACCTCAGTTAAATCCTTTGTTGAAAGCATAATAATGTTTACACCCGCTTCAATAGCCTTAACAACCGAAACAGCGGGTGGATAGCCATTTTCTACAAGGGCGTCCATAAAAATATCATCTGAAAAGATAAGACCTTCAAAGCCAAGCTTTTCACGCAACAAACCAGTAATCATCTTTTTTGACAAGCAGGCGGGGTCTTTATCAATATGAGGAACGAGCACATGCGATATAAGCACGCCACAATCAGAGGAAAGTGTTTGGGCAAAGGGTTGCAAAAACTGATCCTCAAATATTTCTGAAGAAACGCTTAAAACAGGCAATCCCCGATGAGGGTCGGTATTAGTATTTCCGGGAAAGTGCTTTGCAACAGCAAGCATATTCGCCTGTGTATGGGCGTCAATAAAAGCGCGGGCATACGCAACAACGGCATCAAAATCGCCAAAGCTTCGCGTATCTAAAAACTCAGCATTCTCTGGAGTTTCAACTTCTACCACGGGGGCAAGATTAATATGAAAGCCCCATGACTGTAATTGTTGTGCAGAGGATAAAAAAAGAGCAAAAGCATTGTCAACAGAAAGCGTTTGGGCAACTTCTTGTGCCGAAGGAAGCGGATGTGCAAGACGGCGTAAGCGATTGACATAGCCACCTTCATGGTCAATAACTAAAAAAGGCGGAATAAGTGATTTTGCTTTATGCGTGTCATCTAAAAACCAATCTTGAATACCCGTCGTAAAACGAGTCAGCTTGTCAGCAGAGTCAGGAATATTATAGGAAAAAAAGATAATAGATCCGGGTGCATACGTAGAAAAAAACTGTTTAAGCGAAGGCGGAACAACCTCATTCCCCTCGATACCAACCATAAAAAGTTGTGCTATTTTCTCTTCTACTGAAAGGGTTTCAATATATGAAGTAAGAACCTCTGTACGAGCAACATCCCCCTGATACGAGCTATCGTCATCAGAGGAATCAAGCGTACTCTTTTTATCATGCTTCGCACAAGAAGATACGAGCAAAAAACATAATAAAAAAAGACATGTGTTCTTTACAAAAGAGCAGTGGTAAACCATGGTACGTAGGTAATCAACATCAAGATTGCAAATTCAACGAGCAAGAACGGCAAAACGCCTTTGACCACCTTCATAACAGGAGTGTTGAAAGCATAAGAAGCTATAAATAAATCCATGCCAACGGGAGGAGTTAAAAAGCCAAGCTGTAAATTCATTAAAAAGATAACACCTGTTTGTACTGCAGAAATCCCAAAGGATTGTGCAACAGGAATGATGAGCGGAGAAACAATCAAAATTGCCGAATAAATATCCATTAAACAGCCAACAAGCAACAAACAAATATTAAGCAAAAGCAAGAAGAGGATTTTTGAATGCACGTGTTGAATAATGAAGCTTGAAATCATTTCCGGTACATTTGCATCAATCAAATAATAGGATAAACCTCGTGCCGAACCTAAAATAATTAAAACTCCACCAGTGATCGGAATACTTTGTGCAATGACTTTGAGGGCAGATTTTATCGTGTAATCTCGGCGAACAAAGGTTTCAAGACAAAAGGCATATGCAACGGCAAAAGAAGCTGTCTCAAGAAGGGTAAAAAGCCCTGAAAAGAAAGCAAAAATAATAATAAAGGGCATGATTAATTCAAAAACAGCATTTTTGAGCGAAACTCTAATTGCCGTAAGCGAAAACGCAGGCCGCTCTGTTGCTTTATCCTTAAAAAAGCCGGTAACAATCATTGAAACAGCAATCATAAGCCCCGGAATCAAAGCTCCTTTAAAAAGGTCAAAAACATCTATCGTAAAGAAATTGATTGTGCCATACATAATAATTGCAACGCTTGGAGGAAATAAGAGGCCAATCGCGCCCGAGACGGTTACAAGAGCCTGTGCATTTGTTTTTGAGTAGCCTGTACCGGTCAAAACAATAGTAAGTATTGAGCCAAGTGCCAAAATCGTAACACCTGAAACACCCGTGAAGGTTGTAAAAAAGGTGGCAACTATGACGGCAGCAATAACAGTGCCACCACGAAACCATCCAAAAAAGGATTTGAAAACTTCTAACAGACGGCTGCCTGCACTTCCTTGCGATAAAATATAGCCTGCAATAGTAAACAATGGAATCGCGGCTATACTCTTGTCAGTCAAAATGTTATATACTTCAAGAGAGATAACTTCAACATAGCCTGCTTGCGAAAATGCAATATAGGCGATTGCACTAATTACAATAAAAAGCGGAACTCCCAAAACTGCAAAACAAATAAAAAGAATAATAAAAAAAGGAAAAGCGTGTTGTGCTAACGCCATCCACAGTTCCGTAATTTTATACAAGAAGGGAAGCGAAATATTATCTAAGTTAAAAGCATAA
>JBOFTD010000295.1:0-1845 GCA_051651885.1 Treponemataceae bacterium
AGTTTATTTTTTTCTGCGTGCATTAAAAGTAAGCCCGTTGCCGTTGCATACTCAGGGCGACGATATTCTTCCATTAATCCGCCTAATCGATTTGGAATACCAATTCGAACAGCAGATGTTTCAAAAACATGGGAGGCAAGCTCCAGCATTCCCGGAAGCAGTGCCGACGCTCCAGTAATAATATAATTCCCCGAAAAATTTTTTGTAAAGGGTAAAATTTTTTGCCTAACCATCATTAAAATCTCTGCAACACGAGGATAAATAATTTGACAAATTTCTTGCCGCGAAGTTGATTCAGGTGGGCGCCCACCAATTCCCGGTATAATAACTTCCTCATATTTTTCAAGCAATCCTTCCCAACAACAACCAGCCGTCAATTTAATGCGATCAGCTGTATCAAAGGAAATCCCCTTAACAATTGAAATATCGTTAGTAACCGAAACACCACCGAGCGGAATAGAGCAAGAACAAATCGGCGATCCTTCTATAAAAACAAGCGTATCCGTTGTTCCACCACCAATATCAATCAAAACAGATCCCAATTCTTGCTCTTCACTAGTCATAACAGACTTAGCCGCCGCAAGTGTTTTAAGTGTCACTAAATCAACATAATAACCTGCTCTCTCAATACATGGAATATAATTTTTTACCGCCGTTACCGAAGAAGTAATAATAAGCACCTCAGCTTCAAGGCGAACACCAATCATATTAAGCGGATTTTTAATTCCTTTAAGGCCATCAACAATATAAGAGCGAGGAATTACATGAAGAATCTGCCTATCCATCGGAACAACAATGGCTTGTGCTGCCTCAATTACACGATCCACATCAATTTCACTGATTTCACTACTTTCTTGATTTTTATTAGAAACAGCAACTAAGCCCTTTGTATTAATACTTTCAATATGAGCACCGCCAATACCTGCAACGCAACTTATAACCTCGCGGCCAGACATCATTTCAGCAGACTCAATCGCAGGAGAAATAGACTGATATGCAGCATTTGGATTAACCACCACACCCTTTCGCAACCCAACAGAAGCATTTGAGCCAACTCCAAGTACATGAATGCTACCATCATCAAGAATTTCCCCAATAACCACTCGAATTGTACTTGTTCCGATATCTAAACCAACTAAAACATTACTCACAATGAAACTCCTACTAAAAATCACAATCCTTGTGAAAAACAGACAAAATTGTCAAACTCTTTCTTCCTTTTCGGCAAAAATCAAAACTGACTTAAGAAAGTGTTGATTAAATATTTTTCTCTTCTCTCTTGTCAATAAAATTATCACAAAAACGAAAAATAATGCGTGTAAATTTAAAAGAGTACAAATGCGGATAATATTTTTTAAGTTCTTGACTAGTTTAAGGGGTTAAATTAAAAGAGATTTCCTTAATGACTATTAATAATAGCACATAAATCTTATCTTGTCTATGGTTTAATTTGTAAGCAAATTGAATCGGTACTCAGTTTCTTTGAGGTGTTATAAAAATGATCCTTTTTAAAGCCTCTAAATTGAGCCATTTGTGACTTTGCATGCGACTACAGTCGTTCCTAAAGAATTTTCTATTCCATTGATGTGAGTAATTAACGTTATTAGTATTACAACGACGCATCTTTATGTTTTACGTGATAATGATCTAATAATCACGGATTATAGTATCCTACACGCTTTCATCAATTTCGATTAATATTTGCCAAGGTTCTTGACTAGCAAAATCAGGAAAACTTTACCATTTTTTTGATGATCGTAAATAAATCATCATTGCGATGATTATATCTGAACTCGCATTCTTTTAAGTGTATCACAAAACTATCCGAATTACAACCATTAAATT
>JBOFTD010000296.1:0-5806 GCA_051651885.1 Treponemataceae bacterium
CTGCACTTATATCTGTTTTTTTTCTTTATGTAATAAATCCGAAAAGAATTTCAAAGCTTTTTTTTAGCAAAACTTTTTTTGATGTAGAGCTTGCTCAAAATTATCAAAAATCCTATACACAGTATATAAGCGATACATCGACAAAACCGCGTGGTATTAAAAAAGCTTTTGTCGAAATCTTTGAATGGATAGATGCATTTATTCAAGCCGCTTTTTTAGTTTCGCTGATTAATATTTTTATTTTTCAATTATACGAAATTCCATCAGAATCAATGGTAAGTGAATTTTTAATTGGCGATCGAGTTGTTGTTATTAAAACACCTTCAGGCCCAGCTTTTCCGCTTTCTTCCATTTCCATACCAAAATTTCGTTCTTATAATCGTGGCGATATTGTTGTTTTTCGAAATCCTCATTATAATAAAGATCGCAAGTCTGAAATAAAAACCTTTGTGTCGCAATTACTTTACATGCTCACTTTTACCACGGTAAATATTAATGTTGATGAGTTTGGTATGCCAAAATACGATCCTTTAGTCAAGAGGATTACTGGCTTACCGGGTGAGCAATTAATGATGGTTGATGGCATTTTATATGCTCGCACAAAAGATTCATCTAACTTTATGCCCGTAAATGATAGATGGGCTGATTGGAATTTAAATGACTTGCCTGCAAATATTAAACAATCGGTAGCATCTTTTCCTTTTCCGCAAGAAGTATACACAACACTGCTAAGTATCGAGCAGCAAAGAAAAACACTTAACCTTGTTGATGCAAAAAATGAAATTGAGGATATTATTAACCGTTATCGAAAACTAAAACACTCATATCCTATTTCAGTGCCAACAAAAGAGAAATCCCCTTTTACGGATATTTCAATTAATAAATTATTTTCACAGCAAGATGATATTATTCGTTTATTAAATTCATCTGCAGAGGGCGAAAAGTGGTTTTCAGATTTTGTTAGTTCATGGATAAGTAACGAAAGTCATTTTTATGAAGATTCTTACCTAGTAGGAGGAGACTTATATACTGATGCATTATTTCGCTACAATGTGCTTGCAAAACTGATTTTTGCACAACTTACTTTATATACGACGGAACTTTTAATACAAAATGTTTCTGCAACAGATATGTTACGCGATGAAAAACGCCGTTATCTTCTTAATACAGCACGTGCGATTGATATTGGAGTAATTTTTTTGAATAGTCGATCTATGCCTGTATTTCCTCCAAATGATGAGAATGGAAATGCCCTATATATTTCTCCTGAATCTTTTTTTATGATGGGAGATAATCGCTTTAACTCTCTTGATATGAGACATTCTTACATCGAAAGAAAAATACCGCTTACATCAAATGATCCGCTTTCTTTTAATTATAGATCAAATGTAATGCCTCAAACGGTTGAGGCAAAATATATTTTGGGAACAACACTATTTAGGTTTTGGCCACTTAATCGATTAGGTATACCAAATAGTGGTAAATCGAGAAAACAACAAAAGGTATAGTTATAATATTCTTATTTTAATTTCTTTTTATGCAAAAAAAAGCTCGCTATGAGAATTCCAGTTCCACCTAAAATCATAAAAAGACAAAAAATTTGTCCTGTTGAAATATTAAGCCATGAAACATTTAAATATGTTGGAGCATTGGATACATGAGAAATTCGATAACCCAAATCAATATCTGGCTCTCGAAAATACTCAATAAAAAATCGAACAAAACCATATCCTATGGTATAAAGTCCTGTAAAAAAACCATCAAAAGGTTTTTTCTTGCGTAAAAACCAAAAAATTGTCCATAAAAATATGCCTTCAAAAAAAGCTTCATATAATTGACTCGGATGTCTTGGTAAATTAACAAGAACCATATCTTCTGTAAGACTAAGATTTGCTTTTTGTGCAAATTCTTGCACCCAATCAAGGCTCACTGAAAATTTTTGTGCATCAGGAAAAATCATTCCCCATGGTTTTGTTGTAATACGACCAAAAAGCTCAGCATTCAAAAAATTACCAAGTCGACCAAAAGTATATCCCAAAGGAATAGAAATCCCCATTGCATCAGTCCATTTAAGCACAGATAGTTTTCGTCTTACTGTCCAAATAATCATTCCAGCTAAGCCGCCAACAAATCCTCCATGATATGACATCCCAGCAAGCCCTGTAAAACGGCCATCTTCGCCAAAAGGCCAAAAAATAAGCCACGGTTTAGAACGATACATTCCACTCGATTCATAAATTAATGTTGAAAAAAGCCTTGCTCCAATTAATAAACATATAATACAAAATCCAAAAAAGCTCGCCATATCATCTTCAGAAATTGTTTTTTCTGATTCATTAAGGGCACCCTCTGCAACTTGTTTTTTAAATACAAGAAATGCCGTCCCAAAGGCAAAAATATACATAAGTCCATACCAGCGAAAAAGACTTAAGAAGGAAATTCCTGGAAATATTTCAGGATGAATCCATGATGGATAATTAATTGCAAGTTGCATTGCTACTCCCTAAAAACTACTAAATACTTTAAAATTATGTATTGTTTCTAATAATTTGAAGACAATTATATAAAAAACATGAGGAATATGCAACTAATATTCAAATTTTCGCGGTAGATGGTATAAAAAAACTTTTTTAATTTATCAGGTATAAGCCTTGAAAAAAAAAAATCTGTTTGCTATACTGCAGTTTAAGAATTGTCTTCGCACAGCAAGAGGAGAAAAAATGGAACCTATAGATAAACAGGTGCAACTCGTTACTTTTCAACTAGGAAACGAACTATATGGTGTTGATATACGAGAAGTTAAAGAAATTGTAAAAATTCAACAAATACGTCAAATTCCAAGTGCTCCTAGTTTTATGGAAGGTATTTTTAATTTACGCGGCGAAATTATTCCCATTATTAATTTACACAAACGTCTTGGTTTAGGAGAACGCGAAAAAAACGAAGAGGATGAATTTCATGGGGGATTTATTATTTTAAATATTGAAAATGTGCGACTTGGTATAATTATTGATCGAATCGCCCGTGTTATTCTTATCCCCGCAGAAGAGGTCACCCCACCTCCTCAAATGCTCTCTGGCGTTGGGCGTGATCATATTTTTGGTGTTGTTCGTCAAGAATCGGAATATTTAATTATTCTTGATTTGGAAAGAGTATTTACTTCAAAAGAAATTCAACAACTTGCGGATTTGCAAAGTTCATGATGATAAAATCGTTTAGCTCACATATTCAACGTAAAGAGATGGAAGCAGTCCTTTCGTGCATGGTTTCAGAAAAAATTGGCCCTGGAGATTTGAATGCTCGGTTGGTGCAAGAGGCAAAGGAATTTTTTTGTGTTAGTGGTGCCTCTGTGTTTAGAAGTCCCAGTATTGCCTTAAAATATGCCTTGCAATGCATTGGCTTAGAAGTTGGCAGCAGCGTCATTGTTTCAGCCCTCGCTCCTTTTTGGCACTATCAAACGCTCACTGACTTGGGCTTTACTCCTGTTGTTGTTGATGTATCTGTAGATACGGCTCAAATGAATACGCAGGCGATTGAAGAGGCGGTACAATCAGGCGGCAAGGCGATTCTTTTGTATGAGCCATTGGGATTTTTACCCAATGAACGTTTTTTTATCAATTTAGGCATTCCTATTATTGAAGATATTTCTCAAAATGCAGGCTCTTTTTTTCTTAAATCCATTACAGATGATGAGCAATCGGTTGAAATAAAAGAAAAAAAACGTTTTTCAGGCTCTTTTTTTACGTACGCAATTGTTGGCTTGGAGGAGAAAGACATTATCACGGCAGGTGGTGGAGCTTTATTGCTTGCCAGTAAGCATCGTGAGTGGGTTGTGCAAAAAAACTTAGTTGATCGTGCGGTCAATACAGATATTTTACCCGATATTAATAGCTCTTTGGCCTTTGTGCAGTTTAAGGAATTTAAGCGTAGCGAGGCAATTCGCAAAGAAATGAAGGAGCTGTATATTCGCTCAATCATGCAGGGCAAACACAAAACGGTCATGCAAAGCCCTGTTTCTGAAGATGAGGATGCTGTTTGTGTGTGCTACTCCTTTCCCGTCATTTTGTCGGGGAATTTTAAGGACGTAAAACAATATGCCTTGCGTAAAGATATTGAAGTTGTTCTTGCCTTTGAAGGCTCAATTATTGCTGTTTTGCAGGATGAAATTACACACTGTACGCAAGCACAATCATTGTATTTGCGCTGTGTTTTATTTCCGTTATATCCGCGATTGGGTATGAAAAATGCTGCAAAAATCTCGAAAGTGCTTTCAACTCTCCCCTAATTGTGAGTCGCTATGAATCAAAAAGCCGTTGTTGTTGCCAATAGTTTTAACAAACAAGCCTGCATAGTCTCAAAAAAAGTGATTTCTTTTTTGCACGAACGCCATATTGAAACGCAGCTCGTATCTTTTAGTGGCGACGGAATGGTGGAATTTCCTTCATGTGATTTTGCAATAACACTTGGCGGGGACGGAACGGTTCTTTTTGCAGCTCGCCATTGTGCCAAAATAAATGTGCCTATTTTTCCCATTAATTTTGGCGAGTTCGGTTTTATTGGCGGAGTTAGCCGTGATAAATGGCAACAAGATTTAGTTGCATTCCTTGAAAAAAAATCAGTTTTTGCCCAAAGAAATTTGCTGAGTGTAGAGGTTTTTCGTCAAAAATCTTCTATATATAAGGGGACGTGTTTGAATGAAGCGGTTGTTTCAACCAGAACGATTGCAAAAATTCTTTCACTTGATGTCTCGTTTAACGAAAATTCTTTTGGAAAGTTCAAAGTTGACGGCATTATCGTTGCAACCTCAACAGGATCTACGGCATACTCTGCAGCAGCTGGCGGGCCTATCATTGATCCTGATTTGGATGTTTTTGTGCTGAGCCCGATTTGTTCGCTATCACTTTCAAACAGGCCAATCGTTTTGCCCTCAAATGGCCAGTTGCATATAAAAGTTTTGCCGTCTCGAGCAAGCCAATCAGCCTTAGTTTTAGATGGCCAGCTATTTTTTAATTTAGAAGAGCATGATACAATTACCATAAAAAAATCGAGCGAAAAAGTTACCTTAGTTGGTTGCACTTCAAATGTTTTTTATTCGGCTTTACGTTCAAAACTCCAATGGTCAGGAGGGCCTGTGTGATTGAAGATTTAAGCATTACCAATTTTGCTCTCATTGATAAAATAAGTGTCGATTTCACAACGGGATTGAATATTCTCACCGGTGAAACGGGAGCGGGAAAATCTATTTTGATAGGAGCTCTTTCTTTTTTGCTTGGGGGAAAAGGTGGCGTTGAGCAAATTAGAGCTGGTGCAACTGAAGCTCGAGTGAGTGGAACGATTATTTTACAAACTAACCAATTGCAGGCACATACATGGCTACAAGAAAAATCCATTGAGCCTGAGAATAATCGCATTTTGGTACGGCGAGTAATTCGTGATACAGGAAAATCTTCAGCATGGATTGGCGAAGTTGCCGTCACACGAGGGGAGCTTGCAGAATTTACTTCCTTTTTGGTTGATATCCACGGCCAGCATGAGCATCAGTCCTTGATGAAAACCTCAGAACATCGTAAGTTTTTGGATTCATACGCGGGCATTGTACCGCAGGTTGAGGCGTTTACAAAACTATATAACTCCTTGCTTGAAAAACGCAAGCTTCTTGAGCAAATGAATACTTCCGACTCAGAGCGTTTGCAAAAAATTGATTTGCTTTCTTTTGCGATTGAAGAGATTAATAGTGCAAATCTTAATCCAAAAGAAGAAGATGAGCTTATTGCTGAGGAATCTCGACTGAATCAATATGAAAAAT
>JBOFTD010000297.1:0-3543 GCA_051651885.1 Treponemataceae bacterium
CGGCTGGCCCGTAAAAGATGAAGTTCCCCTACGTGATGGAGAGCCCTTTGATATTGCCATACGAGAACAATGCCTTTCAGGAAAACCGCTTGATATTCGCGATTATCAAAAAAATGCGGCTCAAGCACTTTTAGGAAATGGAGGGGCTGGTACGGGTTATGGCACGATTGTGCTTCCCTGCGGAGCGGGAAAAACGGTTGTTGGAATGTATGTAATGAGTCAACTTAAAACAAACACGCTCATTGTCACAACAAATATTTCAGCTGTACATCAATGGATCCAAGAATTGCTTGATAAAACAAATATTACAAAAGAAGATATTGGCGAATATACGGGCGAAAATAAAGAGATAAAACCCATAACAGTAGCGACATATCAAGTACTCACATGGAGGCCAGAAAAAGACAGTGCCTATCCACACTTTAAACTTTTTTCCCAACGAGCATGGGGGCTCATTATTTACGACGAGGTGCATTTATTGCCCGCCCCTGTTTTTCGTGTGACCGCAGAACTCCAAGCAATCAGGCGACTAGGCCTTACCGCAACGCTTGTTAGAGAAGATGGACTTGAAGGGCATGTATTTAGCTTGGTTGGGCCAAAACGCTACGACGTTCCTTGGAAAGAGCTTGAAGCAAATGGTTGGATTGCACATGCAGAATGTATTGAATTGCGAATTGATTTACCCGAAAAAAATGAAATCGAATATGCAATTGCAAATCTACGAACAAAACATCGCATCGCAAGTGACAACTATACAAAAATTACCATTACAAAAAAACTTATTCAGCTCTATCCTGAGGATCAATGCCTTATTATTGGACAGTATATTGATCAGCTAGAAAAAATTGCAACAGATTTGAAAGTGCCCCTGATTACAGGAAAAACACCCAATCTTGAGCGGGATCGTATTTATCAACAGTTTAGAAACAAAGAAATTGCCGTATTAGTAGTTTCAAAAGTAGCAAATTTTGCGATTGATTTACCAGATGCATCAATGGCAATTCAAGTTTCTGGCACTTTTGGAAGTCGTCAAGAAGAAGCACAACGCTTGGGTAGAATTTTGCGACCAAAAGAGCGTATATCTCGTTTTTTTACTCTTATTACTCGCAATACGGTGGAAGAAGAATTTGGAGCAAATCGACAAAAATTTTTAGCAGAACAAGGGTATGATTATAAAATTATTCGTTATGAAGATGAATCAACACTGGAAAATTTGTGATTTAAAAATTGATTATTCTAGCTTTTAATGAATTAACGATTCCCGAAAGAGGAGATATTTATGCAACACGACACAAAAAAGGTTGAACATATTGTCAAATGGAGAGAACAGCTTTCACGCCTATCTGATCATCATTTTTTTGAAATTATGAGAATGTATCTTGGCGAGGTAAAAACTCCTTACAACAAACAAAAACTCATTGAAGAGCTTAGTTCTTTTTTGAGAAAAGAAGATACAAAAAAAAATATACTCTTGCTTTTGTCTCGCAATGATATTCAAATTCTTTCAGCGATCGAGCATATTCCGAATCCGACACAAAATGTTTTACTTGATTTTTTTTCAAAAAAATTTACTTTTGCTCAGTTACATGAGGAACTTCTCAACTTAGAAGAGCGGCTGCTGATTTTCCGTTTTGCTGACCAAAAAAAAGTCTTTTTTGCTATAAATCCTCTTTTATATGAAACGCTTGAGCCCGCTTTAGAAATTAACAATCTTTTTACCGATGAAACAATGGAGATTGGTATTAATTTGGAAGAAGTGCTGACCCTTCCCAAAATTCCGCTTTCATCGAGTTTTATTGGAGCCCTCATTTCTTTTTTAACAATAGAAAAAGGATTTATTAAAATTGATAATAATTTTAGAAAACGAAGTCTCCCGCTTGCAAAAATTGTTTTTCCTCACTTATACGTAACAAATTCTCGCACCGAAGAGCCTATTTTTTTACGTTCAATGATTAATGCAATGCGAAATTTGCAATTAATCACATGGGATGATGGCACGATCACTCAAAACTATGATAAATGGGAACTTTTTGCTGACCTTTCTGATTTGGAGCAATATTCATACCTTGTTGCATCTTCTGCCTGTAATCGCCCTGCACGCAGTTTGATAACGAACTATGCTCAGTTAACATATCAAATTTTAAAATCAATTCCCGCAGAAGGCATTTCAATAAAAATGTTGAATCGCATTATCTTTTTACTTGCAGAAAAAAATGAATCCATTGTCGATGCCTCCTCAAATGGACGCTTAAATGCTCTTTTTGACAGGGCCAATGATACAACACAAAATGAAAATACCAGTGAGAAAGAAAAGCTTTTGAAAAATGATAAAAAAAACTTAATTGAAAAAATGTTTTTATTTTCACTGCTGGAGTATAAGGACGATAAAATTTTTGCGTCTCACCTTGAAGCTACAAAAACTGCCGATGGACATTTTTTGCGATCTGATGGTGGATTTAGTATGAGCATTTTTCCTGAAATGCGTTTAAAAAATCTTCTTTCGCTCATCGTTTTTTTTAATATCGTTTCATTTGATGTGGTTTCAAAATATGAAATTACGAAGCAAAGCTGTCAGCGTGCTTTTGACAGTCACTTAACCCCAAAAGAAATGTTTGACGCCCTTGAAACTAATATGAGCACGCCCATTAATCAAACCTTGCAATTTTCAATTGAGGATTGGTTTAAAAATTATTCAGAAGTTGCTCTATACAAAGGATATGTGCTTGAATTTTCTGCTGACAAAATAGCGACGATAACAGCAAATAAGCATTTTCAGTCTCATGTCGGAAAAAAATTTAGCGACACACTTTATATGATGAATTTTACATCTGATGATGAGGCAATTAAAATGTGTCAAAAAATAGGTCTAGAATTTATAACAAATATTAAACGCCAAAAAAAAGTGCAATCCGTTTCTGCTTTTATACATTTATCTGCATCAAATGATGTATGCAAAAATTCTTTTTTTCAACCTGCAAACGATTTTTCAGAAATCACTGAAAACAAAGAAAAAGAAGTGTTTTTAGAAAATATGAAAAAAGCATTACACGAAAAAAAAATGACTCACGAACAAAATGAAATTCTTGAAACGCGAATTAATCGTAAAATAATTTTATCTGCCGATCAGCTCCGAACAAATTCAGTACGATTTGAAGTCAACGAGGCACAAGGAATTGATTTTTTAGGCAAGGTGCGAATTATTGAATACGCAATTTCTATCGAAAGCATGGTCGAGCTTTCTTATGAAGATAAAAATGAGGTAATTTTAGGCATTCCACTCTCTACTGAAAAACAAGAAGGCGATGTGTTATTAAAAATGCAAGTTGAACCAAATAGTGAAATTCACGTTTTTTCTATCGGAAAAGCTGCGTTTGTTAAACGAATTCGAGGATCAATATTTAAAGAAGGTTCTTGACTAGCAAAATCAGGAAAACTTTACCATTTTTTTGATGATCGTAAATAAATCATCATTGCGATGATTATATCTGAACTCGCATTCTTTTAAGTGTATCACAAAACTATCCGAATTACAACCATTAAATT
>JBOFTD010000298.1:0-2152 GCA_051651885.1 Treponemataceae bacterium
CACTACCCCTGTAACGATTACCTTTGAGGCAGGAGATGTAACAAAAACGGTTGACCTTACGGTAACAGGACTTTCGTATAAACTAGAGGGACTTGAGGTAGACGACGGAGAGGATGCACGTAATACACGTAACGTGCCAATATCTAAAGCACGCAATGTATCGGTAAGAAACGTAAGTAAGTTGAAATCCACTCGTGAGGGCGAGGAGGGTGAAGACGACCCGATAACGCTTACTCTTACCGGACTTGGAACACTAACGACTCTAACAGAGCTTGTAGTCCCTGATGAATTACATGGCATTCCCGTTACCGCAATTGCTGATAGGGCTTTTAAAAATAACAAAATACTCACCAGTGTTACCATGGGCAAAAATATTGAAACTATTGGAGAATCGGCTTTTGAAGGTAATACAAAACTTAAAGACATATATATTAAAAACCAAGAGATAGCAGACATCACAACTAATGATTCTCACTTGTTTACAGAGGCAGAGACTGTATATGTAAAACAAGGCATAATACCAAGTAGTACTAGTTATATTATAGAAAAGTTTTATAATAAAGATCCTGCAAGTGCTGGTTATGTGCCATATTTGAAAGCTATTGCAAAATTTAAGCAAATAGGAGCTCCTTATGAATTTACAATATTTTTGTCGGAAGAAGGAAAAGTTTATTCATGGGGTAAGGGTGATCTCGGAGAACTTGGACATGGTGTAATTGAATCGAATAAAAATCCTCGAGTCATTGAGAAAACAAGTACAGGAAGCTCCCTTCCTCCTATTCAATTTATTTCTGCAGGTCGTAATCATAGTCTGGCTCTTACAGAAGATGGAAAAATTTATGCGTGGGGATCAAATGGAAATAAGCAAATAGGCCTTGATACAAGTGATAATGTGCTTGTTCCAACGCTGATTACAAAAACGTCAAACCCCAGTGTTTCGTTACCACGTATTAAAACTGTTGTAGCAGCTTATAAGCATAGTTTTGCAATTACTACTGATGGGCAGTTATATGCATGGGGAAACACTGATAAAGGCGTACTTGGCAATGGGCAAACTTCTGGGTATCTTCATACACCAACGCTTATTCCATTAAATCTCAATGGCGAAAAAATCATGTCAATCGCAACAGGTTATATGCATACGATAGCTCTTACTGAAGGTGGAAACGTTTACACATGGGGTGATAATTCTAGCGGGCAGATAGGAAATAATACTTCTGGTGATACAGCGGTTACAAGTCCATATCGTATTGCAAGTCTAACTAATGTAAAAGCTGTTGCAGCTGGTTCAATGCATTCTCTTGCTTTAACAAATGATGGAAGTGTATATGTGTGGGGTGCTAATGGTAACGGACAGATAGGAGTTACTGGAACTCATCATGTGCCACAGAAAGTGCTAGATTCTGTAAAAACTATAGGTGCTGGTGTCCATAATACTTTTGCCATTACTACAAATGATACCTTGTATGCTTGGGGACAAAATGCAAGTGGCGAGGTTGGTAATGATAATTCTCCAACTAATGCTACGACACCTGCTTCTGTTCTTAATAATATAAAATCAATAGGAACAGGCTATCATACAGTTTTTGCCTTTGCAGAAGACGGAATACTGTATTCGTGGGGTTATAATGCACATGGGCAAATTCCAAATATAACAGCTACACCGATTAGTAAACCAACTCCTGTGTTTATTTACAAGTAAACTCATACTTTTAGCTTATTCTGCAGTATACTACGAGGACTGTGACTCGTATGTGTACTGCAAACTAAGTATTAGCTCGTATGCACATAATGATAAAGCAATAGAATAGATTTAAGAATAACGGAGAAAAGGTGGGATTTGACAGGATATTATGGGATTTATTTTGTAATTGAGCTACACAGATGAAACAAGTTTCGTTATAAAACTTGTTTACTGAATATTTGTGAAAGCTTTTTAATTTATGTTAGCAGTGAATAGAGGTTTTTTTATTCGGTTCTTGATTACTTTATAGAGAGAATAATTATTAAATATAGGTTCTTGACTAGCAAAATTAGGAAAACTTTACCATTTTTTTGATGATTGTGAATAAATCATCATTGCGATGATTATATCTGAACTCGCATTCTTTTAAGTGTATCACAAAGCTATCCGAATTACAACCATTAAATT
>JBOFTD010000299.1:0-4985 GCA_051651885.1 Treponemataceae bacterium
TTAAAATATGGGAAGACGGCAAGGAATGGCGGACTCCTATTTCGGAGATTAAAAATCTTAACTCGTTTCGCTCAATTAGAGGGGCGTGCACGTACGAGATTAAGCGTCAGTTGGAAGAGTTTGAAAACGATCGACAAGAATATATTGTAGGGTTTAAACGTACCGTCGGCTGGGATGAGGAAAACGAGCAAACAATTGTTCAGCGCACAAAAAATTCATTCATTGATTATCGATTTATTGTTGAGCCAGATATTCGCCCGTTTTGTGTTTCAAGTGAGTTAATTGAAAAGGCTCGCACGCAAGTTGGCGAGCTGCCTGCACAAAAAAGAAAACGCCTTAAAAAAGAATACGGCTTATCAGATAGCGATGTTCAAACGCTTACCGCAACTCGTTCTTTGGCTTTGTGGTTTGAAAGTGCCGCGCAAAAATCAAAAGACCCTAAGAAGACTGCCAATTGGATACTTGCAGAGCTTCTTCGAGTGCTCAATGAGCAAAATCAAAGTATTGACGATATACCTATTACGCCTGATCATATTGCACAGTTGGTTAATTGTGTAAGTGACGGTGCTATCAACTCTAAGCAAGCAAAAGAAGTTTTTACGACTATGATTGAAACAAATCAAATGCCTGCACAAATCATTGCACAAAAGGGATTTGAGGCCGTGAGCAATGAGGATGAGATACTACATATTGTTCGCCAAGTGATTGAGCAACATCCTAATCCGATTGCAGAACTCAAGGCTGGAAAGACAAATGTGCTTGGATGGCTGATGGGGCAGGTGATGAAGGCTTCAGGCGGAAAAGCAAATCCTGCACAGGCAACAAAAATCCTTAAAGCCGAGCTTAATCTTGATTAGCTGTGGCGACAATGGCGTTATAATAGAAGATTTTGCACAGCAAATTACAAAGCGTTATGGATATGTTCGGCGAACCCGCGGATCGTACCTTTATACTGAGTCAGGAAAACGGCTTACCGACATGATGCAAGCACAGGGAAGGGCGATTTTAGGTTGGGGCTTTGGTAGTGCAAAAAAGCATCACAAAAACTTTCTTGATCGTGGCGTGATTGCAAACTTTGAAACTCGGCAAAGTTATCGATTGCAAAACGTTCTCAAAGATTTCTTTCCACAGTGTAGTGATTTTTATTTTTACACCAGTGATCGCCCTTTGCAGGGTAAAAAAATCACCGTTTGGCGTGCATGGAATGATTATGCACTAGATAATATAAATGATTGTGATTGCATTGTTATCATACCCCCGTATGCATGGGAAAGCCCTCTTTTTATTGTTGGCTGCTGTTCCTCCCACAATATGCCACCGTCGGATTTTGTTCCCGAGCCTGTTATTGGTGCAATTACGCGAGCTTTTTATGACCTTCAAATGGAGTTGCCAAATCGCGGGAATGCTGAGTGGGCAAAGTTTGATCGTCTTTTTAAAAAGCACTGGAAGCGAGAAGGGGCGTACCTTTATCCGCTGATGTCAGAAACCGACTACTCAGATTTTTTTTATCATTGCCTTGCTAATCAAACCCTTATCTCTCCATATTATAGCGTTCCGTCCGTCGTACCTTTTTTTGCTCACACGGGAGATTTTAAATTTCTTAGCGAGGTGCAAGGTTAGGCTGAGCCGTTGATTTTAGTATAAAAAGAGTTTGCTCATCATAATGAGGAGTATTTCCTTCGATTGCTTTTATTTTGAGTTTTGCCTTATTTGCAATTTGTTGTGCTGTTGAAAGTTTTTTATCAATAATATTTGTAAGAAGTGTTGTCTCGGTATACATTTTACTCGGTGAATTGACTGTTTTTAAAATGCCATCGGTAAACATACATATAATTTCTTCTTTTTTAAGTTGTTGTTCAACAAGTATATATTGGCTGTTTTTATCAATTCCAAGCATATTCGTTTTTTTAGTTAAGCATACCGTTTTATTTTTACTTATTACATAAATAGGAATATCGCCTGCTGAAGAGCATTGAATTTCATTTGTTTCTGGATTAAAAATGATGATAGATAAACTTGTTTTTACCTTTTGAAAGTATTTTGAACAGATTGTTTTATTGATCCATTCAAGCATCGTGCGAGAATTTTGTGAGCTATTGCTGATTAAGTGTATGAGGGATCGAATCGTTATTATTAATTCAAGAGACGCCAATCCATTGGTTTTAGTATCAATACACATAAAAATTATGCGATTCATTTTATTAAAAATAGGCTCATAATAATCGCTACAAATATTATGTGCTGGATTAAAAATATGTCCAATTGAAAAGGTCTTAAAATCTTCAAGAAACTGATGTTTTAAGGAGTCTCGCCTTATGCAAGCTAGTTCAAATTCTCTATTGACCTCTGCTTTTTCGACAAGTTTATTGAATAAATAAATATTTTTAAGGGTTGCATTAACTAACGATGCAAATATTTTTGCTGATTTAAAGTTTTCCTCTGAAAAAGGACTGGTTGTGGCTGATCGTGCTAAAGCAATAACGCCGATTGGAATTTCTTCGTTTTGTATGGGAATGAAAATATAGGTACCGCATTTAAGGAACGCATCTTCCCCATTTTGAAAAATACGATTATCCGCTAGCGGATTGGTTATTAATTCTGCTTTGTTCTGTGAAATAATTTTTCCGAAAATATTTTCGTTGTTTGAAAATTTTGCAAAGCGAAAGAAGCTTTCTACTCGAGCAGGACGGAGAGGTAAATCGCTGGGTAATCGATAGGGCGGAGGAAATTGTCCTGCAAAAACTTTAACAGAAATTAGATTTTCTAAGTCGTCAACAAGAAGGATTGCTCCTCCATCAGCAGTAGTTTCGCGAATCAGGGTATTATTCACAAAATCAAAAAAAGAATTTAAATCATTATTTTGTGCAAAAGAATCGGTCGCTTGATTCATAAAATCTTTCATTATCATAAAGGTATTATGCGAATATATATTCTCTTGTTTTGGGCTTTTTTTATTATCAGAAAGAGGAGTTTTATGCTTTTTTTTACTGATTAATAAAAAAACAAGAAAGCAGCAAAGGTTGCATAGTGAAAATAGAAAAAAAAGATTTTCAGTGCTGATCTTTAGATTTATTTTGCTTACGAAAAAGGGAGTAGAAGAAATAAAAGTGATTAACGTCGCAAGCAATAGTTGCGCAATGGAAAAATTTTTTTTAATGCCTATAAAAGCAACAATTATGCATAAAATTAAAAAAGAGATGGCCAGTATACTTGTTTGATTACTGGAAAGTAAAGCTCTCAATTTTAATTTATATCCTTTTTTCTGGAAATAGTGAAACTGCCAGCGTTGATGCAAAAATTAATATGCAACCGATCAAAGTCAAATTTGCAAGGCGAACGCCAAACAAAAAATATTCAGCGAATGCTCCGATAACGCTTTGCATTGCAAGAATTACTGCCGCGGCCGCTGGGGGAGTAGAACGCATTCCAAAAAAATAAAGCAAGTACGCAATCGTCCCTGAACAGAAACCTTGAAACAAAACGGCCATCCATAACTGAGGATTTTTCCAGACTATGCTTGATATGTTTTGCATTGAGGAAAATTCAAAAAGGAAAAAAAGAGGAATGCAAAGTACGACAAAAGCTATGCAATGAAAAAAAAGCACCCCTGCAGGCTCTGTATTTTTAACAATTGTAGATGAAATTACAATGTAGGCTGAAAATGCAATGGTTGAAAGAAAGCATAAAAGCGTGCCAAAATTTGGTGGAACACGCGGATCGCCCCAAGCCATCAAAACTGAACCAATTAATGCTCCGATTGAAGTGATTAAAATTAGCATAGATGATCTTTTTTTAAAGCGGAAGAAAAAATAGAGTGGAATAAAAATGGTATTAAGTGACAAAAGAAAAAATCCCACTGTTGGCGATGAAACAATTCGTAAGCCTTGTACGGCACAAAAAAGTCCTACAAATAATACTAAGCCTGCTATTACACTGTATTTTTTTTGATCAAACGTCATTTTTTTTATTGTCTTAAAAAAAACAATCCCTAAAATAAAAACAGGAATTGAAAATCGCCATAAAAGTTCAAAAAAAACGCCAAAGCCTTGTGAACCTAAAAATCGCGTAGGAATATATGCGAGTCCCCAAATAAATGATGAAAAAAATAAAAGCAATGCACTGATGTAAGATTGAAACATATTCTTCCTCTTAGGTTTTAATAGCTATGAAATAAAGTTGCAATTTTTATCTCTTTTTTTACATAGGATAGCGTAGGCTTGCGCAAACTTTTTCGCTCTTTTGTATCAAGTGCACTCTTGTTTGGCGTAAATAGTATTTTTTGCGGCTCATTTGGCAAAAGCGTAAAAATATTCTTGCTAAAAACACCATTAATCTGAGGAATATCAAGCGATGTAAAGAATGCTGGAGCATTTGATTTTAATGTGATTTCATATTGCTTGTTTTGGTTTTGTTCAATATCGATAGAGATTTGTGGGTTTTGCAAAGTGCTTTCTTTATAATAGGAGGAAAAAAGTTGGTTTTCGAAGCAAACCTCATTTTTCTCATCGAGTAATTGGAGGTGCAAAAAAACATCCGTTGAAAAATCTTCTTCATACAAAAAGGACTCAACACTATCAGAGGCTACCGTCAACTTTTTTATCTCTGACTTCACAACTGTTCCTGCAAAATCAATTAAACGCATATTTACGGAACAAGATTTTTTACTTGCACAGTCATTTACAACATTAATATAAACTTTTCCATCTTTTTTATAGGGAAAAACAGCAAACGGTGCATAAAAATCCTTTGTGGCATAGTGTAATAGCTTCCATTTGCCAGAATATTCAATTGATGACCATGATGCAACAGGCCACACGTCATTGAGTTGCCAGATGATAGCACCCATGCAATGAGGACGCAGGCTTCGCCAGTACTCAACTGCCGTTTTTATTGCGAGGGCTTGTTGAACTTGGCTTAAATAAATCATTGACTCAAAAGAGTTGGGAAATCTAAAATAGCGTGAAAAGTTTTCAAGAATTATTGAG
>JBOFTD010000300.1:0-2647 GCA_051651885.1 Treponemataceae bacterium
AATGCTTGTTTCTAACATTGTTGGGGAAGGAACTGGCACCCCATGGTTTATTCTTTCTTTAAACAAAGCCATTAAGCCTTTTATTTTGCAAGAGCGAATGAAAGCAGAACTTGAATCAATTCAAGATACAAAAAGCGAAATCGTCTTCATGAAAGACAAATTCGTGTATGGCGGTCGTTGGCGTGGTGCTTTTGGATATGGGCTTTGGCAACAAGCGGTGGCTTCAAAGGCAGCACTAAATGCAAACAACTTTGAAGCAGCCATTGCTCAAATGGAAAGTTTCAAACGAGATGGCGGTGACCCTATGGGAATTATGGCAACGCACTTAGTCGTGCCATCAAGCCTTCGCTCTGCTGGTGAAAACCTTGTTAAAAAACAAAACCTTGCTAACGGTGAAAGCAATATCAACTATAACAAAGTTGAATTAATTGTCTCTCCGTGGCTATAGCCAGCAAAGCTGACTTACAGAATGCACCTTAGTGCATTCTGTGGAAGGATGTCCTGCCACCCTCATTTACAAGAATAAAAAATAGAAGAGTTTCTTCTATAGAAAAGAAAGCCGTGTAAGGCTAAGGAGTTTTAATGAAAACAAAAGAAGAATTACAAGCAGAGCTTAACAGTATAAAGGCTAAACTTGATGCAGCTGAAAAAGCAAGTCAAGCAAAGCCAACTGATGCTAATCTTAAAGGTAAGGTTACAGGATTGAAAAATCAGCTTGCCAAAAAAGAAGAAGAGCTTGCCAATTTTGCAGAGCCTCCAGCACCAGATCAATCCGACAGTGATACATCTAAAACGGAGGCATTACCTGAAGGTTCAAAAGATGGGGCTTCAAAAAAAATCAAAATTAAGGCACACCACCTTGGTCAAAACCCTTCGTATTTTAGATGCGGTTTGCGTTTTACAAAGATAGAACAAGAATATTCTATTTTTGCCAAAGACCTTGCAATCCTTATGGCTGATAAAAACCTTAAGGTGGAAAAATAATAATGAAAAATCTAATCTCTGTTGAAGAATTTTTATTGCGTATATCCGCCCACCATCCAGCCTTGCCTTCTGATGATAACGGCGAGCTTGACACACAACGGATCACTATTGCATTAAATGACGCTACAGGGATTATTTGTTCTCGACTTTTATGGCTGTTAGATGATGAGGGCTTGTTGATTGAGCCTGTTAATCCAAAGTTTGACATAAGCCTTAAAGCTCTTTGTTCAGATATTGCCTTACATCGACTAACCGACACTGCCTCTCAAAGTGAGCAAGACAATGCACGGTACAAAGACATGATGAAACTACTTGAGGCAATTGATCGTGAATACAAGGGTGGATTATCAGGGGTAGGCTTGCAAGAGTCAAGCGTTGTTATTACTCCTGATGAAGGAATTGCTGATAATCGCTTCTTTAAAAAGGGGCGTATGTATTAATGGCAAACTTTGCAACAGTTGATATTAAAGAAATCTCTGCTTTGAAAAAAACATTAGAAGAATTGCGGTTGTCTGACCGTGATAGCCAAAGATTAATGGGCGATATCGGTGTTGAATTAGAAAGCTCAATGAGTGAGCGTATTGCGAGAGAAAAAACAAGCCCAGATGGCAAAGCGTGGGCAAAGATTAAAGACAGTACACGGGCATTGTATAAGAAAAATGGCACGACAGGAAGTTTGCTGTTTAGAAAAGGTTTTTTAAGCAACACCCTTGAGTCCCAAGCGACGAGTACTAGTGTGCTTGTCGGAGCAACAATGGCGTATGCACCGTTTTTGCAAGATGGCACGAGTAAGATGGTTGCCCGTCCCTTTATTGGGGTGAGCAAAAATGATGAGCATTTACTGCTTTGTATTGTGCAAGATTTTTTACGGCGGTCAATATGAATTTAATTGATGTACGCCAAAGTGTCATTGACACTTTAAAATCACGCATAAAAACAAAGGGAGTGACCATTGAAGCTCATGCAGGGATTTTTAGCGAAGAGGAGATAAAGGCACTTTCAATTAAAACACCTGCAATTCTTACAAGCCTTGTATCAATAAAAGACAGTGATGCTGACGAGACGTATATCAATTTTGTCCAGTGGATTATTACCAAGGCAACAAATACAGACAGGCTTTACAATAACGCCTTACTTCTTACCAGTGCGGTTATTCCTGTTTTGCGGGAGCTTGAGGCAGACTGGGCTTTTGGCGGCGGTCAAAAAATAAGTGCTGAATGTCTTTACAGCGGCAGCATTAATAAAATGGGTGTTACCCTTTGGGCTGTCAGTTGGCAGTGGAAAGTTCGAGGCACGATTTTAGAAAATGGCGAAAGTGGAGAAATCCCGTTGCCTGATATATTAGAAGATTTTGAAGGGTATGAGGCGACTCACCAGCAAGGTGGCGCAACTGCCTTTGATGATATTGATTTACAAAATAGAGGAGATAACTATGGCGATACCATTTACACAGATACCTGATAGCCTTTTGGTTCCAGGGTCTTACCAAGAAATTGACAACTCCCTTGCAGGAAGTTCTGGCGAGGTAAAGAGGGTTCTTTTGATTGGCACAAAAACTCAAACAGGAGAAGCTGTTTCGAACAAGCCTATTAATGTAGTAAGTTCTGCAAAAGCTAAAACATTATGCGGTCATGGAAGCCCCCTTGCTCTTATGGCAGAGGCT
>JBOFTD010000301.1:0-7467 GCA_051651885.1 Treponemataceae bacterium
TCTATAAAAAAATGCAGGAAGTGCAAGAAACGCTTCCTGCTGATGTGCGACTTGAGTTGATTTCTGACAATACAACAGAAATTCGAGATACGATTAATCTTTTGGTGGAATCTGGTTTGCAAGGAATTTTACTTGCTATGTTGATTCTTTTTCTTTTCTTGCGAAGCCTTAAAAGTACGGTAATTATTGGTGTTGCCGTTCCTGCTTCTATTATTATTACGCTCATTTTTATGAACTTTGCAGGAATCACCCTTAACATGATGACAATGACTGGTCTTATTTTGGGGCTGGGAATGGTTGTTGATGCGGCAATCGTTATTTTGGAGAATATTTTTACGTATCGTATGCGGGGAGCAAAAGTTAAAACGGCGGCAATGCTTGGATCAAAAGAAGTTTTCATCTCCGTTTTTTCAGGAAATATGACAACGCTTTGTGTTTTTCTTCCTTTTATTATTTTCAAAAAGGAATTAGGCATTATGGGGCAAATGTTTCAAGACATGATTTTTACCATTTGTATTGCCTTGCTTTCAAGCCTTTTTGTTGCAGTCCTTCTTGTTCCTGTTTTGGCAGGGCATTTTTTACCACTTAATAATCCAAAAGAAAATCCGATTAAAAATCCTTTGCTCAAAAAGCTTGATGGTTTTGGCGAAGGCATTATGGATTCAATTACTAATCTTTTTACGACAGGATTAAATCTTACGTTGAAGCACCGTGCCCTTACAACGCTTATTGTTGTTGGCACCTTGTTTGCAAGTATTGTGCTTGCAGCCTTCCAGTTAAAAGTTGTTTTTATGCCACCAACAAATGAAGAATCTGTTGAGCTAAACATTGAACTTCCTTTGGGAACGACACTTGACGATACTCGAACGATGATGTATCAGCTTTCTGGTCTTATTGAAAATGATGTTAAAGGCTATAAAACGCTTATTTTAACTGTTGGATCTTCAGGCGGCTTTATGTCAAATGACGCGACAAATAAAGGAATAATCACCATTCAGTTACCGAGTGCTGCTGAACAAATTGATACATCAGAGACAATTAAAGCAAAACTTCGTACCTATTTTGATGACTTTCCTTCTGCAACGTTTAGCTTTAGCCAAGGACAACGCGGAAGCTGGGGCGGCTCTGACGTCGATATTGCCATTCGCTCTGATGACTTACCCGCTGCAATGAGCACGGCTCGTGATATCCAAGAAATTCTCAAAGACATTGAAGATATCTCTGAGTCCTCAATTGATATGACTGATGGACTTCCGCAAATTGAGGTTGTTATTGACCGAGAGCGAGCCTATTCATTCGGTGTAAGCGTTTCTGCAACGGCAAATGAAATTAATGCTGCGATTGATGGCACAACGGCAAGTATTTATCGTGCTGATGGAAAAGAGTTTGATATCGTTGTTATGTATCAGCCAGAAGACAGAAAAGAAACGACAGACCTTGAAAATATTTTTGTAAACGGAACTAATGGCCGTGTTGCAGTTGCAAACTTTGCTCACATAGCAAAAGGGCTTGGGCCTGTTGATATTAACCGTGAAGATCAAACGCGTATTATTCACATTACTGCGGATGCTCTTAATAACGCAACTCCTACTGAACTTGAAAAGGTAATTGATGCGGCAATTAGAGCAAACATGGTTTTACCTGACGGCGTTTCATACACGCATGAGGGCGTTGCCAGAGAAACAAGTGAGCAAGCAAATATTTACTTGCTGATTTTCCTTCTTGCAATCTTTTTGGTTTTTGGTGTTATGGCAGGAACGTATGAGTCTTTCAAAGATCCATTAATCAATCTTTTAACCATTCCGTTGTTGATTATTGGTGTTATTTTAATTCACGTTTTAACACGCCAAAGTTTATCAATGACAAGTATGATTGGTATTATTATGTTGATTGGCGTTGTTGTTAATAACGGAATTATCCTTGTTGACTATACAAATCTTTTAGTTGGACGTGGCGTTGAGGTAGACGAAGCTTGTTTGCAAGCAGGTATTTCACGACTTCGCCCTGTTTTAATGTCGACTTTTACAACGATTTTTGGAATGTTGCCGCTTTGTTTTGCAACCGACGGTGCTGCTGCAATGATTGCTCCTATTGGAATGACGGTTGTTGGCGGATTGATTTCTAGTACTTTTATCACCTTGTTGTTCGTTCCTGTTGTGTACTCATTGATGAATAAAAAACGAGTAAAAAAAATTAAAACAAATCAATTGGAGGCTCAAGTATGATTAGAATGGAAATAATTGCAAATGCATCGGTTCAAGAAGATATCATTAATAGCCTTGAAACAAAAGTTGACGGATTTTTATACACACTGCTTCCTGTTGTGTATGGACGAGGCAAAAATAATCGAAAGTTAGAGTCTACTGTGTGGCCAGAAACGAATTTTTTACTCATCGCGTATGTCGAGGAAGCGCAATTTATTCTTACCCAAAAGATTATTGCAGAGATTAAAGAGCTTTTCCCTGATGAGGGAATCAAAGTTTTTGGTATTTCTGCAGATGGGAATACCGAGTCTTTCGTGGCTAAACCAAAACCTAAAAAAACTCCTGCGGTGAATAGTAAAAAGGATGACGGTGAGAAAAAACCTGCGGTAAAAAAAAGAAAAACTGCCGCAGAAATAGCTGTCGAGAATATAACAAATGAGTTAAACTTGGTTAAAGAGCAGCTACAACAGATGCAAAGTAAGATAGAAAACTAATAGAAAAGCTGGGCGAGTAAATCGTCCAGCTTTTTTTTGTCAACTGATAAAAAATAATGATTTATTATACTGCTTATTCAACAATGCTATAACTTTCAAAACCAGCTTTTTGCAAACGAAATTTCATTGTGTTGTTTTTATCTTTTACTGCAACCACATAGAAAATCCCTGTTTCGCGTTCTCTATAAAGAATTTCAGCTTTGAAACCCTTTTCACTAAGTTGATTCAATAATTTTTTTGCATTATTCTCCTCTCGGAAAAGCCCGACTTGTTGCCATTTTTGAGGAGGCCCTTTTCTCTTTGGAGTCGGCGTGGGCTGTACAACTGCTGGTGTCTGCTCTGGCTCAATAACTACTGCTGGCGGAATATCAGAAATAGGCTCTTCTTGTGGAATTGGGGTTGGTTCAATGACAGAAATATCCTCGCGAATATTTTCTTTATCTTCAGTTTCAATAAAATTTTTTGGTGGTGGCTTCAAATTTGTTGAGGAAATAGTATTAGGAATATCATTTACAATTACATCCTCTACCTGTGGTATTACTGGAGCAACACTTTCTTCAGAATAAGGGCTCATATCCACAACTGTTGCCTGAACTGTGCTTTCTTCAGAATAAGGGCTCATATCCACAATTGTTGCTGGCTCAACACTTTCTTCAAAATAAGGATCCAGATCAATAAGTGTTGCCGTTTTTTGTGGAATATTTTCTGGAGCTGTCTGCATAAAAGGCTCTTCTTTTTGCCTTTCCAACGTATCAGTATTAACCGTTTTTGCTGACTCTATAAGATTATCCGAATTTGCAACATGCATTTCAAGCGGTTTTTGATCGGGGCTTATGATTACCTCGCTGTTATCTGCAATTCTCGCAGGAATAGTATCAGGATCAGGATCAGGTTGTTTTCTTGCTGTTAAAAACCAAATTGCAGACGGCATCAATGTTGCTTCTTTATCAATTAACGCCGCTTCAGGCGATTTTGGATAATCACGTTGCAGTGAATTTTTTACTTGCTCGTCACCAGAAAGCCACCAAAGCGTGTAAAGGCATGCTGATCGGACACTTTCCATACTATCTGATGCAACATAACTACGAAGCAAAGCAATATTTTTCGATTGTGCCGTTGAATCTGGAGCCTTTGCAATATCGCACCAAATATTCAAAAGTTTTACTTCAGCAAAGGTTTTTTCATCTAAAATGCCTGCTCCCGTTTGCAATAAACCATTCAAAACATCTTGCGACGTTCCTACATCGCCTGCAAACAATGAACAACGTGCTTGCCCTAAAATATACTTTGGTGCAACATTCGGCGGACTTAAAAGAGCCGCTTGAGAATAGGCCGCCGCCGCTTCAAAATAATCCCCGATTTGTTCGTAAACGGTTGCCAACTGAGACCAAATCTCTAAATTCCTTTCGGTCGTTTGTGCCCCAAGCTCGCTTCGCAGCCCAGCCATTTGCCTATACAGCTCAGAACTTTTTTCTATAGACGACGGAACAATCTGCGCCGCCACACTAAAAAACTGACCACTGAGCATTACGCTTAAAATAAATATTTTTATAACTCGATTTTTCATAATAATCATAACACTCCTTGTGTGTTAGCAAATTTCTGTATATTTTATCGGCTAAAAAATGCAAATTATTTACTTTTCTGTAAAGTTTTTTATTTTATTCTCTAAAATCGGCGTAATAAAAGGATGTGAAGGGTAATTATTTCTGTTTGGGTGCATTTTGCATTTTCAATGCAAAACCGTGCTTTTCGCTTGAATCTTTTTCTCAAGGTTTCTAAAAACCTTGAGAAAAAGTATATCGCTGCAATCACTTGCACAATATTATTTTATTCTTTAACGTTTAACGTGCGTACTGCGTTTAGTACTGCCAAAAAAGAGACTCCGACGTCAGCAAAGATTGCAAGCCAAATCGGTGTGGCAAAAAAAATCGCACTTGCCATAATTAAAATCTTTGTTCCCAAAGAAAAAACTATATTTTGTGTCACAATCGTTCGCGTCTTTTTTGCAATTTTAATTGCCATACCAATGCTTTTAATATCATCATTCATAATTACCACATCGGCAGCCTCAATTGCAGCATCGCTTCCCAAACTGCCCATTGCAAAACCAACATCGGCACGCATTAGCACTGGTGCGTCATTTATGCCGTCTCCAACAAAGGCCGAAAGGGCATTTTTTTGCTTTTGATTTTCTTGCAAAATCTGCTCAAATGTTGCAACCTTATCTTGCGGTAAAAGCTCTGCATAAAACTCATCGATACCAACTTCGCTTGCAATTTCTTGTGCGATTTTTTGATTGTCCCCGGTGAGCATGATGAGGCGTTCAATCTTTACTTGTTTTAACTCGTCAATTCCTTGTTTAGTAGAAGACTTTAGCTCATCTGCAATAAGGATACTTCCAATAAATGATTGATTTAACGCAATATAGACAGTCGTTTTGCTCGATTGAGTGCTATTCACTTGAATTTGATTTTTTTCAAGCAACTTTTTATTTCCACACAGGATTGTTCCTTTATCTGTTTTTGCAATGATTCCAAATCCTGCTTCCTCTGTAATTTCAGCGTTTTCTACTACCGAACTGTTTGCTGCTTTTTTGTATGCCTGCATAATGGATAGTGCAATCGGATGCGTTGAGTGTTGCTCGGCAATAGCTGCAAGTTCAAGGAGTTTTTCTTTTGCGTATGATTTTTCTGGAAGAATCTGAAAAACCTCAAACGTTCCTTTTGTGAGCGTTCCTGTTTTATCAAAAACAATCGTGTTTAGATTATTGATCGCTTCAAGAAAATTGCCGCCTTTTATCAGAATACCTTTTCGTGCCGCAGCACCAATTCCGCCAAAAAAACTCACAGGGATTGAAACTACCAAAGCACAAGGACATGAAATGATTAAAAAAGTGAGGGCTTTGTAAAGCCATTGTGAAAAACTGCCCAATCCAAATAGCGGCGGAAGCGTTGCCGTTGCCAAAGCAAAAATAACGACAATCGGTGTGTAGATTCGAGCAAATTTCGTAATAAACTTTTCGCTTTCAGCTTTTTTGTTTTGGGCATTTTCTACCAGCTCAAGAATTTTAGAAACAGTTGACTGTGAAAAATTTTTTGTAACCTGCATTTCCAATACGCCTTGACTATTAATTGATCCTGAAAGTAAATCATCACCAACTCGTACCTTTTTGGGAATTGATTCGCCTGTCAAAGCACGCACATCAATAAAACTTTCTCCTTTTACAATAATGCCGTCAAGCGGAACTTTTTCTCCCGGTTTGATTAAAATAATATCGCCAATTTTTATTTCTGATGGGCTTACAACGGTAATTCCCTCAGTGGTTTTAAGGTTTGCAAAATCTGGTCGAATATCCATAAGCTTGGTAATATTTTTTTTACTTCGTTTTACTGCGATTTCTTGCAAAAGCTCGCCAAAGCCATAAAAAATCATAACCG
Source organism: Treponemataceae bacterium (assembly GCA_051651885.1). Classification (GTDB taxonomy): domain Bacteria; phylum Spirochaetota; class Spirochaetia; order Treponematales; family Treponemataceae; genus JBOFSR01. The sequence continues at coordinate 6,139 of JBOFTD010000301.1, forward strand.
CAACCGCTTCTTCCATCTCTCCGATACTGAATGCTCCGATCGAGGCAATGGTCATTAAAAAATTTTCATCAAAAACCTTGCCTTTCAAACAATTTTTGATTGCATTTAAGACAACTTCATGCCCTGCAAGCAAAAAAACACCAATAAAATAAATAAAAATAATTGTTTTTGAAAAATTATCTTCAAAAACTAAACCTGCAATCATTAAAGCTAATGAAAGAGCTAATCGAATAGCCTCTTTTTTGGTACTCGTTTGATCAGTGAGGGAATTGTTTCCCTCGATTTTGATGTTAGTGCTTGTGCAGCAGCGACAACTTGTTTTACTCATAGCAGTTTTCTCCTTTTACGTGATTAATTCCACTCTTGATAATTTCAAAAATATGATGATCATCAAGGCTATATTCCATGTGCAAACCCTTTTTTTTTGCTTTTATGATTTTTCCTTGCCTCAAATCTTTTAATTGATGACTTGTTGCCGATTGAGAAAGTCCTGCAACGAGTGAGAGCTCGCCTGCATCGCATTCACCATCATTTAGGCGTAATAAAATCTTTAAGCGAGGAATGCTTCCAAATAATTTGTAAATTTGTTCCAGCTTTTCAAAATCTTGCTCTGAAAGATTGTTTTTTTTGTCCATAAAAATCCTTTGACGTTATGTTACTATATTCGAATATTCTAATATAGTAACATAACGTTTTTTTTATGTCAAGTTTTTTTTATCGATTTTTTTATATTTTTGTTGTTTCGAGCAAAAATTTATAGCAAACTCGCAAATAACTTATTGCAAAGATATTGACATTTTAGTATAATTTGTTGTATTCTTTACAAATTGTAAAAATAATTTTAGAAAGAGGTTTATAAATGGCAGTACCAAGAGCGAAAACATCAAAGGGACGCACTAAACGAAGACAGGGGCTTAATATGCGTCTTACAGCTCCAAATCTTGTTGAATGCGGTAATTGTTGTAATTTAGTTTTGTTGCATCGTGTGTGTCCAAAGTGTGGATTTTACCGTGGACGACAAATTATTGTTCCCGGAAGCAATTAATAGACGGAAAATATTTTATTAGGTTCTAACTAGTTGGCTTTGTTGCCAATTTTAAAATCATAGATATATAGTTTGTTACAAGCAAACTATTATTTAATTTTTGAAGGAGATTAATTTTATGGACGAATTATTTGCAAAAATTCAAAAACTTATTGTAGAAAAATTAGAAGTTGAAGAGTCAAAAGTTACACTAGATGCTTCTTTTCGAGGTGATTTAGGTGCAGACAGTCTCGATACTTATGAGCTTGTTTATGCAATTGAAGAAGAAATGGGTGTAAGCATTC
>JBOFTD010000302.1:0-9457 GCA_051651885.1 Treponemataceae bacterium
AATATGAGGAAAATAATAATTATTCCCTTGTACAAGACCAAAAACACTGCCCGAAATTGGCAACAAAAGAATACATGAGCTTAGATATTTTAAAACAACATTTTTAATATGAAGACTTTTGAGTAAAAACCAATAAGAAAAGCATAATATTACAGCAAGAATCAATGATGTAAGAATTTTTACTAATTTCCAGTTGCTCGTAAGTTTAAAAAGTGGCATCGAAATAAGCTGCGTATTTACGACCCTTAATTCTGTTGAGTAATACCACTGTGTACTCATTAATTTATTTTCATTAGCTAACTCTTTTGCCAATAATAATTCAGAAGAGCTATCTGCATCTGAGTAAGTAGTGGCTTTTAGAGAAATTGTTATTGCTAAAAAAACAAATGATAGCACAAAAAAGCTTATAGCTGATGCATTTTTATATTTAACAACGAGCTCAAAAAAATGAGTAAAAAAAATAAGTATAAAAAGCCCAAATGCTGCTACTAAAAGAACCCCACCGTCATTAATAAGAGAAGACCATTTTACGATATCCAAATTTTTGCTACGAAAATATTGTGCAAATAAAACAATCTTATGCTGAATTGTAGGACTTAAAAATATAAATCCTGATCCAAACCCCATAAGACTTGCTATAAAAAGTAATACTTTCCAAATCTTGTTAAACGACTCTTTTTTTATTAAACACATTATTTTTTGCTCCTATCAATATAGATCAGAGAATTATAGCATAATTTGAGGCACATGTCATTGTATGAAAAATGTATAGCTACATTAAGTTTGAGTTTTTACGACCTTCTATTAAGCATTTGACTTTGCAGGGCAGACTTTGTCCATGATGTTCTTGTGTCGCAAAGTTTTTTTGCTGGCTGAAAAGTAAACGTAGGAATCACCATTTTTCTCGATGAAGAAGATTTTTTTTCCAGCTCGATTGCCTTTTTTTCAAGCTCCACAAATTCTTTTCGTACAGAAGAGGGATTAATTAGGGCTCTAAAAAATTTTACCATCGTTAATTTTTTCCGATTTTTAATTTTTTTTTCAAGCTTCTTTTCTTTTTTCTGCTGAATGCGAAGCTTTCGCTCCTCAAGTTGAGCCTTTTTGTAGGCTTCTTTTTTTGTGTAATAATCAGCATCTTCAATACTTGCAGGATTAAAAAGGGCTCGTAAAACTCTCGCTAAAGTTATTTTATTTTTCATAGAATCCTCTTTGCTTAGACGGGCAAATTGCCATGTTTTTTTGCAGGAAGTTTATCTTTTTTGCCTTCAAGCATATCAAAAGCATCAATAATTCGTTGCCTAGACGTTGCAGGCTCAATCACTGCATCCACAAAGCCACGTTTTGCCGCTTGATACGGATTTGCAAATTCCTTTGAGTACACATCAATCATTTCTGCACGTTTTGCGTTTTTATCGCTTGCGGCGTCAATATCCCTCTTAAAAATAATATTGATTGCACCGTCTGCACCCATAACGGCAATTTCTGCAGTCGGCCATGCAAGCACCATATCGCCACCCGTTGCCTTACAGCTCATGGCAAGATACGCTCCGCCATAGGCTTTTCGAGTAATCAGGGTAACTTTTGGAACGGTTGCCTCAGAATATGCATAGAGAGCCTTTGCTCCATGTCGAATAATTCCGCCATGCTCTTGTGCAACGCCAGGTAAAAATCCTGGAACGTCAACAATTGTCAACAAAGGAATATTAAACGCGTCACAAAATCGCACAAATCGTCCAATTTTATCGCTAGAGTGCATATCAAGGCATCCTGCCATAACAGTCGGCTGATTAGCAACAATTCCGACGCTCCTCCCGTTAATGCGAGCAAAACAAGTGATGACGTTTTTTGCAAAACACTCAGAATATTCCATGTAATCGCCGTTGTCCGCAAGTTTTTTGATAATATCAAACATATCATAGGGTTTATTGGCACTGTCAGGAATAATGGTATTAAAATCTTCTATTAATTGATTGGGATTTTCTTTGCAGTCGGCTAATGGCGTAACTTCCATATTATTTTGTGGTAAAAATGAAAGGAGTTTTTTGATTTTATCAAGGCAATCTTTGTCGTTTGCGGTAAAAAAGTTTGCACAACCACTTTTGCTATTGTGAGCCTCTGCTCCACCGAGTTCTTCTGCGGAGATTTGCTCGCCTGTAACCGCTTTGATAACTTGAGGGCCGGTGATGAACATTTGCGACGTCTTATCAACCATAAAAATAAAATCCGTTAGTGCAGGAGAATAGACCGCACCGCCAGCTGAGGGCCCCATAATCGCAGAGATTTGTGGAATTACGCCTGAGTTTCGCGTGTTTCTAAAAAAGATTTCGCCGTAACCATTGAGAGAGTCAAGCCCTTCTTGAATACGAGCACCACCTGAATCACAAATACCAAGAATTGGACAGCCAACTTTTGCCGCCATATCCATTGCCTTGCAGATTTTTTGAGCGTGATATTCGCCCAAAGAGCCGCCAAGAATAGTAAAATCTTGTGAAAATGCATAAACAAGCCGTCCGTTGACTTTGCCGTATCCTGTAATAACGGATTCGGATGGCAATTCTTTCATGCCAAAATTTGAACATCGGTGTTGAACAAAGGCGTCGATTTCAACAAAGGTTCCTTCGTCAAAAAAGTACAGCATTCTCTCTCGGGCAGTCATTTTGCCGCCCGCGTGCTGCTTTTCAATACGAACCTTTCCGCCCGCTTCAAAAATTTGTTCTTTTTTTTGTTTGAGTTCTTGTAATTTTTCTTGTGCAAGTGACATATATTCTCCTCAAAATGATTAAAAATCGTTTATTCCATTAGAGTTTTTGCAGTAGGACTGCATATTTGTGTGTAAACATAATCGACATTTTTTTTGATTTTGTCAAGTATAAAATCACGGTGAAAAAGGAGAAAAAATATTTTCAGAAAAAAGCGACTTTTCTAAAATTTTGGTATTTTGTTTGAATTATATTAATAAAATCTGCAAAGAAAAATTATTTTCCCAGCCCATTATCAATTCGTTTAGCAAGATCAAGAATTTTTTGATGAATAATTTGAATTATTTTTTGAAATTCCTCATCAGTTTTTCCCGTTGGATCATCAAGCCCCCAATCCTCACGATGCTTGCACGGCAAAAAAGGACAGCTCACATTGCACCCCATCGTGATTACCACATCGACAGCAGGAATTTCGCTCAGCAATTTGCTTTTCTGATTTACATCCATGTCAATGTTATAAATATTTTTTATTAAACGAACCGCATCACGATTAATATGTGGTTTTGTTTCAGTGCCCGCCGAAAAACTCTCAAAACTTTTATGTGCAAGATGTTTACCCAAAGCCTCAGCAATTTGGCTTCGACAAGAATTATGAACACAAATAAATCCAACTTTTATCATTTTTGCTAACCCTCTTTTACTCTATATTTTCAACACTTACCAATATTTTTCCATTTGCTGGAATAATTTCTAAATGTTCGCGTATTTTTATTTGAGTTGCAGAAGTAATCACCTTTCCTGTTTGAGGATTACGCACAATTGAAAATCCACGCCGTAAAATTTCTGTAGGATTTGCTTCGGTCAGTTTCTGCGTAATCAAGATAAGCGATTGTTTAAAAGCATTTGTTCGATTTTGCACCGCAAAAAGAAGATTTTCTTTTGCGTCATCCAAGCGTTGCAACAAAGGCTGCTCAATTGAACGAAATCGCAGTTCCATATTATCTATAGAAAATGATTGTAGCATAAATCGAAGACGTTCAAGGCGAGCCTCAATTATCTGTTGAAAATCATCAAGCGAAAAACGAATAAAATCAACAAGTTCATTTTTAAGAGGAATTGCCAGCTCCGCAGCTGCAGAAGGAGTTGGAGCCCTCATATCAGAAGCGTAATCAATCAAGGCAGTGTCAATTTCATGGCCGACAGCACTAATTGTTGGAATTGCAGATTCTGCAACGGCTCGCACCACAATCTCTTCTGAAAAAGGTAATAAATCTTCAAGAGATCCACCGCCCCGCCCAATAATCAAAACATCTACCAATTTAAAATCATTTGCTATTTTTATTTGCCGTACAATTGCTGGTGCTGCTTCATTTCCCTGCACCGCACAGGGAAAAATAATTATATTAATGCCATTATTTCGCCGTTGTGCAATTTGTAAAATATCTTGCAAGGCTGCCCCCGTTGGACTTGTTACCAGCCCAATCGTTTTTGGATAACGAGGTAAAACCTTCTTTCGTTGCGCATCAAAAAGTCCTTCCTTGTCAAGTCTTCTTTTTCGCTCCTCAAGAATTTGCAAAATATCGCCAACGCCAGCTTGTTCCATCGATGTGATAATAATTTGATAGGTGCCACGTGGAGCATAAACCGATATCGTTCCTGTTACTTTTACGCGCAATCCATCTTTCGGTACAAAGGAAAGATAGCGACTTCGACCCTTAAAAAAAACGGCTCCAATTATAGCATTTTCATCTTTGAGTGAAAAATATAAATGCCCCGTACTCGACGGCCGATAATTAGAAATTTCGCCCTCAAGTGTAATATCAGAAAAAGATCCTTCTAATATTTCTTTAATAACCTCAGTAATTCCAGAAACAGAAAAAGTCTGCTCTTTTAGTAATTTTTTAAAAGACAAATCTAAGTCACTCATAAAATTATGGTATCATATCAAAAAAAAAAAAGCTAGCGAAAATCCTATACTCAGCAAACCCTTACAAAAAAGATTGGAGTTGTTAAGGAAGAAAATCACTCATACTTTCCTTTTAGGGCTTGTTCTGCAAGGTTTGAAAGATTTTTGTTCGCTTTGGGAATGCGATTGTCTTTTTTCTGTGTTTTTTCGCTCAGTTTACGCTGATTATGCAAAAACTGTGCACTTTCAATAATTTCTCGTGCTTGTTGCTCTGAGCAATGGGCAACAGAATACACCGCTTTCGGCTCGGCAACCGCAAGATTTTCAAGGCTTTCGAATGTATCAAGCAATTGCCTTGCCCGCACCTTGCCGACATTAGGAATATTCTCAAAGGTCAAATACGTATTTTCTTTTGTTCGCAGGCGTTGATTACGTGTCGTTGCAAATCGATGTGTTTCATCTCGCACTCGTTGCAAAAGTCGCAAGGCGTCGCTTCGCTTTGGCAGCTGAATCGGCGTTGAATTATGCGGCACATACAATTGTTCATCCTGCTTTGCAAGCCCCACAATCGGAATTGTCAAACCCAAATTATTGAGCACTTCATCGACCGCATTTACTTGCCCAATCCCGCCATCGATTAAAATCAAATCAGGGAATTCGCTTTGTTCGCTTAAAATACGGCTATATCGACGGTGGGCAACCTCACGCATCGAGGCAAAGTCATCAATAATTCCCTCAGTTGTCTTAAGACGGAACATTCGGTATCCTTTTTTGTCAGGATTTCCGTTATAAAATGAAATTAAACTGGCCACAGGGAATTTTCCGTGCAAATGGGCAATGTCAAAGCCCTCAATTCGCACGGGAAGATGATCAAGGTTCAGCAATTTCATCAATTCTTCCATTGCCGCAGTGTCTCCCCGTTCACGGATTCGCCGTTTTATGTCCTCAAGAGCATTTTGCTGAGCCATTAAAATTGCAGCCTGATGGCGTTTTGCATGTTCAAGCGAGGCGGAAATACAATAAATATTTACCTGTGCGTCAAAGGTTTGCTCAAAAAAGGATTTTGTTAATTGCAAGCTATCCTCACTTTGCACAAAAATGCTCGGCGGAATTAAGCTTTTTTCAACATAATACGCAAGCAAAAATTCGTTCAAAAGCTCATCCTCGCTATTCAAACTACGCAGACGATAAATATCGCGTGCAATCAATTTGCCATGTCGCATTTTCAAAATGGCAAAGGTTACCAGCGTTCCCTCCGCAGCAAACGCAATGTAATCGCGCCCTTCAGGGTCAAAATCCTCCACGCTATTTTGCGAATACAAAAGCTTCAGTGCCGACAATCCATCCCGAAGACGAGCAGCCTTTTCAAATTGAAGGTTTTTTGCCGCAGCCTTCATGTCTTTTTCAATTTTTTTTTGAGTTGCAGTATCTTCGCCCTCAAGTAGACGGCTAATTTCTTCGATAAAGTTGTTATAGGTCTTTTTGCTCACCTTATTGCAGCACGGAGCTTGGCAGCGCCCAATGTGATAATACATGCACGGCGAGGTTCTTTTTTGCAAACGACGGCAGCGTCGAAGCGGATAACAGCGATTAAGGGAGTCTATAAAGGTTTCAAGGGCAGCAACGTTTGGATAAGGACCAAAATAACGCGAGCCGTCTTGGGTGATTTTTCGCGTTTTGAAAATTCGGGGGAAATCCTCGTTAGTAATGCGAAGCACAGGATAGGTTTTATCATCCTTTAAGTTGATGTTATAACGTGGTTTGTGCTGTTTTATCAGTGTGTTTTCAAGGAGCAATGCTTCATATTCATTTGCGGTAATAATATACTCAATTGAAAAAGCGTGCGACACAAGAATGCGTGTTTTTATGTCTCTTTTTTTGAGAAAATAAGAACTTAGGCGATTTTTAAGGTTTTTTGCCTTACCGACATAAATGATAAAACTGCTTTCATCTCGCCACAGGTAAACACCAGGCTTTGGTGGTGCTTTTAAGGCGGAGTTATGCAGTTTTTCAAAAATATTTTTATGGGTCATGGTATTTAATATGTATAAAAAACAATTATTCATTTTTTTTGTAATCTGTCTAGTCAGTTTATGGAATTTAAACGCATCTGACGTTGCAGCAAAAACTTTTGGCGGAAAAAACGGCTGGCGAATGCTTGCAATCGAGGAAGGCGTTCAGCGCGGAAAAGGAAAATACGGCTACGAATCAATTGAACTTGCAACTGACGCCACAAAAGTAAATGACTCCCTTGATTTATTACTCTCCTTTGAAAACGGACAAATCGTTGACGAAACAGGCAATTATCATATTATATCCTCTGCAGTTACAACGACAGGTGGACTTGCCGCAATGGGAAAATCCTCAGGGCTCAGCCGAGGATTACAATCGGGCTTAAAACTCAAAGGCACGCAAGGAAGCCTTTTTGGCACACGCGGATTAACAGGCTCATTTACCATCGAGTTTTGGCTCAAGCCCTCAATTGCCGAAAGCGGCGAAAAAATATTTAACTGGCGATCATCAAAAGTCATAAAAAACAATCCCTTATACCAAGTGATTCAAGCCTCATTTGTCAACAATAAATTGGAATGGATTTTCTCAAACGTATTTTTTGGTCAAGATTACCAAGAAAACTGGATTGAACTGCGAAGCCACAGCTCAATTATTCCAGAAAAATGGAGCCACCACGTTTTAACCTATGACGAAAACAGCGGCTTAATAGAATATCGCATTAACGGAAAAACAGAAGCAGTAACCTACGCAACATCAACACTTCGCCAAGATGGTAGCGTCTACCCTGCAGAATTAGGCGGCGTCAATGAAATTGAAATTTGCCAGCGATATACAGGCTTGATTGATGATTTTGCCATTTTTCGTGGCGTTCACAAAGATAGAATGCGCGATTTTTACAATCAGCAAGGCGGACGCATCGAAACAAAACCGATTGAAACCACCACGTTTGGTTCAAAAGCACTTTCTTTAAATGCCGTCCTTGACAAACCACCGCAAACTGAAGTACAGTTTTTTATTCGTGGCGGAAAAAATTTTTACGAATGGACGGCCTCCTACCCTGAATGGACGCCCATAAAATTGAACGAGCCGATAAAAGATATTTCAGGAATATTTTTTCAAATTGCAGCAGATTTGTACCCTGATGGCTCGGGAAATAAAACGCCATCAATTTCTGAAATCGTAATCAGTTATGAGGAAGAAAAGCCTCCCTTGCCTCCTTCCGTTTTTCGTGCAGAAGCGGGCAGCGGCTATGTTGATTTGTCATGGTCAAAATCAATAGATGACAATGTTGACGGTTATGTGATATACTACGGCGAGCGACCAGGGGAGTATTTGGGACAACTTGCACACGAGGGCAACTCACCTCTTTTTGTGGGGAACCAACTTTCATTCCGCCTAAATGGATTACGAAATGGCAAGATTTACTACTTTGCCATTGCAGCATACGCCGCAAAAAAACAACGATTAATAGGCGTTTTATCAAATGAAATTTTTGCACGCCCACTACAATCGAGCCGATAGAAGGAAAAAAAATGAATGTTTTTAAAAAAATTGCTGACGCACTCCTGCAAAAAAAAGATCAAGAAGAAGATTTTAACAACATTCAAGAAAAGTCACATATAAGAAATCAAAACAAAGAAAATCAAGGAACAAATTTATTGAATAATTCTGAGTCGCCAATAAATTTATGGCCTCATGAACAAGGAAGCCAAAAGGAAAGTCCTTTTCAAAAAAAATTACATAACTCGAACGATTTCAATCCATTAACACTTTCTCCACAACTTCTTAATGAACTTTCCTCTTCGGTTATAAGCCATCAACCAACTAATCACGAGCAATTAAATACGGACCAAATAACATTATCCGTAAAAAAAACTGAAAACCCTGTATCAATATTAGAAAAATCTGTTGCCGAATTTGATTTGATGAAAGAAAATGAAAATTTAACACAAATGAATACAGCTACAGGCTCACTCCTCAGTATAAGATTTTTACCCGATGAAGAAACTTCACCTCCTGTTGTAGAAAAAACAGAACAGTCAATCGAAACACCAACAGACAAAAATTCTATTATTTCTGCAGTCGTTGAAAAAAATCCGCCGCCTGCTGTGCAAGAACCCGAACAACAACAAATCGATATTCAAGCAAACGAAATTTCTGTTAGCCCAACTCAAGAAAATAATCTTGCGGGCCTTAAAGAAAATCCGCCGCCTGCCGTGCAAGAACCCGAACAACAACTCGATATTCAAGCAAGTGAAATTTCTATTATCCCAACTCAAGAAAATAATCTTGCAACCATTACAGAAAATCCGCCACCTGCTATACAAGAACCCGAACAACAACAAATCGCTATTCAAACAAGCGAGATTTCTGTTAGCCCAACTCAAGAAAACAATCTTGCAGTCGTTAAAGAAAATCCGCCGCCTGCTATACAAGAACCCGAACAACAAATCGCTATTCAACCAAGCGAGATTTCTGTTATCCCAACTCAAGAAAATAATCTTGCTGTCGTTGAAAAAAATCTGCCGCCTGCTATACAAGAACCCGAACAACAACAAATCGCTATTCAAGCAAGCAAGATTTCTGTTAGCCCAACTCAAGAAAATAATCTTGCAATCGTTGAAAAAAATCCGCCGCCTGCCGTGCAAGAACCCGAACAACAACAAGTCGCTATCCAATCAAACAAAATTTCTGTTAGCCCAACTCAAGAAAACAATCTTGCAGTCGTTAAAGAAAATCCGCCGCCTGCTATACAAGAACCTGAACAACAACAAATCGATATTCAAGCAAGCGAGATTTCTGTTAGCCCAACTCAAGAAAATAATCTTGCAGTCGTTAA
>JBOFTD010000303.1:0-3532 GCA_051651885.1 Treponemataceae bacterium
CATCGCCACGAGTTTTTACCTTCTTCAAAGCTTCTTTAATATTTTCAGCCACAACTTCCTCTTGATGAGTAGAAAGCACTTTAACAACTTTTCGAGTCATCAAAAGAACTAAATCAATCACCTGCTGCTCTGTTTCTTGTAGGATTTCTTTTCTTTTTTCCATGACTTTTTCAATCATTGCGTGAAGGCGCTCGGTTACGCGCATTGCTTCTGCGTAACCTGCTTCGTATCCCTCTTTGTTTCCCGCTTCTAAGCCTTCTTTTTTTGAATCAGAAATGATCGCTTCTTGAGATGCCGTCGCATCATTAATGATTCTTTCTGCATCTTGCTTTGCTTTTTCAACGAGATTTTTTGCCTCATTTTCTGAGTCAGCTTTAAGGGCTTGAATTTGTTCAGTTTGTGATTTTACTTCGTATAATGCAGTATCTTCGGCTTCTTTAATAATTTGCTCTGCTTGAGTTTTTGCTTCATCAATCATTTGTTGTTTTTCGACTTCCCACTCAACACGAAACATATCAGCTTCTCGGCGTAAATCATCTGCAGTTGGGCCTTCAAAGAGTGGTTCATCAGGAAGTAGAATCTCTTCAGGCTCTTCTTCTTGTACAAAATGAGATAATTTTAATAAAACCTTATCATGGGCAGACGTAAATTCATTCGGTCTAAAAACAGTTTTATTCATAGTCTATCCTTTTTAATAAAAATGTAATTTTATACAACAAGCTCATCTTCGCCAGAACGTGCAATAACGATTTCTCCCGCATCTTCAAGACGACGAATAACTGCAACAATTTTTTGCTGTGCTTCTTCAACATCCTTTAATCGAACAGGCCCCATAAACTCCATATCTTCTTTTAACATCGCCGCTGCACGCTTTGACATATTTCGAAAGATTTTATCTTGTACTTCAGTATCGACCGCTTTGAGAGCCTTGCTTAATTCTGTCGTATCAACTTCACGCATAACACGCTGAATCGAACGGTCGTCGAGCATAACAATATCTTCGAAAACAAACATTCGTTTTTTTATTTCTTCTGCCAAATCAGGATCATCTTCCTCTAAAGCTTCAATAATACTCTTCTCGGAAGAACGATCAACAAGATTAAGAATTTCAACAATGCTTTCTACACCACCAGCTGCAGTGTAATCCTCGCTTGAAAGGCTAGAAAGCTTTTTTTCAAGAACACGTTCAACTTCACGCAAAACATCAGGAGAGGTTCTATCCATCGTTGCAATACGGCGAGCAACCTCACTTTGGCTATCTTCGGGAAGATTTTGCAAAATTACAGATGCCTTATTTGGCTCAAGATAAGCTAAAATTAACGCAATCGTTTGTGGATGTTCTTGTTGAATAAAGTTTAACAAATGAGCAGGATCTGTTCGACGAACAAAATCAAAAGGGCGAACTTGCAATGACGTTGTCAAACGATTAATAACGTCAAGTGCTTTTTGGCTCCCGAGTGATTTTTCGAGCAATTCTCGTGCATAATCAATACCACCAGTAGTGATAAAGTTTTGTGCTGTCATGAGTTCTTGAAATTCTTCAAAAACTGCCTCTTTCAAATCAGCAGGGACACTCTCTAATCGAGCAATTTCAAAAGTTAACGTCTCAATTTCATCTTCACGCAAATGCTTAAAAACTCCAGACGAAATTTCAGAACCTAATGAAACTAAAAAAATAGCAGCCTTTTGTTTTCCCGATAAATTTTTAAAATCCTTTAATTTTTGCGGCTTATCCATAGTATTCTATTCCTCCATCAACCATGTTTTCAAGAGTGTTGCCGTATCCTCAGGATTTTCTTTTGCTAAGGTCATGGCTGTTTCTTGTAATTCAAGACGTTTTCGCTCATCAACAGAAAGAGAAACTTCCATTCCGCCACCTAACTCATCACTCCACAAAGATTTCTCTCGTTCTAGTTGGTGCTTGCGCAACAGAGCTTCTTCTCTAATACGCTTGCGTCGATCAAGTTCTCGACTAATAATTTTGAATAGCACAAAAATAATAAGCAGTGCCATAATAGTGACTAAAACAGCAATGATGTTATCACGATTTTGTTTTTCTTGGCGCAGTTTTAAATCCGCTTCATAAAATTGTGCAGTTCGGTCAAATCGAATATTTTGAACAGAAACAGAATCTCCACGGGAACGATTAAAACCAATAGCATCTTGAATTTGGCGTGTAACTCCTTCAATGACAGCAGGTTCTAGTGGGATATATTCACGCGTAACAGTTCCATTTTGCTCCCAAACAGGGTTTCCTTTTTCATCAAATTTTTTTACCCATGAGCCATCAATGTTTACCGAAACGCTTACGCGATCAATACTCGGTGTTTTTTCAGATCGAATTTGGCGAACATTTACAACCTTATTTTCTTTTACAACGGCCTCTTCATGTTTGCCATAAAGATTGCTCATATCTGCATAACTTGGTGGCGTTTGCCCCTCAGCTCCAGCAGGTCCTTCAGGATTATACCCCGTTCCCTGCCAGCTTTTTGTCCCCGTTTCATGGGAAAGCGTAATCGATTCAACAATTTCAGAATCGTCATACGGCGTATCAGGATTATCAGGTTTAATAATAATTGGATTATATTCAGTTGCCTCAATGGTTTGCTTAGACATATCCATGTCAATTTTTATATTTAAATCGCGCACGCGATCGGTTGTAAACGTTGACTGAAGGGCAGAAAGAATTTTTGCCCGATATTGTGCTTCAAGACCTGCAATTAATTTTTGTTCACGTGCAATCACATCAACGCGCTCAATATTTTGCATGCCTTCAAAATCATTAAGCACCGTTCCATTTGAGTCAGCAATTGTTATGTTTTCATCTTTTAAGCCTTCAACCGCAAATTTCAAAAGCTTTTGAATACCCTGAATTTTTTTTCGATCAGTTGTTATATCGCTACCCGGTTTTTGGTAAATAATTACGCTTGCCGTTACAGGATTTTGGTCAGCTGCAAACAATGTTCTATCGGGAAATGTTACCACAACATTTGCACGGTCAATATCGTCAAGTGCCTCAATATGGCGAGTTACAACATCAGTGATTGAGCGACGTAAGTTAATATTTCGTTCAAAATCAGTAGTCGTCCAGCGATCTACGTCAAACAAAGCCCAAGGATCAACATTGCCCGGCACTAAGTCTTCACGCACTAAAATACTTCGCATTCGCCGTGCAATAGAATCATTTGGCACAGAAATAATGCCCGCACCATTTACTGTAGCCGTTACATTTTCTTGTGCAAGCCGATAAATAATTTTGTCACGTGTTGTCTCATCAACGACAGGCGTGTTAAATAGCGGTACATCAATTGGTTTGCTTGAGATGCGAGAAACAAGAACAAGCGTTACTATTGTCAAAACAATGACACCTGCTAATATTAGCTTTTGAGTTGTAGTCCATTTAGACCACAATGCTTTTAGTTGTGGAATGAGCTTTTTCAGCCATTCGTTCATGATTACCCCTCCCGTGAACGAACTATGAAAATATACGAGAATATCCTCATTTTTAAATAATGAATCATTCTAACAGTTG
>JBOFTD010000304.1:0-2746 GCA_051651885.1 Treponemataceae bacterium
TTTGCTTCTTTAAGACCAAGACCTGTAACTGTACGAACCTCTTTAATAACAGCAATTTTTTTATCAGCTGCGGCACTTTCAAGTGTTACAGTGAATTCTGATTTCTCTTCAGCGGCTGCTCCTGCTGCCCCTGCTACTCCTGCCATCATCACAGGTGCTGCGGCTGTTACACCAAATTTTTCTTCCATTGCTTTTACAAGCTCAGAAGCTTCCAAAACTGACATAGATGCAATTGCTTCTAAGATGTCTTCTTGTGAAATTTTAGCTGCCATATTATCTTCTCCTATTTGTTTATTTTTTAATGCGACAGGACGACAGCTACGAAGCCTGACTCATCTTATATAAAAACGATTGTATCGCCTTTATTCATTGTATAGCTAGAATAATTTTGTTAAAAACTATCCTAGAAAAACCTTACTCTGCTGATTTTTTATCAACGTACGCTTGTAAGGTTGCTGCAAGTTTTTGCACAGGCGCATTAATTGTTGCAGCAATCATGCCAATAAGCTGTTTCTTGCCAGGTAGTTTTGAGAATGCTTCAATTCTATCCTTGTCATACACTGTTTTTTCAATATATGCACCTTTTACTGCTAATGTTGGAGCTTCAGACTTAAAATCAAACATAATTTTAGCAACTTCATTTGAATCTTCATTTGCTAAAACGACTGCTGTTGGACCTTCAAGGTATTCCGAGATGTTTTCAACTTTCATGTGGTCAAAAGCAATACGTGCAAAATTATTTCGCACAACTTTTAATTCACAGTTTTTTGCTCGAAGCTGACCGCGCAAGTTAGTAATTTGCTCAACGGTAAGCCCTCTATAGTCAACAAAAATAAAGTCATTATAGCCTTCAAGTTTTTGTTGAATCTCATTAATAGCTTCAACTTTTGCAGGTTGTATTTTTTTTGATCTCATTGCCATTATTGACCTTCCTTATAATTAACCCAAACACCAGGCCCCATGGTAGAATTCACAGAAATTGATTGAACCCAATCAGCCTTTGCATCAGATGGTTTTTTACGTGTGATTTCAGAAAGCAACGCAACGATGTTTTCTGTAACCTTGCTTGGCTCCATTGAAACTTTACCAACAGCCAAATGAACAACCCCTGTTTTGTCCGCACGATATTCAACGCGACCTTTTTTCAACTCGTTAATTGCGGCAGCAATATCGGTTGTAACAGTTCCTGTTTTAGGATTTGGCATAAGACCTTTTCTTCCCAAAACCATACCAAGACGACCAACATCTTTCATCATATCTGGTGTTGACACCGCAACATCAAACTCAAGCCATCCGCCTTTTACCTTTTCAATGTACTCATCAGCTCCCGCAAAGGCAGCCCCTGCATCCAAAGCTTCTTTAATTCTGTCTTCTTTACAAAACACAAGAATTTTTTTCTCACCCTTAAATTGGTTAGGTAGAACAACAGTGTCTCGCACTGTTTGACTCTTTGTTAATTTCAAATTGATATGAATTTCAACAGTCTCATCAAATTTTGCAAATTTAATTTCCTTTACCGTTTCAACAGCCTTATCAAGCTCATAATATTTTGTCGAATCATATTTTTTTAGTGATTCGCGATAGCTTTTTCCTCTTTTCATATTATCGCTCCACCTCAATACCCATACTTCGTGCAGTACCGGCTATAATTTTTTTTGCCTTTTCAATATCATTTGCATTAATATCGGGCATTTTTGTTGTCGCAATTTCCTCAAGCTTTGCCTTAGACAAAACACCAACCTTGTCTTTCAAAGGATTACTTGCACCCTTGTCAACTCCAGCAGCCTTCTTAATAAGAACAGCAGCAGGCGGTGTTTTCAAGATGAACGTATAACTCTTGTCTTGATAAACGGTGATAACAACAGGAATAATTAACCCTGGTTCCATTGACTTTGTCTTGTCATTAAACTGCTGAACAAACTGAGGCGCACTCACCCCGTGTGGTCCAAGTGCTGGTCCTACAGGTGGTGCAGGAGTTGCCTTCCCCGCAGGGCATTGCAACTTAATCAGCGCAGTTACCTTTTTCTTTGCCATATAATCTCCTAAATTGGTGCAACGAATATATTTTTAATCCGCATAACGAAGCACTTTTGTGCCTCTCCCAAAATATTTAATTCTGCCAGCCGTAACTGACAAAAATTATTTCAACTAAATCTTTTCAACCTGCAACAAATCCACTTCAACAGGAGTTGCTCGGCCAAAAATTCCAACCATCACCTTCAACTTATTTTTCTCAAGATTAACTTCTTCAATCGAGCCTGTAAATGTTGCAAACGGCCCATCAATAACCTTAACCTGCTCTCCTATCGCAAAAGACTGACTAACACGAGGGGATTTCTCACCCTTAATCTCACCAGCTTTTTGTAAAAGAGCTTTCGCCTCAGCAGGAGAAATCGGCCTTGGCTTTTCCTTGCCCGTTCCATAACCGACAAACCCAGAAACGCCTTGTATTTTTTTTATAGTCGCACAAGCAGCCTTCCAGCCCAAATCAGGCAAATCCATTTCAACCAAGATATATCCTGGTAAAAATTTCTTTGTCAAAACCTTACGCTTTCCATCTTTAACTTCCACAACTTCCTCAACGGGAACTTTCACGTCAAGCACAATAGTACCATCCAAGTCACCATTTTCAATGAGAATACGAATCGATCGCTCTATTTTATTTTCATACCCAGAGTAAGTATGTAAGATATACCATCCTGCTGCCATTATACTTCCTAAAAAATTTTATTCATTCCAGCTGTGA
>JBOFTD010000305.1:0-2853 GCA_051651885.1 Treponemataceae bacterium
ATTGAAAATTGTCTGCTCGCAGCATTTTGTGCAACTCTAAAAAGTTCTTGCACTCCAATGACTTGGATAAGAGCAGTATCTTTCACAAGTGTTATAAATTCATTGCTCAATGCCGGAAGAATTTGTTTAAATACTTGGGGTAAAATAATTCTAAAAAAAGTTTGCCCTTTTGTAAAACCTAAAACTTTTGCCGCTTCATACTGACCTTTGGGAATCGCTTGAATGCCACCTCGATAAATCTCTGCAAAATAAGCGGCATAATTTATAGAAAGTGCGATGATTGCAGCGGTGAATCGATCATAATAATTTACGGAAGGAAAAAGATATCCCGGAGCAAAATAGACAAAAATAAGTTGCAGGATGAGCGGAGTGCCACGAATAATAAGGAGCAATAACTTTGCCGGCATGTTAAAAAATGCAAGGCGTGACATCCGTGCTTGGCAAAGAATCAATCCCAATGGCAAAGAAAAAATCACGGTTAAAAAGAAAACTTTGATGGAAATCCATGCTCCTTGCATCATTAGAGGAATCAATTTATCCATCAAATTCTCCTTGTCATCAAAATATACGTGGCTCTATTTTTATTTTATTGTAGAAATATCTTTTCCAAACCACTTTGTTGAAATTTTTGAGATTGTTCCATCTTTCGCCATTTCTTCAAGCGTTGTTTGAATTATATCACGAAGTTGATTATCTTTTTTTCTAAATCCAATACCAAATTCTTCAGAAGTGAGTGATCCTTCGAGAACAATAAAGTCTTTTTTTCCTTCTTTTATATTATACCGAGCGACAACCTCATCAATTAAAATCGCATCAACACCGTTTCTCTCTAAATCCATGAATGCTGTTAAATAATCTTTAAACTCAATAACTTCTTTAAGCGTTTTTTTGAAAGCGGGTTTTGTTTCAAGTGCATCCGCCGAACTTGAACCAGCTTGCAAGGCAAGACGCTTTCCCGCTAAATCTTCAAGCGTTTTAAAAGGAGCATCTTTTTTTACAATAATGACTTGTGCATTATTTAAATATGGTTTTGTATAATTAATGACTTCTTTGCGCTCTTTAGTTATGGTAAAACCATTCCAAATACAATCAATTTTATTAGTGTTTAATTCTTGCTCTTTTGCAGACCAATCAATTGGTTGTAATTTTAGCGTAACACCCAATCGTTTAGCAACTTCTTTTGCAAGATCAATATCATAACCAACAATTTCATTGCTTGCATTGCGAAATCCAAGCGGTGGAAAAGAATCGTCTAATCCAAGAACAAAAACGCCTTTTTGTTGAATTTTTTCAAGCGAATTATCAACTCCCGTATCTTTACTGCCAAAAGCAAAAAGCGATATTGTAGAATATAAACAGAGTGCTATACATGATAATTTAATTTTCATTAAAGACCTCCAAAAATAAGATGTATTATCTTATAAAAAAAAGCTAAAAACGTAAAGCCTTATTAAAATAAAACTATCTTTTTTCTTAAAATTACATTTAAGTCGCTTGCAAGAATAATTATTTATTGATTTCCAAGCGATAAAAGTAGTTTCAAAAAATTCTATACTTTTCATACAAAATCAGAGTATAAAACTTAAAATTCACTTAAATTATGAGAAGCCTGTGCATAAAAAATTTGTTTTTTTTGTATTTTAGTGCTATGTTATGCAGGTAGACAATGTTCAAATTGTTATGTTTAAAAAGGAGTTTAATATGATTTTTTACGATTTTAAGGTTAAAGATCAATCGGGAAAGGATGTTTCTCTTGCCGACTACAAGGGTAAAGTAGTACTAATTGTAAATACCGCAACAAAATGTGGCCTCACTCCGCAATACGAGGCTTTACAAGAATTACATGAAAAATATGCCGACAAGGGATTAGTTATTTTAGACTTTCCATGTAATCAATTCTTACAACAAGCACCCGGAAATGCTGAAGAAATTAATTCTTTTTGTGACATGAATTATAAGACTAAATTTACTCGTTTTGCAAAAATTGATGTAAACGGCAAAGCTGAAGATCCTTTGTATACATGGCTTAAGCAACAACAACCTACTGATATAAGCGATGAAAAATCCGCTGCCTTTGAAAAAAAGGTAAAAGTTTTTACCGTTGGTATAAAAGAAGAAGATATAAAGTGGAACTTTGGAAAGTTTCTTATTAATAGAGAAGGACTTGTCGTTGCACGTTTTTCGCCTGCCATCATTCCTGAAAGCATGGAAGAAAAAATACAAGAACTTTTGTAATCTTTCATAATTACTATTGATAAAATTGCCAAATAATATTTTTAACTTAGAATTTTTTAATGTAATTTTATGTCCATTGATCTACCGATTTTTATTTTTTTAATGAATACCGTAGTTTCAATGGACTTTTTTTTTATTTTTTCTCATCTTCTTTACTTACCTAAATTATAACATAAAAAATACAATATTGCATAAAATAAGCATGAATGATATAATTCCTTCAATGTTTTTATAAAACATTAGAATTTCTTGGAGGAAAAATGAAAAAAAATCTTTTTAAATTTGCTAGTTTTATTTTAGCAAGTGCCTTGTTTTTTGCAGGTTGTGCAAAATCAGAGGATGGAACCATTGATATTGGTCTTGCAATTCCTGAAACGCATCTGCAACGCTGGCTAAACGATGGTAAAAATCTTCTTGATATGACAAGCAAGGCTGGCTACACAGCAGAAGCTGCGTATGCTGATGCTGATCAAGCAAAGCAAAATCAACAAATTTCTGACTTTTTAACAAAGGGTGCAAAACTCATTATTGTTGGAAACATCAACGAAGGTGTGAACACTGTAATTGATGATGCTGCAAGTAGTAATGTACAAATCATTGCTTACGATCGCCTTATTT
>JBOFTD010000306.1:0-4244 GCA_051651885.1 Treponemataceae bacterium
TTTTGTTGCAAAATCTCACGGCTCACATTCAAAGGCAAATCCTCAGAATCAATTACCCCTCGAACAAAGCGTAGATAGGTTGGCAACAACTCTTTATCATCATCAGAGATAAAAACACGCTTTACATAAAGCTTTAATCCACTTTTGTAATCCGCTTGGTACATGTCAAAGGGAGCATTTTCTGGGACAAAGAAAAGCGTGGTATATTCTTGCGTTCCCTCAGCATGCGTGTGAATATAATGCAAAGGATCGCCGCCATCGTGAGCAAAAGATTTATAAAAATTTTTATAATCCTCATCTTTAAGCGAGGATTTTGACTTTTGCCATAAAGCACTCGCGCTATTAATTTGGTCAGTTTTTTCTTCGCTGCCCGTCTCTTTGCCCTTGTCATCATACTGTTTTTGCGTGTAATGCAAGAAAATTGGAAATGAAATATGATCAGAATAACGCTTTACGATTTCTTCAATTTTCCAGCGACTTGCGTATTCTTTCTCTTCATCATTCAAATACATAACAACCGCAGTTCCACAAGCAGAATCAAGACCATACTGTTTTGCACTCTCGCTATCAAGGGCGATTTCTTCCATATCATAGGAATTTGTTCCCGTGCTTGACCACAAAAAAGCTTTTTCATTGCCCGCTTTTCGAGTAAATACATCAATTTTATGAGCGGCCATAAAGGCGGAATAAAACCCAACGCCAAATTGACCAATCAAAGCCGAATCTTTTTTTGCATCGCTTTCAAGCTTTTCTAAAAAGGCCTTTGTTCCCGATCGAGCAATCGTTCCAAGATTTGCAACCAAATCTTCCTCATTCATGCCAATACCGCTATCTTTAATCGTCAAAATTTTTTTATCCTCGTCAAATGAAATATCAATGCGTGGATCAAAAGCGATATCCTTGAATTTTTCATCCGAAATAGTCAAATACTTTAGCTTGTCCAAAGCATCCGATGCATTTGAAACAATTTCGCGCAAGAAAATGTCTTTGTTTGAATACAAAGAATGAATAATCAAAGTCAGAAGCTGATTAACTTCCGTTTGAAACTGATGAGTTGCCATAATGTCTCCAGTATTTATAAATAGAATATAAAAAAAGGTATTTTCTTAAAAAATACACTTTTTGCAAATGCATTTTAAAAATAGTCAATTTTTTGTTTTGAGGCAAGAGGGATGACAAAAAATCTCTTTTGTCGGCTTTGAAAACTTAGTCGCTAATTCTAGTTTTATTGCACAGATTTACCAAGTGGCTAAAACTATACTGTATAGAGAAACACAGAAAATGAAATTTTATAATCATAAGGTTTCTTGGTCAAGTCTTACAGGATTTATTAATTCTTCCAATGACGATGACTTTAAATAGCGAAAATACAAGGTATCAGTAAGATTTTTTACAGCAAGCAAATCAATAGTATCAAAGCAAGCAAGCTTTGTTGCTATTTCAGTAAGAGCCTCATTGCTGGCATAATCAATATCATCGACACCCGTTAAAAGATATTCTAAAGAAACATTTAATGCTTGTGCAATTTTAAATGCAGAGTCAACCGTTGGTACGTTGTTACGACTTTTCCACGATGAAAACGTGCCTTTAGAAATTTTTGTTTTACGTGCAAGCCAGTCGTATGAGGTATTTTGTCGCTTTATTTCAGCACTTACAATTTTCCAAAAAAAAATATTCACACAAAATTATCTATTAAATAAAGATTTTAAATAAGTCAAAATCCTTTTTTAACAAATGCAATAGCAATAAAAGTATAAAAAAAATGCTTACGAATACTTAAAATTCACAATCACTATTTTCTTATATAAGGTATTTTTATTTTTCTCATTTTTATACAAGATTTTTTATGCAAAAAATGCTTGCGTTTAGTTCTGTTTTGTATTATCATTACAGTTAGATTTTTACTGGAGGTTTTTATGAAAGCAAACTACGATGTGATTATTATCGGTGCAGGTTTGGGCGGGCTTACCACTGGTGCAACGCTTGCAAAAAAGGGTAAAAAAGTCCTTGTGCTTGAACAGCATTTTATTCCTGGTGGCTCAGCAACGATTTTTGAACGAAAGGGCATTAAATGCGAAGTCGGCCTTCATGAAATGGACTGGGGCACAAAAGATACTGATATGAAAGGCCTTGTTTTAAAAAAGCTTGGACTTGACACTTTACCGCTGGTAAAACTTCCTGAGGCATGGCGGATTAAAACTGAAAAGGCTGAATACACAATTCCGCATGGACGAAAAAATGTTATAAAATATTTAAGCGATCTTTTTCCAGAAGAGAAAAAAGGAATAAAGAAATATTTTTCCAGCATGAAATGGGCAATTGGGGTAAATCAAGCGTTTCCGAATGATTTAAATCCGCTGCAATTTCTTTTATTTCCTATTTTGAAACTGCCTGCCGTAATTCAAAATATGATTGAAAAAGCCTCCGTTGGTCAAAAATTTGATAAGTTTTTTAAATCAAATGAATTAAAAAATATTTTGAACGCAAATATTGCGTATTATTCTGATGATCCGTATGAATTTTCATGGTATTATCACTCAGCTGCTCAGTATAGTTATTATAATAGTGCGGTGTACGTAAAAGGCGGAAGCCAAGTGCTGTCAAATGCGTTGGCAAAAATTATTACTGATAATGGGGGCGAAGTTCGCCTCAATGCAGATGTCAAAAAAATTGAAGTTGAGGGAAAAACGGCGGTTGGCGTTTCCTACATGGATAAAAAATCGAAAGAAATGGTGTGCGAATACGGAAAAAAAATTGTTGCAAATTGTTCTCCTGATAGCATTTTTAAAGGCGGAATGGTTTCTGCACGTTTTAGCGAGCCAAAAACTGAAAATCAAAAACCTGCTAGCTCTTTGTGGACAGCCTATTTGATTTCTAAGCAGCCGATTTCAAAAAAATATCCAAATATGGCGTACTCAACTTTTATAATGGATGACAAGCATATCAAACAGCCACAAGATGAAATGGGAGCGATGCTTACCAAAAAGCCAATTGAAGAGCGTCCCTTTGTTTTAGTTGATTATTCAACGATTGATGCGGGGTTGGTTCCAGAAGGCGACAACAGGGGCTTTGCGGTTGCGTGTGGCGTTTCAAACCTTGATGAATGGGCGGTTGGCATTTCTAAAGAAGAATACAAGGCAAAAAAAGCAGCGTTTATCGAGCAGTTTTTAAATCGACTTGAGGCGATGTATCCAGGATTTAAGGAAAATATTGAATATTCTGAGCTTTCAACGCCTAAAACGGCAGCACGATATTTACGAACGCCCAATGGCACGGCGTACGGCTATAAAAATAAAGGATTTTCAATGCTTAATCGGGCTCCTTTTAAGGCAACAAACATTAAAAACCTCCATTTTTCTGGTGCGTGGACTTCACCAGGTGGTGGATTTACGGGTGCAATTTTAGGCGGCTATTATACTGCAGTTGACATGCTTATGCCAATGAAGTGGCGGATTATTATTGGTACCATTTTGTGTACTATTTCTTGTACCGCAATTTCAATGGGAATTAAAGCATTTCTTGGGAGCCATTAAGCGTTTGTATTGATATCGCGTTAGGGATTGCAGCGATATACTTTTTGCGAGGAACGAACAAAAAGATACAAGCGGAAAGCCCGACAAAATGGCAAAATGTGTTTTGATATTTTGGAACGCCCAAAATAAAGAGGTTATAATATGAAGCTTTTGAGATTTTTGTTTTTTTTTAGTATGATTTCGGTGGTGGGATTTTCGCAAGAGGCACAAGAGTCGCAGGCGGCGGCGGAAAAGACGGAAACGATTACGATTCGGCCGTTTAACTCGACGGCGGATGAGGGTTTTTATTGGGACAACGCTTTTCGTGGGCGCTGGAGTCCGTTTGGGGCGGCGTATCGAACGAAAATTTATTATCGTGATGCACTGATGCGGGATAAAAACTCATTTTGGTTTGCAAACTCGGCGTGGGAAGCGGGCATTGAGCAAGAAATTTCTTCAGGCAGTCGCACTTCAGCGTTCATTTTTTGGCAACCGATTATCGCGGTGAATTTTTTAGCTAAGGTTGGCTACTTTCATGATTTTGTCGGCTATGCACTTTTAAATGACCCAAATGACGATTATAGTCATGCCTTACCGCCATTTACAGGCCTTAATCCTTTGACACGAAAGCCCGTTCGCTCAACAGGACGAGGCATGCTGGAGTTTGAGTTTTCGCCGACTTTTACTTTTGGCGGAAAGCTTGGCAATGGAATGCTTGCCCTGATTTATAAT
>JBOFTD010000307.1:0-3092 GCA_051651885.1 Treponemataceae bacterium
AAGTTGATGAGAGTTATTTTGGTGCACGGCGCGTGAGAGGAAAGCGAGGTCGAGGTGCTGCAGGGAAAACGCCTGTTTTTGGGTTGTTAAAAAGGGACGGAAAAGTTTTTGTGAAAATTGTTGAAAACTGCACAAAAGATCAATTAATACCTGTCATTCAACGGTGCATACAGACGGCTGGAAGGCGTATGACGGGCTTATGCTAAATGGATATGATCACTATCGAGTCTATCACAGTCATGATGAATTTGTCAGAGGAAAAAGCCACGTTAATGGCATTGAAAATTTTTGGAGTTACGTACAAGTACGTTAAGCAAAACGGCGACTTGCAAAATTTAATGGTTGTAATTCTGATAGCTTTGTGATACACTTAAAGGAATGCGAGTTCAGATATAATCATCGCAATGATGATTTATTCACAATCATCAAAAAAATGGTAAAGTTTTCCTAATTTTGCTAGTCAAGAACCTTCTTTTTTTAATGTGCTATAATATCGCAGAGGTTGCAACAAAACTAGCAACTGTT
This sequence comes from Treponemataceae bacterium, assembly GCA_051651885.1. GTDB lineage: Bacteria > Spirochaetota > Spirochaetia > Treponematales > Treponemataceae > JBOFSR01. The sequence continues at coordinate 526 of JBOFTD010000307.1, forward strand.
GTGGTTTGATTTCTTTTTTTAATGTGCTATAATATGAGTCTCATAAGTCCATATTACAGCATGTGTTACACACTTTTTAAGCAAAAAAAATTTGCTTCCTAGTACAATTTTAGCACTAAAAAAGGAATTTTTCAAAAAAGCTCTAGTTGTTGTGGAAGCCTTTTTGCTTTTTGGGGGATACAACCTAAAAATGTTTCAATTTCTCCAAATTGTTTATCGGTAAATTTAAGAATGCTTATCGAGCCTTCTCGCGGAATCCATTTTTTTAGGCGATTAACGTGCACTTTACACGCTTCCATACTGCCACAGTGGCGTTTATACACACTATATTGCATCATTTCAAAGCCGTCATCAATTAAGTTTTTTCTAAAGTCACTTGCTCGTTTGCGTTGAATCTTTGTATTTGTCGGTAAATCAAATAAACAAAATAACCACATCACTTTATACGCATTAAATCGATAAGAACTCATGCAATAAACTGAGGTAAAACAAGTTTTTTTGCGCTTCCTGCTAAAACTTTACTCAGGGAGCAACTGGTAAAACTAAGTCCCACCATTATTGGGCGAGTTATTTTTTCATATCGTGAGTCACGTGTTAAAACCGAAAGAATTTGTTTTTTAAAATGAGTATTAACTTCTTTTTGTGTAGGATTTTCTTTTATGAAGAAAAAAACTTCATCATCAATAAACGGACGATAGGGCTCCATTGCATCATTTGCTAAGGCAAAGGCATCATATTTATTATGATGATGAATGCCCAAAGTTGGTAATAAGCCTGAGCCAATTAAAGCTCGTGCCATTGCTGCCCGCAAAATAGCATACCCATAATTTAAAAAGTTATTAGGGTATTCGCCAAATCGCTCTCGTGACCACTTTTTATCTACAAGCGTATCCCAGTAAATTTTTGCAGCAACCGCCTCTCGATTGGTAGAATCTCCGCTTTTTACTTCTTTTGAAAGTGCATAGAGTTTTGTTCCATTATAGCCATATTTTTCAAGTACAAGTGCTTGATTTTTAATTTTTTGTTCAACAATTGATTTCCAACAAGTTTTCTTTATAGGGACTGATGATTCAATTTGTGCGCTAAAAAGCTGATTTTGTATGCTATTTCCTTCAAGAGGTAAATTCATAGAACAGGGCATGTGCTTTTCATCACAAAAAATTACACTCGTATTATTTTTTGCAAGTTCATTGATGAGGGGAATTGAGATAAAGACTTGGTTATTTTCAATAACAACAAAGCCTATATCTTCAATGGGAATAGAATTTTCTTCATCAGTTTCTTTGTTACGAATTTTTAACTGTTTGTTTTTCATAGACAAACAAACAGCAGTAGAAATAAAAAGAGTTCGTTTTATCATACTTTGAAAATCGACAAATAATTTTATTTCTAAAGGGTTTATTTTTTTATACGCTCAATATTTCCATCGGATAAAACAATAAAATCTTTTCCCTCAACAAGACAATAAAGTTTATTACTCCTGTATAATCTGAATTTTGACATATTATCAAAAGATATAGAAGGTAGATATATCCAAGATTCAGAAATAGAACAATGACTTAATTTTATTTGACATTCTCCAGAACTTATGGCTAAGCCAGCTATTCTATATATTCTATTCCACAACAGTTCCTTTGAAAGCAAAAAGACGTCTTCGTCTGCATTTTGTTGCAACAAAATAATCTGTCCTTTTTTTAAGACACGATACAAAGATAAATCACTTTCTTTTTTTGTTACTACCGAAGGATACAATTCTCTACCCTCTTGTTTTGATTGAATAGCATTAAGTAAATTTAAAACCGTAAAGTCGCTTATTTCTTTTTTGTTTTTATCAACGCCCCGATAAATTGCAACTAAATAATTTTCATCATTTTGCACATAATAACTTTGTTTATAATCATGCTTAGATACATCACGTTGTTTTTTCAATTCAATTGGCTTACTGGGATGTGCTTTTATGCGTATTTTTTTTACATAAATTTCTTTACCATTAATCTTATAAGGTAATAAAATACCGTGCTCTTGTATATCAGCAAGTGTTTGCGTATTTGATTCAATATTATTAAAAAAGGCTTTTTTTATTCCTGCATCAATAATTTTTTCAGCTTCTTTTTCAGTTAAGTTAGAACAAGCAAGCTTTTTAACATAAATTTTTTCAGGTATCTTTCCTTTTTCTGGTGGTGTTGTAATACATCCGTAAAAGGTATCTTGATGCAAGCTTCCACGAGCAGTATCCCCTTCTATATACTGTTTCTTCCCATTTTTTAATAAAGGTTTTCCTGTTCGTAAATCACGTAAGACTTTTTTAGTTTGACGAAGAGAATTATCATCAATATAAAATTTAGGAATAATATATTTTACTGCTGATAAAACCTCTGTATCAAATGTTTCCCATGGTTTAGGAAAATTGAGTCGTTTACCATCTGGACTTTTTCGTATTACTTCACATAAAAGATTATACTGGCCTCTATTTATGCAGGCTATTGTTAAGGCATCAATTGCATGGTGCCTATAATTGGTTCTATCTTTAGCTTCATTACGTTGCATAATGCCCCATTGTTTTTTAA
>JBOFTD010000308.1:0-16377 GCA_051651885.1 Treponemataceae bacterium
AGCACAAAGTTTGCGTGGATAGCCTTTTCCATTTTGATATTCATGATGTCCCAACACACCGATGCAAATATCAGACGGGAATTTGCAAGAATCTAATATACTGTATGAAAAAACAGGATGCATATGAATTGCTTTTCGGTCTGAGGCAGAAAGATTATTTTCATGTATATACATTTGAGGAGAAAGCTGCATCATACCAATTTCGTGGAGACATGCAGCAATTCCAAGATTTGTAAGCTTTGGTTCTCCTATGTTTAATTCTTTACCAATTAAAACACTGAGAATTGTTGATCGCAATGCATGATCAAGTATAAATTGCTCTTTTGTTCTATTTTTTGCCACTTGAAATTGTAGTATTTCCTTTGAATAATCAAAAATAAAGGCGGAAAAATCCTTTATAAAATCCTCAAAAAAAGTAAAACTAATTTTCTTTGTGGTGGCATAAATAATGAGTTGCTCTTGTAGAATTTCCTCGCACTTAGCATATACTTCTTTGACTAATTTTTTTTTGCCTTCGCTCAGGGTTAATTTGTTTTCTGCAATTTCTGCTTTAATCTTTTGATTGATATCTGCGACAAGTTTATTATTTTCACTTGATTCAAGTCTTAACAATGCAAGTTTTACTTCATCGAGCAGTTTTTCTTTTTCTGTTGGACGCCCATTGCAGTATATTTCTGTTATGTTCCATTCCGCTAAATCTTTGAGTAGCTGCGTTGTAATTGGGTTTAAAAAGTGTGTTAAAATAAACTTTTTATCTAAAAATGTTTCTCCAGAAAAGTACGTATCTGGATTTAAATAATCTACTTTATATGTCATACGTGCGAATAAGTATATCATTTTTTGATAATTGAATAAATACTTTATATAGATTTTTTTATTTTGAGGAAAAAGCATTGAATCTCAAAAGAAAATAGCGTATATTTTGGTCTATTATTTTTTATAGGAGAAATATTTTTGTGCAAAAAGTATCCTTAAAATTTTTTTTTATGATTGCTTGTATGGCGATGATTATTTCTTGCAGTACTAACGTCGATTTTAATATTAAGCAGGATTTATCCGCAGACGTTACGCTTAACTTAAATGTAAGTAAAAATTTTACCAATCTTTTAGAGCGGGTTGCTAATTATTCTGATTCTATTTTTAATGTGCAAGAAATTACTGCAATACTTGAAAGTACGGGGCAGTCAAAGGTAAAAGTTTCTTCGCTTTCGCCTGCTGATCTTAAAATTTCGTTTACCTCTAAAAATATTACCGAAATATTTTCAGAGCAAATTCCTCATTTAATTACCGCGTCAAAAAATGACAAAAAAACAGAATTAAGAATGACTTTGAATCCTGCTGTTGTAAAACAAACCCTTACTTTGTTACCAGATCACGCTCAGCAATTTGTTGAGTTATTGCTTGCTCCTATATTTACTGGTGAAAAAATGGCAAGCACTGAATATCTTGAATTGTTGGCAATTTTATATGGCAATGCGATAAAAAATGATCTACAAAACGCTTTTGTTGTTATTAATTTTATTGTTCCGCAGACGATACAAAATGCACAAATTTCATCCGAAAAATTAGGAAAGATCGATAAATCTGACTCAAGCATTAAAGTGACACTTTCATTGGTTGAGCTTTTATGCTTAGAAAATGATGAATTTATTGAAATTATTTGGTAGTAAAAGTTTATTTTGCCTGATGAACAAAATGAATGAGTGAAATTTTTTTTACAAAGAAATCAAGATTGCTTCCTACAAACAGCCCGCAGTATGCTGTAAGATAACATCCAAATATGACGTAAAAAATAGCAATAAATGTATCACTCAAAAAATATTTGTTTTTTTGCAAGATTACAAAAATTAAAAAAGCAACAATCATTAAAATACCACCAAGCACCCAGTTAAAAAGTGATACACCATGATTTTTTTCTGATTTTTGATTGATATTAAGCTTTAGCATAATTGAATTTGTTATTGATTTTGAAATTGGTACGGCTATGTATAAGGGAGCAGATAAATTTTTTTCTACAAGAGAAAAAAGTCTTATCTGTGATCGGCACTTTTTGCAAAAAAGCAAGTGCATCGTCATTAAAAGTGGTAAATGCTCATTTTTATCGAGCAAAAAAAACGACTCCATTATTTTTTCACAGTTTTTCATAATTTCTCCTTAGTAGCCTTCTCCAAATTCATCGATAAGTTTAGAACGAAGGATTTTCTTTGCTCTAAAAATATGTGATTTTATAGTATTGACGGGCTGATCCGTAATTTTGCTAATTTCATTATAGGGCACATCGCAAAAAAAATATAATTCCACGCAGTGAGCGTATTGACTTGGCAAATCCTTTATTGAATCAGCAATAGTTTTAGCACTCACGGATCGCAAATGATTTTCCTCTGGTGTAAAATTGGGATCTACCAATTCTAGTTGGTCACTCATTGAAAAGAACTGCTTTGTTCGCTTTGTTGAGTTTATCGCTGTGTTGTAAGCAACCCGTAGCAACCATGTTGAAAAAAGAGAATCACCACGAAAAGATGCTAGGGATATATACACTTTTAGAAAAACCTCTTGCGAAAAATCATCAACATCAGCAAAATTTTTAAAAAAACTAAATCCCAATAATTTAATTTTTTTTTCATATTTTTTTACTAATAGAGCAAAATAGTGCTCGTTGCCTTTTTTTATTTCATTAAGGTAAAAAATATCTTCATCTTTTTGCTTTTTGGCTGTTAAAGGGCGAAATGTACCCACTTATTATCCCTATCGGTACAGTTTATAGAAAATAATCATGCCAACCCCTAAAGCAAAGGGAATTAAACCTCCCAGTAACGTATACGAAAGTTTTTCAATAAGGAGAAAAAGTGGTGTCAAAACAACTCCAACCGCAATGAGCAAAAGGCCTACAAGTAATGCGAATATTTTAAGGTTAAATTGTGTGGGATTATAATTATTATTTTTTATTAAAAGTGTTACTTGTTTATGGCGCCACAAAATATAAAAAAACATAACGATTCCCCCAATAACAATTCCTACAATCGGGATAATTGCAATGATAATTTGAGCAACAGGGCTGACAATAGATTCGGGCATCAAAACTCCTTGTTTTGCATAAACGCAATGGATTATATTTTTTTATGTCTAGTTATTAGACGCAAGAAAGTCGTAAAAGTTGCAATTTTATAGCACTAATCCAAAAATAAATAGTCTTGAAAATAGAGGGCTGAAATAGATCCGAGCACAAATTCCATATTGATTAATGTGATAAGCTCTTCTTTTACTGCAATCTCACCTAATTGTAATAATTCATTTTTTGTACGGTGAGCAAAATAATCAAAGAAAATAGTTTTTATACGTTTTGATTTGTGAGTGATTTCTTCAAAAAAAGCAGAATCTTCAACGCTATAGGGAAAATAGGGCGTTAAAATAATAATCACTGGAGGATTATCTGCCGTGATAAGCCGCATTTGTGTTATATCGCTATAAATAGCCGAATTTTTATTTAGATTTTTGATGATTTGCTCAGGCGTAGGATCTGCTTTTCGTAAGCCTGATCCAAGTTGAGCCTTTTTTGTTGCAAAAACAAAAATAGTTCCAAGCAGTATTGTGAGTAAAATTAAACCTATAATACAGATAAGAATTTTTTGAAAGAAGGTAAATTGAGCAACTTTTTTTTTCATTATTTTAAAAAGATTTTTAAATTCCTAAATCTTCCATGAGACGATCGGCAACAACAGCAATGACGGCATCGTTAAGATAATTGGGATTTTTGATTTTTTCGCGCACTTCAGCAATTCTATCTAATCTTACGTCGGGAGTTGCTGATGCGATTTCTTCTAAACGGTATGCTTCAGCCATTAATTTTGCTTCTGAAGAAACATTTATGGAATCGGATGTTACATTCGTATCAGCCTTATTGTACGTTTTTTGAGAATTCTGTACATTTTTTAGAGGATCAATGCCCCCTACTCGATCAATTACCATATTTTACCATCCTGTTTATATAGTATCGGTATATTGTTCAAACCTATGAACATTTTTTTCACCATGAATAAGGACTACAAACTCTCCCAAAATCTTTGTCCGTTCACTAAAAGCTTCTAATAGTTCGCTAGCAGTTCCAACAAGAATTTCCTCATACAATTTAGAAAGCTCTCTGCCAATAACAATACGCCGCTCGTTATTAATATCGGCAATATCCTGCAAAAGTTTAGTAATTCTAAAAGGAGATTCATATAAAACGATACTAAACCCGCTTTGAAGCAAAAAAGATAGACGCTTGCGCCGTTTCCCCGGTTTAACTGATAAAAATCCATCAAATAAAATAGATTTTCCACCACAGCCTGCTACGCTTACAATTGCTGCAAATGCCGATGCACCGGGAATAGGGCTAATTGTAAATCCTGCTTCTCTTACCAAGCTTACTAATTCCGATCCCGGATCGCTAATACTTGGAGTACCTGCATCGCTTACAAAGGCAACATTATTTCCTTCTTTTAGAAGTGTAATAATTTTTTCAGCAGCTTTACTTTCGTTTTGGACTCTGCACGACAAAAGCGGTTTTTGAATGCCAAAATGAACCAAAAGACGCAACGTGTGTCGAGTATCCTCACAGGCAATATAATCAACATTTTTAAGAGTTTCAATCGCTCTGAAGGTTATATCGCCTAAATTTCCAATAGGAGTTGCCACAATATATAAAGTAGACACAAGATAAATATACAATAACATAGTGTTTAAATCAAGTAAATATGCCGATTATTTATACAAATGTTTTATTTGTTAATAAGTGCTTTTTCAATAATTATTCTCCTTGCAATCACTGGGACTTTGTTTCTTGATACCTATCACTTAAAAAAACGCTCTTTTTTTCTTTCAGAGAATGCTCGTCATCGATATTCTTCACATCCAGACAGTGAAGCTACAGGGCAATGTCCTATTTGCAAATCAGTTTTAAGTCAGAGTGAAAAACTTCATTCTATAATATATGAAAATCAAGCAAATAAAGACGCAAAGTGCAAGATTTTGGGCTGCCCTTATTGCTATCCTCAGGCGGGTACGCATATAAAACGAGTTTGCCCTGTTTGTAAAAAAGAGCTTCCGCGTGATGGATTTTTAATTTCGAGTTTATATGAGCATAAAACGAATCGACATCATGTTCACGTAAGTGGTTGCACTTTGTGTAGCAAGGTTTTCTTGCCGAAAACTTAGTCACCATTTTTTCTCTTAGTAAAATTTAGTTCCTCGCAACCGTTTTGGGTGCAGATTCTTTTATATTACGGTGATACGGCAATGCGTATTTTTCGTAAAATAGTGGTAAATGATGAAATCGTTTCTTTTTTTAAAACAGTTGAGCTGGAGGAAAAAGATTTTTGTTCGTCATGAACCCATAAATCACTCTCAAAAGAAATTTTTTCTGGAATATCAATTACGACTTCATACGGTTTTTTCCCTAATTTTTTTGAAAGCTCCTCTTCGGCTTGCGTTCGATATGTCAAATTTTCTAATTTTTTGTGCTCAGGATTTTTTTCGTCAAAGGGTTCTTCGCTGATAATGTGATATAATTTTTGATTGTATAAGGATTCTACACAAAACTGCTCCGCAAAATTTTTGTTTTTCAGCAAGTTTAAAACATCCTCGTCTGTGCACGCGTATAATTGCTCTGGGGTAATTATATGTTGATTTAATGCGGCAAAAAGTGTTTTTTTCATCATTGCAGTTGCGATTCGCACATATTTATGCCAATAAACGGAACGATACATCATATATTTTGAAAAAAGTAAATTTTCGACTGCCAAAATTGACGAAGAATCAAGAGAGATTCCCTTTTTTTTATGGGGAACGAGCTGGGAAAAAATATAGTCTGTATCTTGAATCCCGTAAGGAACGCCACAAAAAAAGGCGTCACGGTTGAGATAGTCGAGCTTGTCAGGATCGAGAACGCCCGAAAGTAGTTTGCGATAAAAAAGTGTTTCTTCATCGCTTGTTGGAATATTGTGGTCGATGATGCTCGCGGTTTGCTCTGGACTTGCACCAAATTGATTTAAAAGTGTTTTAATGGGATCGGGTAAAAGAAGTTCGCCCGTTAATACTTCGTGATCTTTGAGCGGTAGTTCTTTAAGTGAATGCGTAAAAGGAAAATGTCCCAAATCATGCAAGAGAGCTGCCGCAAAAAAAGAGCAAATGCCCGTTTTTGAAATCCATTCTGAAGCACCTTTTTGTGATAAATGATGTAAAAGTTTTTTTGCTAAATGAAAAACGCCAAAAGAATGAAGTGCTCGTGTGTGAGTTGCCCCCGGATACACTAAATTTGTTGGGCCTAATTGTTTTATATGCGAAAGTCGCAGAAAAGATGGTGTATTACAAATTGTAATTAGGGTTGGATGCAGGTAAATATGTTTCCATAGCGGGTCACGAATTGGATGTGAAAAAAACTGTTCGTTGAAACCTAAAATACTATCCATAATTTGATGTGTATTTTAGCATTGAACGGCAAGTTCTACAAGATGGTTTATGAAGACTTTTAGCGTATTTATGCTGTGTACTCAGCTTTTATAATGTTTTTATTTTCTTTGTAAAATACTACACTATTCCTGGACTCTTTTTTTTCTCTTCGTTGACAGCTCAAAAAAATTGTGGTAAGGTGAGAAACATTTTAAAAAGGGGGGAAATATGAACAAATTTAATATAAATTGTGACCTCCACCAGGGCATAAAAGAACATCCATTAGCAATCATTTTCTCGTCAGTTGAGCAGAATAGTGCAACAAGCAAGCTTAGATGGCTCCCATCCATCGTTCGCTTTGGGGCTAAAAGAACGAATCGTTACAAAGTAATCAAACAACTTACTAAAGTATGAAAATGATTGAGATAGAAAATGTTGTAAAAGAACCTCTCTTGACTTTTTTATATCGAAGAACGGAACAATCTCAACCGATTGAAAAGGACAGAGAAACTTTAAATGTACTTTCTCTCTTTTCGGGTTGTGGTGGAATGGATTTGGGGTTTGAGGGTGGATTTTCGGTTCTGAGTTCTTCAATAAATGAAGAATTAACACCATATTTTATAGACCAAAAGTTAAAAAACAACTTTGTCCAATTAAAAACAACTAGGTTTAAAACGATTTTTGCAAACGATATTTTGCCAGATGCAAAAAACGCTTGGGTAAACTATTTTTCAAAAAGAGGACATAATCCAAAGAATTTCATTCACGAAAGCATTGTAGACTTAGTGAAAATGTACAGAAGTGGCGTAAATGTATTTCCAGCAAACATAGATGTTGTAACAGGCGGTTTCCCCTGTCAAGATTTTAGTGTTGCAGGAAAAAGAAATGGATTCAACTCCCATAAAAATCATAAGGGCGAATTAATCAGCGAAAGTACTGCTTCGGTTGAAACACGTGGGCAACTTTATATGTGGATGAAAGAAGTAATTGAGATTACACAACCTAAAATCTTTATTGCTGAAAATGTAAAAGGCTTAGTCAATCTTGGTGATGTGAAATCAATTATCCAAAAAGACTTTTCGTCTGCAAACGGAAACGGCTACATAGTTTTAACCCCACAAGTTTTACACTCTGCCAATTTTGGAGTTCCGCAGTCACGTGAAAGGGTTATTTTTATTGGTATTAAGAAATCTGCACTCTGTAAAAAAGCCTTGGTCGAATTAACTAAAAAGAAAATTTCAGAATCATATAATCCATACCCTAGCCCAACACACGGATATACAATTCAAGGCGAAAATTTAAAACATTTCGTTCAACTGAAAGATGTATTTAAACATTTAGAAGAGCCAGATAAGACAGAAGATTTGTCGCAAAAATTTTACTCAAAGGCAAAATATATGGGTAAACATTGTCAAGGACAAACAGAAATAAAATTAGCGAGTGTTTCACCTACAATTAGGTCAGAACACCATGGAAATATTGAGTTTAGACGCCTTTCAGCAGAAAACGGAGGTCAACTAACCACGGAATTAAAAAAAGGATTAAAAGAAAGAAGATTAACAATCAGAGAATGTGCCTTAATACAAACTTTTCCGCCTGATTACGATTTTGTCATAGAAAACAAGAACGGAAGAAAAGGCTCATTTTTAGTTAGTCCTTCACAAGCCTATAAAATTATTGGTAATGCAGTTCCACCACTTTTGGCTTATAACTTAGCAAAAAGAATTGAGCAAGTGTGGAACTTATATTTTGGGGAATAAAATGATAGTTTCAGTAAATTCAGAACCACACAGAAATGAATTTAAATCTTTGTTATGCTCAACTCTAAATGAGTTAAATCTCCACGCTAAAAAATCTGCTAAGAAAGTCTCTGCACTTTCAGGACGAAATTTAGAGCCATTTGTGAGAGATGTAATGAGTACAATGGCTGCTAATACTCCATTTGAAAATTCAATAGAATTAATTGGAGGACAAAAATTTCCTGATATTGTTGCTAAAAAATTTTACGGCATAGAAGTAAAAACCACGACACAAAATCATTGGAAAACAACCGGTAACAGCGTCATGGAAAGCACGAGGGCAGATGATGTAGAACGTATTTTTATGCTATTTGCTAAGTTGGCGAGTCCAGTTGAATTTCGCTGTCGCCCATACGAAGAAGTTTTGTCAGAAGTTGTCGTTACACACTCTCCACGCTATTTGATTGACATGAATTTAGAGCAAGGCAAAACTATATTCGACAAAATCAATATACCTTATGACACTTTGCGCAAAAAGGAGAATCCTATACGACCAATTGTTGACTATTACAAAAGTAAACTAAACCCAGGTGAAGAACTTTGGTGGATGGACGCAGATAGTAGTAATCGTGCAAGTAATATTGTTATCAAAATTTGGAATAATCTCTCGGCTAATGAAAAACAAGACCTTAAAATTCGTGCTATGGCATATTTTCCTGAACTTTTTGGTAACGGAAATGACAAATTTGGACGATTAGCCATTTGGTTGGTTACGCGTGAGGCTGTTGTCTGTCCAAATGTGCGAGATTTGTTTACAGCAGGTGGACAACGAGACTGTATGATTGGTGGAAGAATGTATGAAAATGTCCCTAGAATACTTTTAAATCTATTTAGTAATTGGTTTAGTGTATTTGAGACAATTATGAATATTTCTGCAATTGAACTTTCTGAGTATTGGGGAAGTAAGACGAGCGAGAAAACAAAAATTGCAGATTGGACAAGTCTCGTTACTAGATACGCAAGTAAAATATATGATGCAAAATACTTAAATGTACAACAAGTATTACAAGATTTAGCTAATATATAAAACTAAAAGTTTATAATTAAAAAAAGCCGAAGAAATAGTGATGGAAAGTTTTAAAACGCACACTCACCCCCTTAAACTAAATTATCCCCGTAACTCTTTTCCAATCGTGGATGGAATTGAATATAATAGTTATACTATCAATGATCAACTTGTCTATATGGAAGTGTTATAAAAAAAGACATTTTTTGTCCTGACAAAGGGATATAATTTTGCTAATATATATTGAGTTTTTAGCAAATAATGTAATGAATAAGGATGTGTATGCATGGCAAAAAATATTAAGTTTCCTTTGTATTGTGGAGACGAGCAAATACGAACGATTGAAGAGTTGCAAAATAACTTTTGTATTGAAACGGTTTTAAATTATTATCACGATAAAGATAATCGGCTCAAAAAATGGCTTGATGTGTGGGGATATCATGAGCATCGTAAAAAGCTTGAAGAGCTAACAAGCACAAACAAAAAAGATATTGCAAAAGATTTAATTCGTATATTTGAAGTTGAAACTACCGATCAAGAAATTGATAGTGTGCTTGCTTTGTTAGAAAAATTTGACAATCAGCAAAATTTAAAAAATCAAATTCAAGATGATAAGTTGCAGATTAGCGCTCTTATGAAAAATCTTACTCTTGATGATTTTGTTGATACGGAAAATCTTTCGCTTAGCGATTTTATTGAGCTAAAAAAACTTACGGATGCAGATATAATCCAACATATAAAGACCAGCTATGAAAATCTTTGTAATACGATAACGCCCGACATAAGAGATTTTGAAAAAATTACTGCACTTATCGATGAGTTAGTAGCAAAGTTTCCTTATACGATTAAATTGGACTCTCTTCCCGTGATTGAAAAAATAAGAACTTGCCCGCTTGTTATACCCGCTTTGTTATTAAATGACTCGTTTAGACAACTCTTCGAAATTGATGAGTTATCAGTAGGCACATCCTTTAGTTATTTTCCTTTTAGGAATTCTCGTAGTCTGTCAAACCAAGAGGCAGAGTTATATCAAGCTTTAGGCGACAACATAAACTTAAAACTTTTACAAGAGTTATTACCAACAAGAATTAAAACCTATTCATGCAATTCAACGCGAGGATCCTACATAGAAATTGAGCCAAAAGGAAAAAAATATTTAATTTTAGGACTCTCTGATAAAAAATTAAGTTGTTTTTATACTTATTTTTACCGAGTTCGCTCAGTAGGAGAAAATTTATCTGAGCAAAGAGATACCTGCTTTCCAATCGTGGATGGAATTGAATATAATAGTTATACCATCAATGAACAACTTGTTTACATGGAAGTGTTATGAAAAAAGATAGTATAAAAAAATTGCAATCATACGTTTCAGCCCTACATCCAATTATTTACATTAATCATTTTGATTTTGTTGTGGTTGATGAAATTATTAAAAAGGTGCAAATCACCGAAAAAATTATTGAATTTAACAATGCATTTGGAGCAATTCAATTTGAGACAAAGTCTCCCATGAAAAAATATACGCTTGAGGATTTTTTAGCCTGCCAATTTGATGAAGGGTTTGAGCATGAGATATTTTTAGTTCTCAAAGATATTCATCACGAATTGCAAAATCCTGCGGTAATTGCATATCTTAAACGAATGGCAGAAAATCATCTTAACAAAAAAGGAGATTATCATCAAACGGTATTTATTGTCTCTGATACGGTGGTAATTCCGCGTGAACTAGAAAATTATATTACGCTTTTTGATATTCCGCTTCCCACTGAAGACGAAATTATTGAAGTAATTCAAGAATTTATTGATGATGAGAGCGAAAATGAATCTTTGATAGAAGAGCTAGCATTATCTTTTCGTGGAGTCAACGAATTTCAAATTCGCCAAATTCTTAACTTAGCAGAAGCGACTACGGGAAGAATTACCAAAGAAAATAAAAAACTTATTTTGAAAGAAAAAGAGCAGCTGATAAAAAAATCTGGAATGCTTGAATTGATAATGGTTACAGAAACTTTTGAAAATATTGGCGGATTAGAAAACTTAAAGGAGTGGCTTCAAAGAAAAGCTCAAATTTTTAAACAACTTGATAAAGCAATTAAATTTGGGGTAGACATTCCCAATGGCGTGATGATTATAGGCATGCCCGGATGTGGAAAAAGTCTTACGGCACAAATAACGGCAAGTTTATTTGAAGTTCCCTTAATACGGCTTGATGTGGGAAGACTTCTTGGAAAATACGTTGGGGAGTCAGAAAATAATATGCACAGGGCATTGCTGTTAGCGGAATCAATAAGTCCTTGTGTTTTGTGGATTGATGAAATTGAAAAAGCTTTTTCTGGTATTAATGGCGGATCAGGTGGTGGAAGTGATGTTACGACAAGACTTTTTGGACACTTTTTAACATGGATGCAAGAAAAGACGAGCACTGTTTTTATTATACCGACCGCAAATAATATTTCAAACCTTCCCCCTGAATTTTTGAGAAAAGGGCGTTTTGATGAACTTTTTTTTGTTGATTTTCCGAATGAAAATGAGCGAACAAAAATTTTTGAAATTCATTTGAAAAAGCGAAAAAAGCTTCATGATAAAATAGATTTTGTAACCCTTGCAAAAAAAACTGAAGGATTTAATGGTGCAGATATAGAATCCGTCATAAAAGAAACGATTGAAAAAGCTTTTCTTGATAACAAAAAAATAATTACTACTGAGGATTTACTCGAAAGCATTAAAGATACGAAATCTATTTCGCAAAGTCTTAAAGATAAAATTGATGTTATGAAAAAACAAATTGAAAAAATCGATATTAAAAAAGCAAGTAAATAAGGAGCAAAAAATGCCTAATGAACCAATGGAGAATAATTTAAAAGAGATAAAACCTCTTTTAGTAGATTTTATTAAAACTTTTATCAAAAACAGGGAAGAGCCTCTTGAAAATTGGTTGCCACAAAAAATGCAAGAAAGTCTGCCGCAAAAAAATCAAAAAGAAATAGAATCGATTATTTCTGAAATAGTAAGTTTTATTAAATTAAATGAAGAAAAAAAAATCTCGCTCCAAAAGGCTATTGAGAGCGGACGAAGCAAAGAAAGCTGGTTAGCGTCCGAATTAAAAAAACAGACTCAAGAGCTTACTGATGAGCAATCCGCAGAATATTATTCCAATATTTATAATGCATTTGATGGGCAAAATAAAGAGTATAAAAAAATACTTGATATAGAGCCAGAGAAGAGCGAGGACTTAGATACAAAAAATTGGAATGAATATAAAGCAAAAGAATTTTCTACAAAAATTGCAGAAAAAGTGAGCGAAAATAGCTCTTTTGGCACGCTTTTTACGAGTGAGGCTTTTGATTTTGTTCAAAAAAATATGACTGATACAGATTTTTCTGCTGCTGATATCTATGAAGATTTGCTTGATGCGAAAAATGATTACAACCTAAAAACAACAATTGCAAGTGCAATAAATGTCGGTTACGAAAAAGATTTTTTTCCTTCTATTATACAAAAAGATTTTGCTGAGCCAGCTTCAGCTGCTATAGCTTGTGTTGCAGTTGAATGTACGCGAGTTTTTAAGAAATTTGGAAATGGCACCCTTACTGTTGAGGAGGCGTGTGAAGGTGTTGCTCAAACTTCTGCATGTGTTGCCAGTACCACCGTAGAACATGCTGGCATGACAGTAGGTGCAAAGATAGGTGGCATGATCGGTGCTGCTTTTGGGGTTTTAGGATCTTCTGTGGGAGGATTTGTTGGTGCTATTGCTGGTAAAGCTTTGGGAACAGAAGCAGGAAAAGCTATTACAAAAGGTATTCACACGGTAAAAGAGAAAGTTGTTGAAGGTGTTAAATGGGTGGGAGAAAAGGTTAAGCAGGGATGGAATACTTTTACTACTGGTATACAGGAATTCTTTTCTTTTTAAACTCCTCTTTCATGAAAACGGATTACTTCACAGGAAAAACTTTGGCTACTTTTAACAGTGTTGTGAAATCAATTTTATATTTTTTGTAGTTTTATTATTGCCTGCAATATTACAATTTGTTGTTAAATAAAAAACTCCCCGTAGGGAGTTTTTTATTTAATTATTTTTGATCGTCCACAACTTCGTAGTCTGCATCATCGGCATCTGGCTTATTGCTATTGCCTCCGTCAGTTCCAGCTTGTCCTGTTGGATCTGATCCCGCAGCTCCAGCTTGTGGGTTTTGTTTATACAACTCTTCTGCAATTTTGTAAGAAGCTTGCTTTAACTCTTCCGTTTTGGTCTTAATCTCTTCAACATTATCGGTTTCAAGTGATTGCTTCAAACTTGCAATTGAATCCGTAATTTTTTGCTTTTCTGCTGCTGCAAGTTTGTCTCCTAAATCATTCATACTTTTTTCGGTAGAATAAATTAAAGAATCAGCCTCATTTTTTGCATCAATTTTTTCCCGCTCTTTTTTATCGGTTTCTGCATTTGCTTCGGCTTCTTTTACCATTCGATCAATTTCAGATTCACTCAAACCGCTTGAACTTTCGATACGAATATTTTGCTCTTTTCCCGTTCCCAAGTCTTTAGCTGAAACATGAACAATACCATTTGCGTCGATATCAAAAGTTACTTCAATTTGTGGTACGCCACGAGGTGCTGAAGGAATCCCGACCAAATCAAACTTTCCAAGCGTTCGATTTTGTGCAGCCATTTCTCGCTCACCTTGCATAACATGAATTGATACCGCTGTTTGTCCATCTGCAGCCGTTGAAAAAATTTGACTTTTGCGTGTTGGAATTGTCGTATTGCGTGGAATAAGTTTTGTAAAAACAGCTCCCATTGTTTCGATTCCCAGTGAAAGTGGCGTAACATCCAAAAGAAGAACATCTTTTACGTCACCACCAAGAATTCCGCCTTGAATTGCAGCACCAACTGCAACTGCTTCATCGGGGTTTACGCCCTTTGAACCTTCTTTGCCAAAAAGAGATTTTACAATTTCTTGCACTTTTGGCATACGAGTTGATCCACCAACCAAAATGACTTCATCAATTTTATCAATAGAAATTCCCGCATCTGCAATGGCCTTACGACAAGGCTCTTTTGTTCTCTCAAGTAAATCATCAACCATCTGCTCAAATTTTGATCTGCTCAGTGATTTTTGAAGATGCTTTGGCCCTGAAGCGTCAGCGGTAACAAACGGAAGATTAATTTCTGCTGTTGCCACATTTGAAAGTTCAATTTTTGCCTTTTCTGCAGCTTCACGCAAACGTTGCAATGCCATTCTATCTTGTGAAAGATCTATTCCTGTATCAGCTTTAAACTCATCAACAAGCCAATTGATAATTTTTCTATCAAAGTCATCGCCGCCAAGGTGCGTATCGCCATTGGTTGATTTTACTTCAAAAACACCATCGCCTAATTCAAGGATTGAAATATCAAAGGTACCGCCACCAAGATCGTAAACCGCAATAATTTTTTCTTTGGTTGAATCTTGTTTAAATCCATAAGCTAAAGAAGCAGCTGTTGGTTCGTTAATAATACGTTTAACTTCAAGGCCTGCAATTTTTCCTGCGTCCTTTGTTGCTTGCCGTTGTGCATCATTAAAATACGCTGGAACAGTTATTACCGCCTCAGTTACAGTTTCTCCAAGATAATCTTCTGCTGTTTTTTTCATTTTTTGTAAAATGAATGCAGAAATTTCTTGTGGTGAATACATTTTATCTTCAATTTTTACACGAATATCTTCGTTGCCATAAGCTTCAACATGATATGGCACAAGTTTTGCTTCGCCAGTCAATTCGCCATAACGGTGTCCAATAAATCGTTTAATTGAATAAACAGTATTTTCTGGATTTGTAATCATTTGATTTTTTGCAGGAGCACCAACAACACGCTCTCCCTTTGAGGTAAATCCAACGATTGAAGGAGTTGTTCTTCCGCCTTCAGAGTTTTGAATTACAATTGGCTCTCCGCCTTCCATTACAGACACACAAGAATTTGTTGTTCCCAAGTCAATTCCAATTATTTTTCCCATAATATTCTCCATTAATTATAGTTTACGTGATTATTTTAAAATAAATCACTAGAATTACATAAATTTATTTATTGTGGCATATTTACCATAACTTTTGCAGGTCTAATAACTCTTTCTTTGAGCTTATAGCCTTTTAGGTAAATTTCTGCACAAATCGGCTCTTCAACATCAGCAGGAGTACTCGAAAGTGCTTCGTGGATGTTCGGATCAAAGGCATCGCCCACTTCTCCGTAGGCTGCAAGATTATATTTTGATTCTAGCACGCCATACATTTGCTTATTGATCATGTGAATGCCTTCTACGACGCTTTTTACTTCTTGTGCATCGTTTGCGGCGACTAATCCTCGGTCAAAATCATCAAGAATTGTGATCAAATCAGTTAGAATTGCCGTATTTGCATAATCAAAAGCTTCTTGCTTTTCTTTAATCATGCGTTTGCGATAATTATCAAAATCAGCTGCTTTCAAAAGATACGCATTTTTTAGCTCTGCATATTTTTTTTCAATGTCATCATTTGCTGTTTGCTCGCAAGATTCAGGCGGATCATTAGGAATTTCTGCCGACTCAACTGAATCGTCGGTTTCAACGTCATCATCATCTTTTTTTGAGTTTGGAGAGTCATCTAAATCGGATGACTCTGACGACATTTCAACATCAAATTGGTTTTCTAAAATCTCGCTCGATTCTGTATTCGCATTTTCTTGTGGGGTGTTTTTTTCATCTTGATATTGCATAGTTAAAATATACTAATTGAAAAAAAAAACGGCAAGAGAAGTCAAAATATTTTTCTCATAATTCTGGATAAGACGTGAAATTTTAGCAATTTACGCTAATAATTCT
Source organism: Treponemataceae bacterium (assembly GCA_051651885.1). Lineage (GTDB taxonomy): Bacteria > Spirochaetota > Spirochaetia > Treponematales > Treponemataceae > JBOFSR01. The sequence continues at coordinate 16,062 of JBOFTD010000308.1, forward strand.
AATAAATGTTTCAATGTTGACATATTTTTATATTTTGTGTTACAATAAATTAATTCGGGTTTTAGGAGTTACAGTGAAAAAAATTGGTATTGCCGTAAAAATTTTAGTTCCTGTTGTTTTAATTACTATTGCATCTATAATGGTAATTTTGGGTTTTAATATCTATATAATTACAAAAACTATTGATAATTTATCAAATGAAAATATAGTAGCAAAAATTGAATCAGTTGTTTCAAATATTAAGCGTACTATTAATATTCCCCAGTTTGCTACAAAAAATTTAGCCACAATGTTGAGATATGAATTAAAAAAGTCG
>JBOFTD010000309.1:0-2559 GCA_051651885.1 Treponemataceae bacterium
GCGCCTGCAATCTTATTCGCCGCATCAACGCGCGCCACCGAGTTTTTTAGCTCACCAATAAAAGTTTCCACTCATCCCTCCTCATTCCTACAATTAAAACACCAAAGCCTTCCTGCCACCCCCCAGCCAAAACACCGCCACCGCCCCCAAAGCGCCAACCAAAACCACCCCTAGTATATAAGAGGGGGACGCCAAGCCGTAGTTTATGACAATCTGCTATTTTTTTAGCTCGTGCAATGCATCATACGGATATAATTCCTTAAGCGTTGTTTCAATATGAGATGCCCAATTTTGCCCAAAAATAACCGTAACATCTGGCTTCATAAACTCAGAAAGCACCTGCCGACATGCTCCACAAGGGCTCACCGGATAATCGGCTGCAGGGGTTGCAATCGCAATACAGCGAAAATCGGTATGTCCTTGAGCGACTGCCGTAAAAAGAGCCGTTCGCTCTGCACAATTTGTTAATCCAAAAGATCTGTTTTCAATATTGACCCCTGTAATCACTTTGCCATCTGATAAAAGAATTGCCGCTCCCACAGGAAACTGTGAATACGGTGCGTAAGCAGATGGTGCAATATCGAACGCTATTTTGAATAAGTCTTCATTTTTCATAAAAACCTCGTATAATAAATTTATCACTATATTGACAGTAATCGCCTTGTATTATAGCATGAAATGCATGAAGTTAAAAGGAAATTTAGTTATATTTATTGTCACAGGAGTAATTTTTTGTATTCTTTACACCTTTTTGGGTGTAAAATCACTCAGCTCTGAATTGTTTTTAGAACCCCAATGGACGATCTCACTTAATTCAGAAGAGGCAAATATCGATTTGCTTGAATCGACATCTGAAGATGAAATTTTTCATTTTCGCTTAAAAAATACTCTCGGCTATTTTTCTCAAAATGGCGATTTGCTTTTTTTGAAAAACTTTCCTTTTCGTGCAACGATTTCATCCTCATCATGGGCAACATACGCTATAAACAATGACGAGTTTGATATCAAAAATCGCTTTGAGCAAAGCATCGCAAAAATTACGGTTGATGGATTTCCTTTTTTTCAAGACAATCGCTACTATGTTTTTCCACCGGGAGGCAATGCAGTTACAGAATATGACAGTGCAGGACAAAAAAAATGGTCCTATGAAGGATTTTCTCCTCTTATTGCATTTAATTCATCAAAACAAGGAGCAATTTTAGGCTCTGCTGATGGAAAGATTGTTTGCCTAAACCCTGAAGGAAAAGAGATTTCATCATTTTATCCGGGTGGAAGTTCTCACGAAGTGATTCTTGGAGCAGCACTTGCCGAAAACAAACAGCTTGCAGCAAGTGTTTCTGGCATTAACAAGCAACGATTTATTGTGTTTCAATTTTCAGAAAATCAAACAAAAATAATACATCACCAATATTTACCAAACAATTTAAAAGAACAAACCTTTGTAAAATTTAACAAAGCAGGAACGACAGTTTTTTTTAACAACAGTCAGGGGCTTGGTGTGTTTGATACTAAAACATTTAAACTATCGCAAATTGAAATAAAGGGAAAAATTCTTGCCATGGAAGAAATTGACGGAACTAATTTTACCTGCATCCTATCAAAAAAACCGGAGGGATATACTGTTTCAATACTGGAAAAAGATCATAATCTTTTAGGGAGTTTTTCTTTTGCCGCACAAGATGCATTTATCTTAGCAGGAAAAAATACGCTCTTCATTGGGCGAGATGATAGTATTTCAAGCGTATACTTAAAAAGAAGGTAACTATGAAAAAAATTTATTTAATCAGTGCCATTATAAACGGCGTAACATTGCTTTGTGCGTTTGAATGGCCACAATCAATAACAGCAATGAGTGATTTTTCTTTTTTCTTTGGACAACCGCGCTCAGATACCTTTTCTACAGGGATTGGTTTTGCTTCATCAGATCAAGTGTATGCCTCAAATACCGGTGAATACTTAGTAAGTATCAGCGAATCTCCGAGTGTTGGTTGGTTTGACTCACCCTTAGGCAACACCGTTATTACTATTAATGCAAATGATATTATCACTGTTTATGGCAATTTAGAAGAAGTTTATCTTGAAAAAACAGTAGATTTAGTTGAGCAACGAATGGCAATTGGGGCTAGCGGAAATTCAGGATGGCAAAAATCAAGCAGCTCTACTAAAATGGGATTAGAGCATCAAATTTTGGACAATCGAAATAAAGTTGTCTTAAATCCGCTCCCTTTGTATCCAAGCCTTCCTTTGGTAGGTTTTCCTAATATGCGTGGCTTAGTGTTAATCAATCGATCAGGAACCGTATTTGAACTTGCACAAACACGTTCAATTCCCGCAGGACAATACACTCTCTTTTTTGAGCATAATATTGATAGCCCGCCTTATAAAACAAGTGTTACGATAAACGGTGTTGAAGCAGAATCAATTTTATATGATCAGCTTCGAGAAATGAATAATCAATTATATGCAGTGGGAAAAAAATTTTATGACTACGAAACAATTTATCCTGAAGGAAAAAGACAACTCCTGATGAATGGAAGCTTTATACGCGGAAAGGCTTTT
>JBOFTD010000310.1:0-1819 GCA_051651885.1 Treponemataceae bacterium
TGCGTTTAGCAGAGCGTTCTGAGTTAAACCAACAAATCGATGAGCAATTAATCGTAGAATTCTACAACCGTTAATCTTTAGCGGTTGCTCCTCGCGAAAAAAGCTCCACCTGGAGCTTTTTTCTTACCAAAGTCAAACTTAAGCAACATGACACTACACACACTTTGTTGTTTAAGCAAGACAAAAGCGACTCTTTAATAGAGTCGCTTTTTTTATTTATTTTCATATTATACTTCCTGTGTACATTCATTTAATTTTTCAGTTGAATTCGATTTTAAAAACAATTGATTCCCTAAAGCAATCACGAAAAAGATTACTGCAACAATGAAAACATAAAGTTGATAGCTCGTACTATTAACAATAATTGCAGCAAGGGGAATTGAAATAGCAACACTTCCTTGTACGCACGTTGATAAAATCGCACCAACTCTTGCTAAATATTCATTTTCTGTATGTTCAACAAATAAAAACGTGACAGCATTATTAATCAGCGTTGTTCCCGCCCCAAAAATTAAGGCTGTTACAAAAATTACATTTGGAATCGCTTGGATTAATCCGAGTAAAAATGGAATTGCTAATAATAATCCCCCCGTGATAAACCACTGGTTTTTATTTCGCAGTTTTTCATTTTTGATTAAAACCAAACTCATCACTGCCATTCCGGCTAAAATGAGGACATTTGATAATGATGTGTAAATGCTTGCATTACTTGAATTTTCAATCAACCAAATTTTGGGAATAATAATTTGTAAAATTGGCGCAAATAATGAATTACAAATCATCCCAATCGCAATGATTGTTAATAATTGTTGTTTTTGCATCACATAGTTAAATCCTTCTTTTAACATCACAAGATGCTTTTGCTCACCTGTTTTGGCATTAGCTGCAAGTTTTGGATAACTCATCAATGTAATCAGCAAAAAGATACTAACTACTGTGAATTCAACTGCAAGCATTCCATAAATACCGATAACAATATAGAGCGCTCCAGCAAGTAGCAAAGACACTACTGCAATTACTTGTTGGACAACTGAAGCTTTAATTTGGAAAATTTTATAGTTTTCCGCCGTTAAAACTTGCGGTGTATAGGCTTGATTGTTTGCTGAGATCAATGCTGAAGTAATTTCATGGAAAAAATAACAGATTGCAATTAGATAGAAGGGGGCATTAATGAAAAATAGTCCAATTGTTAGTAACACCGTCATTATTCTTGTGAGGGTTACAACTAAAAAAATTCGCTTCTTTTCATTTTTTTCAATCAAGGTACTAAAAGGGATCTGTAAAAAATTAACACTTGCTTCTAAAAAGCCGATTATTCCAACATAAATCAAGCCTTCAGCTCCACTCCCTAACATCGCCCATAAAATTCCAATATAAAAAAAAGCATCGCCAAACTTAAATATAGCATTGTTAGCGATGATTGCATTAATTATCCGATTTTGTTGCATATTGTTCTCCTCCAAAAACTTCATCATAATGTTCTAATTTTTTTAATTCCATATTCTTCACCTCCCTTGTTTTCAATAATAGCCTTTTTACAACAAAAAAACTTAACAAAAGCTTTTTCTTTGCTTAATTTATTAAAAATAACAATAAATTATCATTCAAGTAATAATTTATTGTTATTTTTATACGCGAATATTATCTTTCAGGTGATTTTTTCACTCTTTATTTCGTGTAAGGATATTATCTGACTTATTCATATGGACTAAAGAACCACCTTCAACAAGACTCATTTATGACATTTATAACTGCGATATCATATCACTCCTGAAATATCTCAGTACAACTAAAAGTCGCTGTAATTGCAAAACATCGA
>JBOFTD010000311.1:0-1273 GCA_051651885.1 Treponemataceae bacterium
TCTTCTTGATGCTGATAAATGATAATGAATATTGCCATTACAGAATAGAATAATAGCAATCGCTGCTATTTCATCGTCTTTTTCTGTATAAAACCACATTGCATTATCTTTTAAATCGTTAAGAATGCTTTTATAAAACGGAGTCTCGAAATAATAATATGTATCCGCCTGGTCTTTATTCATGGTTTGGTTGTAAATTGCCTCAAAAGGAGCAATGATATCCGGTGTACGGCACAAATAGGTTTTTAGTCCATTTTTTTGAGCCTTTCTAATCATATTTCGATTTTTACTGGTTATGTTTTTCCATATGATTTCTTCGCTACTCAAATCAAGCGTTGCCGTATCCCCCAAATGAATCTGCTCATATATTGTTGCAGTGTTTTTCCAATTATGTAACAGCGGATGGTATCGGACAAATTCGCTGATAATATGCTCTGAAATACAGTAGCTTGTATAGGCTTCATTAACAGACTCAATATCATCTCATTCGATTATAAAACCACCATATCCATATGGCGTCACAAGATCGAAGTACTGTCCTTCACTTAATACTGTCTCAAAAGGTTCATAATGTGCGATATCACGTTTGATAACGACATTTATTGCCCGTGTTGTTTTATTTTCAAAATAGATAAGAACTGGTTGACCATCACCATTAATTTGAAAGGCTTTTACGTATCCTGAGAGATAGTATATGTCATAATTTTCAAATGTTCTAACAATACCGTCCCATTCTTTGTCTTGCTCAAGCATGTAAACCTTCAAAGTCATAATACGCAACGCTCCTCTCATTTAATCCAATAATTAATGGTGCATCAAATATGGCTTTATTTCTTGAGGTATCTCATTCTTAGATTTGAAAATAAAATAATTTGTATCAAATGCTTGATTGTTTATGATTTCAACCAAATCATCGGTAACTTTATTTTTTTATATAACCAAGTATAATTTTCACACTCATCAAAAATAGCTTTAAGATCCTGTGTTTGTTTCGATATAAACAAAATTCCACAATTGTTTTCATCAAACGATTCCGATTTTGGCATTAAAAAACTATCTAATGCGATGTTGATAGCACCCTGTATATAGGGATAGCCAGTACTCAATTCGGTTAATGGATATGCGATATGGTCTCCACCAGATCGAGCATTTAATTCAATTAAATATATTTCATCTTTTGCAATTTTTATTTCAGTATGCGTTGTTGTATTATCAATCCCAACCGCTTCAAGCAATTCGCAAATTGCAGTTTGAACTGCATTTTTCATTTTCA
>JBOFTD010000312.1:0-25173 GCA_051651885.1 Treponemataceae bacterium
TTCACAATTTTTGCTGCAGCCGTTGCGGTAATATCCTCACTAAAACATAAAACTATTTTATTGACTTTATATGTACTTAATCTACTGAATTTCATCTACTTACACCTTATTTATTTTTTAGGTGCTAGTCAATAACCAAAGTTATATTTACTTTGCATCCATTCAAGATATACGAGGATCCGAAATTGTTGGCGGAAAGTTCAACAAAAATGAAGACGTTCTCAACATAGACTGGGATTTAATCATTATTGATGAAGCTCATGAAGGGACAAAAACAGATCTTGGAATAAAAGTATTTGATCGATGTATAAAAGAAAACACGCGAATTCTTCATCTTTCTGGTACACCCTTTAATCTTATGGATGATTTTAAAGAAGATGAGATTTTTACGTGGGATTACGTAATGGAACAGCAGGCAAAAAATGATTGGGATATGCTCCATTTTGGCGATCCAAATCCGTATGAATGCTTACCACGCATGAATATTTTTACGTACCATTTGGGCAAACTTTTTGCAGATTATGCAGACACCGATATTGCTTTTAACTTTAAGGAATTTTTTAGAGTTGATGAAAAAGGCAATTTTATTCACGAAATGCATATTAAACAATTTTTAGACATGCTGGTAAAAGATGACGCAGAAAGCAACTATCCATTTTCAACAGAAGAATATAGAGATAATTTTAGGCACTCCCTTTGGATGATTCCAGGTGTAAAAGAAGCAAAGGCATTAAGTAATCTTTTGCAGAAGCATCCCGTTTTTGGTTTGTTTGAAATTGTAAATGTTGCAGGAGATGGCGATGAAGAAGTTGACTCAACTGACGCCTTAGGAGCGGTAGAAAAAGCTATAACAGACAAACCTAACGAAACATACACCATCACCCTTAGCTGTGGACGACTTACCACGGGCGTGAGTGTAAAAGCATGGACCGCATGTTTTATGCTTGCAGGAAGCTACAACACCGCAGCCAGTGCCTACATGCAAACCATTTTTAGAGTACAAACCCCCGCAACAATCAATGGAGCAATAAAAAAAGAATGCTTTGTTTTTGATTTTGCCCCTGATCGCACCCTTAAAGTTATTGCAGAGGCTGCAAGGATTAGTAGCAAAGCAGGCAAAACCACCGAAGATGACCGCATCGTTCTTGAAAACTTTATTAACTTTTGTCCTATACTTGGGTTTAACGGATCAAAAATGATATCGTACGATGCCCCCAGCATGCTTGAGCAACTCAAAAAAGTGTATGTTGAGCGCGTTATCAATAATGGATTTGAAGACAGCTATTTGTATAGCGATAAATTAATGCAACTTGATAATATCGACTTACAAGAATTTGAATCACTTAAAAAAGTCATTGGCACAACCAAATCAATGGCAAAAACTAATGAAATCATTATTAATAATCAAGGATTGAACGAACAAGAGTTTGAACAGCTTAGAAACATTCAAAACGAAAAACGAGAAAATCCCACCATTGAACTAACCGAGGAGCAAAAAGCCTTACTCGAAAAGCAGGAAAAAGCAAAAAAGAACCGAGACGCCGCAATTTCAATTTTACGCGGAATCTCAATCCGTATGCCTTTACTCATTTACGGAGCAGAACTTTCGCAAGAATTAAATTTTAAAAATTCTGATGCACAGACCGAAGAAGAATTAACTATCGACACCTTTGCCAAAAAAATTGATGATCAGTCATGGAATGAATTTATGCCAAAAGGCGTAAGCAAAGAAACTTTTGAATCATTCAAAAAATATTACGATCCTGATATTTTTAGAGCAGCAGGCAAACGCATACGAGAAATGGCAAAAGCTGCAGACCATTTGAGCATAGAAGAGCGCATTCATCGCATAAGCAATATTTTTAGCACCTTCCGAAACCCCGACAAAGAAACCGTTTTAACCCCGTGGAAAGTCGTCAACCGTCACCTAAGCGACTGCCTTGGCGGATGGAACTTTTATGACAACGAGTACACCACCACCCTTGAAACGCCACGCTTTGTAGAGCACGCAGGAATTACTCAAAACGTATACAAAAAAACGAGCAAAATTTTAGAAATAAATTCAAAAAGCGGATTGTATCCATTGTATTGTGCGTACAGTATTTATAAACAAAGAGAAAAGCTCGAAATTGGAATAAATCCCACAAAAGAAATGCAAATGCATCTTTGGCATAAAGTGCTTGCTGAAAATATTTACGTTATTTGCAAAACCCCTATGGCAAAAAGCATCACAAAACGCACCCTCGCAGGATTTACTAACGCACCAATTAACGCCCTCTATTTTGAAGATTTAGTAAATCAACTTAAAAACAAAAGCCAAGCCTTTATTGACAAAGTGAATGGCGGCAAATACTGGAATAAAAAGGAGAGCCTTATGAAATTTGACGCAATCGTCGGAAACCCGCCATATAATGTAATTGATGGAGGACATGGCTCAAGCGCTTTACCTGTTTATAATACATTTGTAGAAATAGCAAAAAAACTTGAACCTATTTATTTATCAATGATTATGCCATCTCGTTGGATGACTGGGGGAAAAGGATTAAATAATTTTAGAGAAAACATGCTAAACGATAAACATATTAAAATTCTACATGATTATTTAGATTCAAGTGATTGTTTTCCTTCTGTCCAAATTGAAGGTGGTATTTGCTACTTTTTATGGGACTTAAATACGGAAGGAAAGTGTAAAATATATTCTCATTTAATTGATAAAAGTGTCTCTTGTGCGGAAATGTTCTTAAATAAAAATAGCACAGATATTCTTATACGTGATGTTACGATAGTTTCAATTTTAAACAAAATTGTTTTAACAGAAGAAAATTCTTTTGAAAAATATGTTTTACCAAGAAATCCTTTTGGTATTAGTAATGAAATATTGGATAAATGTATTGAAAATTCTAAGCCAGATACTTATAAAATATTAGGGCGTTTTGACAATAAAAGAGGAATTAAATTTTTATCAAATAAATCTATCACAATAAAAAATGATAACTTAGTAAATGAGTGGAAAGTTTTTGTTTCAAAAGCTGATGGAGCTGCAGGACAAATAGGCAATCCTATTCCTGCGAGAATTATAGGCAAGGCTGAAATAGGTGAACCAAATATGATTTGCAGCGAAACTTTTTTAACAATTGGAGCCTTTAATTCAAAACAGATAACACAGAATGTTATAATATTTATGGCAACTAAATTTTTTAGATTTATGGTTGGAATACGAAAAAATAAAAATATGACAAGAGACACCTACAAATTTGTACCATTACAAGATTTCACAAAAAAATCTGACATCGATTGGAGCAAAACAATCCCAGAAATTGACAAACAATTGTACGCAAAATACAACCTAAACACCGACGAAATCAGTTTCATCGAAAAAATGATTAAAAGCATGGAATAAAGGGGGGAGGGTATACAATATATAGTGTTGTATTGACAAATATTAAAAAAATAAATACTATATATTGGTTCTAAAAAAAAAGGAAGATGATAAAATGAACGTATTAGAAAATACTCTCTTAGAAAATAAATTAAAGAAAGTTCAACAAGAATTGCATGAAAAAGCAATTTTCAAAAACAGGTCTGTTTCCGCCAAAAATGAAATACCTTTTGCATTTGTTGTTTATGCACTAGAACGCTTCTCAAATAATTTTAACATTGATGAAATTATTTCTGACGTAACAGACGGGGGAAATGATAATAATATTGATATACTAAATATTGATGATGACTTTCTTTATATAAATGTTTTTCAGGTAAAATACAAAAAGTCACAAAACCTTAATGCAACAATAGGAGAAAAAGATGTTACGATGTTTTTAACACGAGTAAAAGAAATTTTGATTGATAGCAATGTTCAAAATCTTGTAATGAATAAACATTTAGAAAATATTTATAATGACTTTCATGATTTAATAAAAAATTCAGAGAAAAAGCCAGCAATACGATTATATTTAGTAACAAATGGAAGCGATATCAATGAGCAAGAAAAGCAAACACTAAACCAGTTTTGTAAAGATAATCCCATTGTAACTGAGTGGAAGGTTTTGAATAATTATTCATTTTTTATTGAAAAAACTACAAAATTTTCTGGTAATATTGAGATAATAATTTCAGACAATATTGTAATAATGAATGAGGAAATAAATTCTTATATAGTAAACTTCAAAACTATTGAGCTCGTTTCTTTATATGAAAAATTTAAGGATAAAATTTTAGAAAAAAACGTTCGTAAGCTATTAAAAACTCAAATTAATAAAAATATAGAAGATAGTTTGATTAACGACCCTAAAATGTTTTGGTATAAAAATAATGGGCTATCCATTGTTTGCAAGAGAATGGAAATTAAAACACTATTGGGCACAAAAAAGCTTTTCATAGAAGATCCTTATATTATAAATGGAGGGCAAACAGCAAAAACTATTTATAATCTATTTCACGAAAAGGAAAACAAAGACAAAGATATTTTTAATTGTTCATACATTATGGCAAGAATTTATCAAACTACTGATGAGGAAAAAATCTCTTCAATTTGCTATGGAACAAATAATCAAAATAAAATTACTCTTTTTGATTTAAAAAGTATAAATTCAAACTTAAAAAAGATTAAAGAATTTTTTGATCAACAGAATATTTCATTACTAATACAAAGAAATAGTGAAGAAAAAAAACATTCCCTAGCTATAAATTCTGATTTTTTATTACAAATATACTGTGCAATATTTGAAAACATTCCACATAAATCAAAAATTAGCAAGAGTAGAATTATCGAAGAATACTATGATCGTATTTACAACAATGAATGTATTCATAACGAATTATTAACTTCGTTCCATTTATATAATTATATTAAAAATAAAAATATGCAAAATGCAGAATGTGGACATCTAAGACATTCCATATATGCAATGTTATATATAATGACACAAAAACATCCTTACTTAAAAAAAAGTTTTAAAGAAACAACAGCAGAAAAAGCATATTCAGAGGCAATAACTATTTTAGAAGAAATCACAACACAAGAGAAAAACAAACCAGATTATTCACATCATAACTTTTTTAAGTCAGAAAATTCAATTACATGCATAAATAATTACTTAAAAATGAATATAGATAAGTGATTGCAAATTTTTAACGAAAAAAATCGAAATTTTGGGCAAAAGTCGACACGTAAAAATCTTGCGTTAGGGATTGACGTGGTATACTTGAAAAAATACGCCGTATTTTTTCAAGATACAAACAGAAAGCCCGCCCCTCGTTTAAGAACGCAGTTTTTAACGAGGGGAACGCCCAATAGAGATATAGACTTATAGACTTGGCAGAATAAAACAAAGTCTATAAACTATTTTGTACAAAGTTTTGCAAGGAGCGGCTATGAAATTTGGGTACGTTACGATTATGGTTAGAAATATTGAAAAAACTATTCAGTTTTATGAAGAAATTGTTCAACTGCATGTTGTCAGGTGTTTTAGCGTAGAGGATGGAGAAATTGTTTTTATGGCAAATGCTGATAATGAAACAATGTTTGAATTTATTCAATTTGACAAAGCTGAAAAAGTTTTCGCCACTGGAATGGTTTTAAGTTTTGGTGCGGATGAAAAACTTGAAGAAATCCATAAAAAAGCAAAAAATTTTGGCTGCGATGTTTCTGCGATAATTGATAATCCACCAAAGCCAAAATATTTTACCACGCACGATCCCGATAACATAACGATAGAATTTACGAGCTAAATCCTATCAGTACAATCCTTTACATTCCGCCGATTACTTTTTCTACTCTTTTCATTGCGTTTTCAATGCCCAGAATACGGATTGAGCCGATAAGTGGAGGGCTAATTCTGCTTCCCGTAACGGCAAGGCGCAATGGCATCATAAAATCACCGAGTTTTATGCCCAGTCGCTCGCATTCTTGTCGAGCAAAAACATCCGCCTGCTCATCAGAAAGTGTTTCAAGATTTTTAATAAACGCAAGTCCTGCAGTAAGCACCTCTTTTGTTTTTGCCTCATCGAGTTTTTTGGGAATCAAATCTTCCATTTTTGGAATTGTTGGCTCTTCAAAAAGAAATTGAATCATCTCAGAAACTTCTTTTAAAAAATGCAATCGCTCTTTTATCAGCGGCATAACCTTTAAAAGCATTTCTTTTTCTTGTGACGTATTTTTCAAAAATCCTGATTTTTTTAAAAATCCAGATTCTTGCAAAAAGGGCAACACCGCTTCATACAACTGCTCATCACTTAAAAGCCTGATATACTGACCGTTAAACCATTCAAGTTTTTTGTAGTCAAAAATTGCAGGAGCCTTATTAATTTTTTCAATTTTGAACAATTTTTCCAAGTCGCTCAAAGGGAACATATCACGCCCTTCTTCATACGAGCAACCGAGCATGGCAATGTAATTTATGAGTGCTTTTGGCAGGTAACCATTATTACGAAATTCATTGACACTCGTAGCACCGTGTCGCTTAGAAAGCTTTTGCCCGTCTTGCCCCATAACCATCGGCAAATGACAAAACTGCGGATGTTCCCATCCAAAGGCTTTATACAAAATCACGTGCATTGGCGTTGACGGAATCCATTCTTGAGCCCTCATAACGTGGCTAATTTTCATAAGGTGATCGTCAATAATATTTGCAAGATGATACGTGGGAAATCCATCAGATTTAAGCAAAACGGGGTCTGGGCTTATGTCTTCATTTTTCCATTCAATTTCGCCCAAAAGTGCATCAGTGAATTTTGTCATGCCTTCAAGCGGAATTTTTAGGCGGATTGTATATTTTTTTCCTTCATTTATACGGGACTGAACTTCCTCAGGCGTTAAATGACGGCATTCTCTGTCATAGCCTGGTGCCATTTTGTTTTTAGTTTGAATCATGCGAATTCTATCAAGGCGCTCTTCATCACAAAAGCAATAATATGCCTGACCTTTTTCAATCAATTCGTTGGCATATTTTTTGTATAATTCAAAGCGCTCACTTTGCACATAAGGTCCAAACTCGCCGCCTTTTTTTCCGCCTTCATCCCAGTCAATGCCCATCCACTCAAGCGTGTCATACAGATTTTGCACATATTCTTCACCAAATCGAGCTTGATCGGTGTCTTCTAGTCGTAAAATAAACTTGCCCTTGTTTGCACGAGCAAATAAATAATTAAATAAAGCTGTTCTTACGCCTCCAATATGTTGCATTCCTGTTGGCGACGGTGCATAGCGAACTCTTACTTCCATAATCTCTCCAAAATAGTTTCTAATTAAGGCTAATCATAACAAAAAAAGATAAAAAAGATAAGAGGATTGGAAAAAAAATGACAATTTCGCAATTTTTATGGCGATTGAATATTTTAATAATTTTATTTTTCGCTGGCGAATAAATTAATTCTGACAAGAATCAATAGTATTTGCTAAGTGAATTATTTGTTCTAAAGTTAAATTTTCTGCTCGCAGTTGCGGATTTAAATCAGCTTTTTTCAACGTTGATTCTGCATCAATTGGATTATTATGTTGTTTTAAATACACTGCGACGTTGTTTTTAATTGTTTTTCTTCGTGTTGCAAATAATGCACGGAGAATTTTCAAAAAAGTTTGTGGATTTTCGCACCATGGCAGAGTTTCTTTTTTCGTGAAAAGAACGACGCGTGAATCAACATGGGGCGGTGGCCAAAAAGAGCTGGCACTTAAATCCATGAGCGGTTTTAAATGATATCCCCACTGACATAAAACTGAAAATGATGAATAATCTTTTGAATGCGGTTTTGCGGTCATCCGAAGAGCGACCTCTTTTTGAATAGTTATAACGCCCTTTTCAAAAAAAACGCCATTTGAAATAAAATCAGCAAAAAGTGTTGCCGCAATATTATAAGGAAGGTTTCCAAAAAAATACTGAGGCTTTGCAATCTCGAATTCTTTTTTCCATGTTTTTAGTACATCGCCTTCAATGAGTTTAAAATTTTTTCTTTTTCCAAAAAAATCGTTGAGTATGCGTGAAAATCCACGATCAATTTCAAAAGCGGTAAGTTTCGCCCCTGTTTCTAAAGCTTCATTTGTCATGCAGCCAAGTCCGGGCCCAACTTCCCAAACGGTATTAGTTTTATCCAGATCTAAAGCATTAATAATTTTTGATCGAGCAGTGGAATTGATTAAAAAATTTTGTCCAAATTTTTTTTGCATTCCTAATTCATGAAAATCTAAAAACTCTCTTATTTGTTGTGGCGAATTGTAATCAATCATTGTAAGAAGAATAACACACAATAAAAAGAAATGAAAGTGTATGTATTTTCATTTTGAATTTTTTGTCATGCTAGCGAGAGAACGAATAGTATTTTATAGAAAGATTACATTTTGTCTGCTTCTAAAAGCATTTTTGTGTGCCACTCAAGGAGTTTTTTTTCAAATACAGGATTGTCACCTTTTACGTCGCATTGAATACGAAAAACGGGCTCGGTGCCACTGCCGCGCATCCACATAAAGGCAAGTGCTTGAGCATTTTTGTCCGTAAAAAGAATTTTAAATCCGCCTTTGCGCGAGGTGCTAAAATCGCTAACATTTTGCGTTTCTTCGCTGCCATTGTTGCTGATAGCCTGCCAGCCTGTAATGCCAAAATCCTTTTCAAGTTCCATTTTTTTTGATTGCCATTCACGTAAAAAAACTTTTTGATAGTTTGCCTTAAGCTTTGCATGATCTTTTTGCGTAATATTTGCCTTTGCATGTTCTGCAAAAGAGCTTGTCGTTGTGTAAGAAGGAAGGGAGGCAAGAATATCAACAAACGTAAAATCATCACGATATTTTTCTCTTTGGTTTGAAAGCTCGCACCAAATATGAAAAAGTCCTTTTCGCGTTTTTCCGTTAGCGGTTGTGCTATCGCGAATGACAAGAAGTTTAATGAGGGCAAAAAGCGTATTCAGAGGATCGCGCACTGCTGCAGGGTGAGTGATATTTCCACCATTTGATCCTTCGCCCAAAATTCGTACTGTGTAATTTTCAGAGCGCAATTTTCTCGCAAGATTGACAACATTTGCCTCTCCCACCTCTGCTCTAAAAACCTTTGCATTAAAAGCACGTGCAATTTCTTCAATTCTCATTGATGTTGGGCAATTAACAGCTACGGCAAGATTTTTTGGCGTCCCCATATAATACAAGCAAGAAATTTCAGCAAGAACAGAAAGAGCAAAAACTTCTTGAGCCATAAGGATTTCAGGCTGATTTTTTGCTTGATTCCAAAAAACGATATTTCCTCTATCTCCATCACAATCAGGCATATAACCAAGAATTGCATGATTTTTTCCTTGTGCGTGAAGCTTTTTCATTTCATCAGCACAAAATAAAAGATTTTCTTGCTCAGGGACGATTGCATGAACAATATTCCCCACCGTATTATTAATCGCAAAAAAATCAACGCCCATTTTTGCAAAAAAAGCCTCGTCAATTGAAATGCTTCTGGCACTACCATTCATATCACAGACAATGCCAAGCGGATTTTTCTTAATCCCATCAGTCATTTGTGCAAAAAAATCTTTTTGCTGGGAATCACTTTTTGTATCTGCAACAACTTCCTTTGTAAAATCTTCATACGAAATAAGAGCCTTTTTTTTCCAGCTATCTGTTTGCTTGTAAATATTTTGCAGTTTTTGAACATCTGCATTTTTCAAAATAGCGCTTGCGCGATTTTCCGCCTGATCAGCATTGCAGCGACTCAAAAAATCATCTATTAAAATAGTTGCCTCACTTGCAGGAAGAACGCCACCATCATTTAAGCCAAATTTAATGCCATTATGCCCAATCGGATTATGACTTGCCGAAACGTAAATAAAAGCCGTATAATTTTTCGAAAAAGCCATAATCTCAGGAGCGGCACTAACGCCGACAAAAATAATTTCTACATCATGGCTCATCAACGCACAGATAATCGCCTTGCAAATGGCATCCCCCGTCGGCCTTGCATCCATCCCAATTACAACCTTCGTATTTTTGCCAAAGCGATTTTCAATATAATTAATAAAAGTCTCGCCAATTATCGTAGCGATTTGTTCATGCGTTGAACCAATTTCCGCCGTTTTATCCTCTTCATCGCCAGAAATCGCAAAAACCTTTCTCCAGCCAGACGCCGACAAAATCATTTTACTTACGCAATCTTTTATTGAACTCATAATTTTTCCTTGCTAATTGATTGTAATTTGAAGAGTTTACCACAAAAAGGCGAAATTTGCAAGCTGAAGTTTATCAATTTTTTCTCTTTGGGCGTTACGTATTTATAATCGCATACTTTGTCTGCTCTTATAAATGCGTCGGGCTTTCCGCTTGTATCTTTTTACTCGTTCCTCTCAAAAAGTATACCGCTGCAATCCCTAACGCACCATGTATTTTTCTTCTATAATATAGTATAAAAGTTTATAAAAACACTCAAAAAAATAAAGATATTACAAAAAAAAATTTTCTTTACATACGGCGTTTTTTGCGGTACACTGTTTTTTATACAAGGGGGATGAAATGAGTTCAGTTTATGCCGAGGATTTTGAGTATCATATTCAATTGACGAGTAAAGATATTGGAAAATATGTGATTTTGCCAGGGGATCCAGGGCGATGCGAGAAAATTGCCCAACATTTTGACAATCCGCAGTTTATACGATCAAACCGTGAATACACGACGTATACGGGAGTGCTCAATGGGGAGAAAGTCAGTGTTATGTCAACAGGGATCGGCGGCCCTTCGGCGGCGATTGGCTTAGAAGAGTTAATTCACTGTGGGGCTCATACGTTTATTCGAGTGGGAACATCGGGCGGCATGCAAAAAGAGGTGCTTGCAGGCGATGTGGTTATTGCCTCTGGTGCAATTCGCCATGAGGGAACGGGTCGTGAATATGCTCCTATTGAATATCCAGCTGTTGCAGATTTTTCGGTAATGTCGGCTTTGGTAAAGGCTGCAAAGGCACAAAAAAAGCCGCATCACATTGGTGTTGTACAATGCAAGGATTCATTTTATGGGCAGCACAGTCCGCAATCAATGCCTGTAAGTTATGATTTGATCAATAAATGGGAAGCATGGAAAGGTTGTGGAGCGTTATGCTCTGAGATGGAATCTGCAACACTTTTTATTGTGGGGGCAACTCGTCGAGTGCGTGTTGGATCTATTTTATTAGTGATTGCAAATCAAACTCGCCGTGAATTAGGGCTTGAAGACAAGCAGGTGCATGACACAGGCGGGTCAATTGAGGTTGCCGTTGAGGCTTTGCGAGAATTAATTGAAGAAGATAAGCTAAAAAAATAAATAATATTTACGCTTTATGTTCATAAGCAGCACAGACTTCTTCTGTGTTGCCAATCATTTTTACAAGCCCTTTTTCAAGCCAAATAACTCTCGAACAAAGTTCTTTAATTTGGCTTAAACTATGTGACACAAAAATAACGGTTGTCCCGCTATTCATGAGTTCTAGCATACGTGCAAGACTTTTTGCTTGAAACTCGGCATCTCCCACAGATAGAATTTCATCAACAATCATTATTTGTGGTTGTACTAAAACAGCGATTGAAAAAGCAAGACGTGCTACCATTCCGCTTGAGTATGTTCTAACGGGATTGTTAATAAATTCGCCAAGTTCTGAAAATTCAATAATTTCATTATACTTTTGCTCCAAAAATTTTTTTTGAAATCCGAGTATTGACCCATTTAAAAAAATATTTTCTGCTCCACTTAAATCAGGATCAAATCCACTTCCTAGTTCAAGCATTGGTGCAATTTTTCCTTTAACTTGCACCTTTCCTTCAGTCGGACCTAAAATTCCTGCAATTATTTTTAAAATAGTACTTTTACCAGCCCCATTTCGCCCAATAATTCCAACGACTTCCCCTTGATCTATGGAAAAAGAAACGTTTTGCAACGCTTGAAATTCTTGATAATCAAGTTCTCTTTTTAGTAAGCGAACAAAAAATTCTTTTAAACTGCTGACACGGTGAGCATCAAGTTTGTATTTCATCGATACATTTTCTACGTTTATAACCATAATAAAGTCCTAGAGATTTAAAACAAATTTTTTTTGTGTTTTTCTGAAAATAAATAAGCCGATAAAAAACATTCCAATTGAGAATGCCGAACAATACACAAATGTAGAAAGTGGTGGTAAATGCCCATTTATAAGAACGTTTCGCCCAAATCGTAAAAAATGCCGTAAGGGGTTAAACATTAAAATAGCATTTGCTTTCTCTGGAATGATTGATTCAGGGTAAAAAATTGGTGTTGCGTACATCCATAAAAGGACAACAACTCCCCATAAAAATTGCAAGTCTCGAAAAAAAACCATAAGCGATGCTAATAAGAAAACCATTCCTAAGCTAAAAATCATGAGCATTATAATAACAAAGGGAAAAAATATAACGGTCCATTGGAGCTTGACTCCTGTTAATAGACAAACTAAAAGAAGTGGTGCAAGCGACAGTGATAAATTAATGGCAGATGATAAAATACGCGAAACAGGAAATATTACTTTTGGAATATACACTTTTTTAAGTAACGATGCATTTCCAGTGATTGATACCATTCCCATAGAGGTAACTTCTGTAAAATAATTGAATAATATAATTCCACTTAATAAATATGCAGGATAGTTTTCTATATTATTTCTGAATAATTTTGAAAACACAATAAACTGTACAAGCATCGTCAAAAGAGGATTTAAAAAACTCCAAAAAACACCTAATACACTACGTTTATATTTTGTTTTGAAATCACGTATAACGAGTTGCTCTAATAAAAAGCGATATTCTTTTGACAATCGTAAAATGCGAAGAAAGCGACTTTCTTTTTCCACAGAAACTCCTATTTAAATGATAGAATAAGCTTTTTTTTTGTGCTTGTCAAGTAATGTAAAATTTATGCACTCGCTTTTTTTATGCTATGTTCGTGCAAATTTTAAAAGTATGATGCTAATAAAAATAAATAATATAACGGGAGCCCATGCTCCTGCAAGTGGCGTAAAGTAGCCAAATTTAGCAAAAAGCATAGTAACCATTTGCGAAATATAAAATAAAACTGCAGCACATACACATAAAACTAAGCTAATTAATAAAACATTTTTGCGAGTTTTTCCCGAAAGTCCAATTGATAAAAAAACAACGATGAATAAAATGGCATGAAATGAAAATTTTCTATAATAAATTGATAAGGCTTCTGCAAAGGGAAGTCCTGCACGACGTAAATAGGAAATATACGTTTTTGCTTCACTTGCCGAAATTGTTTCTATTGAAATAACAACTCTCTGAAAAGTTTCTGGCGGCTCATTTAATATCAAATTCCCTAGTGATGTGCTCGTTTCAATGGTTGAGTCTGTATACGTATATTTGATAAAATCGCTGAGTTCCCACCGATCATCTCGCCATGTTCCAGAAGCTGCCCTAATAATACAATCAAGCGTTTTATCTTCATGTCTAACAACAATATAAATATTTGTTAGAGTTTTGCGGTTGTCATCATAAAAATCGGCTTTGTAAATAGTATTTCCACTTTCGGTTAAAATAACTAATCGATCTGAACTTTTTGAGCGACGAATATTCAAAAATTCTTCTTGTTTTTCAACTTTTTTTGCATAGCTTGGAACTACAATAATGTCTTCAAAAAAAAAGGAGACAATGCTAAACACAAATGAAAAAAGCAAAATAGGAAAGGTAAATCGAAACAATGAAATTCCCGAAGCAAAAATAACGGTAAGTTCATTTTTTGCATATAAATCGCTTAACGAATATGCCGATGCAAATAAAACTGAGAGGGGTAATGCAAACGAAAGACTTTTGGGAAAATAAAGTAGCATAATGTATAAAATATTTTTTAATGAAACATTTTCGGAAATGAATTGCCATAAATTCATTAAAACGTCGACAAGTTCGAGCACCATTGCAAAGAAGAAAAGTGCACCAAAGAAAACGGGGAAAAAACGTCTGAATAAATAAAAGACAAAGGTCATCGTTTTATTAAACCTAAATAAAAAGCAGAGCCTGCAACAAAAATAAGCATATTTGGTAGCCACATTGACCAAAACCCACTAAATCCACTGCGAAAACCAAATGTTTGCCCAATAATGAGCATTGCCCAGTACATAACGCAAATTAAAATTCCAATTATGAGCCCAACCGCTTGCCCGTTATGTTTTCCAAAAATAATCGATAGCGGCATTGCCATGAAAGCAAAAAAAATCGATCCAAACGGCAATGAAAATTTTTTATAATATTCAAGTTCAAAAATATTTAGCTGGGCTTTAACTTCTTCGCCTGCATCGCGCCGATTTCGCAGGTCGATTATATCTTTTCGTAAGTCAAACGATGTTTTTTCACGCGGACTCAGCTCTGAATTATTTGAAGGAAAAAAATCTGATGCAAAAACATTCATGTCGGTGCGAAATGAATTAATAAAATCGAAGTTTTCTTTTTGTCTCGTTTCAAAGAGCATCATCTGTGCATCATGCATACTCAGCTGCATTAAAACTGACTGATTTTGTGCTTGCAAAATATCTGTTTGCCCAGAAGTAATAATCCGCTGGTTGTTTTTTTCATCAACATCAAAGTAAACAAGGTCGGAAACGGTTTTATCCTTGACAAGCCCAATAACTAAAACAGAATTTTGCGTTCGTTTAATTGAAAAAGATTCTAATTCAATGCCGGGATTGGATAATAAAATTTCGGTGTATAAGCGATTGTATGCTAAACTGCCACGAGGCAATAAATAATCATTTACTCCAAATGATACTAGCGAAATAAAAAAGCCTAAAAGTAAAACGGGAAACATAAACACGGTATAAGATGATCCTAAGGCACGAATAACAAGAACCTCGTTATCGGTCGCCATACGACCAAGGCACATTAAAAATCCGACAAGTGTTGCAAAAGGGGCAGATTGTGCAATAATAAATGGCAAGGAATAAATAATGAGCCACACAACATCAGAGAGCGGTACACGTTTTTTTAAAATATTTTCTGCCATTAAAAGAATTTGGTTAACAAAAAAAATCATAAAAAAGAATAAAAAAGCAATCGCAAAATATAGCAGCAATTCTTTAAACACGTATGAAAAAAGCACATTTTTCATACCCCATTTTCTGCGAAGAGCACTCCATTTTTCATGAAGATTGTTATACTTTTCAAGGAGTTTTTTATATTTTTCATACCAATTTCTTATGAATTGATTATTATTCAACAGTGAATTTTTGTCGGAGTTTTCTTTTGAAATATTCTTGATTTTTACCGTTTTTTTTTTAAACACGCTAAATTCCTGATGAACCAAATCCTTTTTCGCCTCTTTCAGTCTGTGTTAAATTATCACACTGAATAAAACTGGCTTGAACGACAGGAGCAAGAACAATTTGCGCTATACGATCACCATTTTGAACAGTAAAATTATCTTGCCCTAAATTGATCAAAATTACTTTGACTTCGCCGCGATAGTCGCTGTCAATTGTTCCGGGTGTGTTAAGGCAGGTAATGCCATTTTTAACGGCAAGTCCCGAGCGTGGGCGAATTTGTATTTCATAGCCTTGCGGAATTTCAAAAGATAATCCCGTTGGAACAGCAAATCGCTCAAGCGGTTGTAACGTTATAGGTGCCTTTAAAAAAGCTGCTATATCACATCCTGCAGCCCCCGAAGACTGGTACGATGGTAGCGAAGCTCCTTGTTGCATCGAAATTTTGACAGTCACACTCATGTGATTGATACTATATCAAATAAAATAAATTTGCAAGCAAAAATTTTTTCTCATAAATAAAAAAAAGACAAAACTCTAAAAAATAGAATTTTGCCTTTTTTTTTAAGTGTCGCTAAAACAACAATAAATTATTTAAAATCTTTTGGTCGACGTTCAACTCTTTTGCATTGTCCACATTCTGCAACATTTTTCAATTTGCCATTTTCAAATAGCGTTTTCATAATAACTTCTCCGCCACATGAACAAAAGAATTTATGCGTTGTTATCGAAGTCCGCGAGTTCTTACTAGCTCCGCCCATGATATACCTCCACGTAATGATAGAATTTTTATGCTGTTTACACAGCCTTGGTTGTTAATGCCGAGAACCAGAATCGAACTGGCACGGGTGTTAAGCCCGAGGGATTTTAAGTCCCTTGTGTCTACCTATTCCACCATCTCGGCAATGCCTTAGAATCTATCGGATTTTTTTATTTTAGTCAATAGTTTTCTAAAAGCGAACAGAAATAAGTTTTGTTTCTGTCTTTTAATGATTCTTTTAATAGATTATAATGGCGTATGAATATTGTTATTATTCTTTGTCGGCCAGAAAACAGTCAAAATATTGGCTCAATTTGTCGTGCGATGAAATCCATGGCGATTGGTACTTTGCGAATTGTTGGTGCAAAAGCAGATTATTGCCAAGAAGATATAAAACGTTTGAGCGTTCATGCTTTTGATGTATGGCAAAATTGTCAATTTTTTTCAAGCATTCAAGATGCGAGTTCTGATTGTACGCTTCTTGCGGGAACTACTCGCCGTCGTGGTAAAAAACGCAAAGACTGGCTTGTTTTTCCTGAAGAATTTGCCGAGCAACTGAATAAAAATAATTATGCCTCTGTTGGGATTTTGTTTGGAAATGAAAAAACGGGATTAACCGATGAAGAATTAAAAGATTGCACTATTGGCATACAAATTCCTGCGGATAAAACAAATGGATCTTTAAATCTTTCTCACGCAGTGCAAATTATAGCGTATACTCTTTTTCAAAATATGAAAGTGCAGTCGCAGGGTTATTTGCCCGTTACGCTTGATCAGATTGACGATGGGGTTGCACATATTATTCAAAGTCTCAAAAAAATAGGTTTTTTTTCTCTTTCAGATAATGATGATGTAAGCAGATTTTGGCGAGGCATTTTGAGCCGTAGTGCGGTCTCTCAAGGCGAATTACGCTATATTGAAAAACTCTTTGCAAAATGTGCCGGCTTGCACACAAAGAAAAATAAATCATAGTTTTTTTCGTGCAAAAAATTTTTTTATTCAATCCAAATATCGTCATTACGATTACTTATATGCAATTCACCTTTTTCCCAAGCATTCTTAAAAATAATAAAAAATTGGTTCGTGATTTCGTCAACTTCTTTTTTTGGAATTGGTTTACGAAGACTTTCTTCTTCCAAAATAATTGCCCCTCGTCCACTTGAAACATTTTTAAGTATTTTGTCTCGAAATTCTTGTTTTTTTCCTGCAATCAATAAGGCGATTTGCTCATCTTTTAGCAAGCTTAGCCGTTTTTGAATAAAGTCATCAGCAGTATCAACAATATCATCAATCGTAAAAAGACGACTTCGTAAATCTTTTTCAAGATTTGGATCGATGTGGTTCAAATGAGTGAGCATTGAACTTTCCATATCGGGCGACATTTTTCGTAAAATTTCTGCAAGAGCATTTTTCCCATCAAAACGATAGATATCTGTTTCTTGAATTTTTTGTGCCTTTTGTGCAATTGACTGATCGACGCGACGAACCATATCGGTATCGAGTTTTTGTAATTTTGCGAGCCGATGAATCACTTCTTTTTGTTCTTTTTTATCAAGCTGTTTAATAAAAGCAGCCGATTTTTCTGATGGCAAATGCGATAAAACTAAAGCACGAATTGTTTCTGGCTCGTCTTTTAAAAGAAGAAAAATATGCTCTTCTTCCATTTTTTGCAAATATTCAAAGGGCTTTCCGTGCTGAAAAGGCACAGTTTTAGAAAGAAATTTCTCGGCTTTTTCATCGCCAAAAGCTTTTTGTAAAATGGTGCGAGCGGTTGAAAGTCCACCTGATTCACGAGCCGATTTTACTAGAGATTCAAATTCTTGTAAAATATCGAGAGCTTCTTCTTCGTCAATTCGATCAACAACAGAAATTTCTGCAATTATTTTTTCAATTTGATCTTGCGGTAAATGCGGAAGAATTCTTGCAGCTTCATCATTGCCAATCAAGAGTAAAAATTTTGCCACACGACGAACAGACGAATCTTTTTTATCGCCCTGCGGTTTTGGAATTGTTGTCGTTTTTATAAAAGTATTTAGCGACTCATTTTTGATAATCGATTTTTGATTTTTGATAAAATCATTATCAAGCTGAGTTGGCATAGTTGTTTTTTGAAAAGGAAGATCGTTTAAATCTTGGCGCGTAAATTCAGGCGTTTTTTGAGCAAAATTTTGCTGTGTATTTTTTTGCTGAGTTTGAGGCGGAATTGTTCTTTCTTGATTTTTTTGTGTAGCGGGAGGTTTTTTATTTGCTAAATTTTTTTTATATTCGTTTGAAAAAAAAGCAGGAATTTTTCCAAAATTGAGCGGAATAAATCCCGTTGTTTCTGAATCTTTTGCGGTTAAATTTTCTATGCTTGTTTGTTGAAACCCTCGTGCTTGCGGCGATCTTTGTCCTTCAGAATTGTTAGCATTCTTATTCGAATTTTCTGAGGACAACAAATTGGATTTTTTATTTTGAAAACGTTTTTCAATTTCTTGTTTTGCTTCTTCAATTTCAATTTCTTTTAACGCCATAACGGCTGCGTTATTTTTTGCAACTTCATCTGCGGTAAATGTTTTTGCAGAAAAATTTGCAACGCTTTTATATCGATTTATTCGCTCATCTTTAATACTCACGCATTACCTCTCTTTATTTTTTCTTCGAGTGATGCAATTTTTGGAAACTTTTTGCAAATACTATTACAGTATTGTCGGGCTGTCAATCCTTTATAAAGTTTTTTAGCGACATTCTCTTTGCAAGAGCGGGAGGAACAAAAATAATTATGTATCTTGCTGAATAGTGATTGAATATTTTTATAGAATTTATTATTCTGTAAATATTCTTAGTAATTAGTTGACGTTTTTTGCTCACTATTGAAAACTATCAAAAATAATTTAAATGAGAAAATGAGGTATAATGCATGAAAATAGGATATTTACAAGTTAAACTTGCTTTGTTTACGATTTTTTTCATTCTATTAACAGTAACAATTAGCATCGCAATATCCTTTGTGACTATAAATAAAACACTTGCACAGGCAACAAAAGAATCAATACTTGATACTGCGATGGAAAAAAAACTTAATTTTAATAGCGTTGTTGATAAAGAAATTTTGCTCGCTTTAAAAATGGCAGATTCACCGTTAATTGCAGAATATTTTTCTAATCCCGCCGATGGCATGGTTAAGTCACTCGCTTTACAAGAATTAGATAGATATCAAGATCATTTTTCATCGCAAACAATTTTTTGGGTAAATGATAAAGATCATCAGTTTTTTCGCGATGGCTCGTATTTATACACGGTAAACATAAATGATCCAAATGAATACTGGTATCACTTAAGTTTATTAGAGACGCCGCTTTTTAATTTGAATATTAATTATAATCAGGCGGTGCAGCAGTTAAATTTATGGGTTAATGTTGTGGCACGTCGTTTTGGAAATCCTGTTGGCGTGCTTGGATCTGAAATTAACATAACTGAATTTACAAAAAAGTTTCTTAAAGAAGACGATTTGTTCAATGTGTATTTGTTTAACGAAATGGGCGAAGTAACTGTTTCGTCGAATATTAGTCATGTTGAAAAAAAGGATTCGATATATTCTCTTTTTCCTGATCCTTCTTTATTAAAACAGAATCTAAATCAAAACAATGAAAATGGATCTTTTTTTGCATTTAAAATAGATAATAAAAAATATTCGGCGGCCTTAGCGTCACTTGGGCAAACAAACTGGAATGTTGTTGTTTTTAAAGAAGATAGCCTTTCTTTTGCTGATTCCGCGTTGTTTGTGCCTTTCTTTTGTTTAATTATTCTTCTTATTTTATCCTTTGTTGCATTTAATTTTTATGTTTTAAAAGTAATTATTAATCCTATTGCACAACTTAATGATGAATTTATTTTGCTCGGTGATGGAAATTTAACATCCGAAATTAAAATGCAGCGAAAGGACGAAATTGGATTTGTTGCAAAGAATTTTAATCATTTTGTTTCTAGTTTGCATAAAACGATGCAAAATATTTCAGCGTCAGTTTCAAAAGTGGTGGAAGTTAGCAGTAATCTTGCTGAAGGAACTAAAATTGCAAAAGATGCAACAAAAAGGATTGATTCTGATATTGGAATTGTTAATGAGCAAATTGAATCACAAGGAAAGAATGTTATTGATGCTTCTGGTACGATAGATCAAATTGCTGGTAATGTTTCTGATTTGAACGCTATTATTGAGCGACAATCAGAAAGCCTTGATTCGAGTTCTGCAGCGGTTGAGCAAATGATTGCAAATATCAATTCTGTTACATCAACACTTGATAAAAGCAAGCTACAATTTGATAATCTTTTTTCATTATCTGAAACAGGCAACTCGTTAATGACAGATATGCAAACGCAGGTTATAGACATTGCAACAAAATCTCAGGGAATGTCTGAGGCAAATGCGATTATTCAAAGTATTGCAACACAAACAAATCTTTTAGCAATGAATGCAGCGATTGAAGCTGCACATGCTGGGGAAGCAGGAAAAGGTTTTGCTGTCGTTGCTGATGAAATTAGAAAACTTGCAGAAGATTCTGCTGAGCAGTCAAAATCTATCAGTACAACTTTGCATGTTTTGCTGCAAGGTATTAATAGTGTTGTTGAATCCTCGGAAACGGCATCCGCTTCTTTTCAAGATGTTCGCTCAGCAATTGAGCATGTGGCAACTTTGCAATTGCAAATTAAAAATGCAATGGATGAGCAATCGATTGGAAATAGTCAAATTAGTCAATCTTTTATGACAATTAGGGATTTGAATGCTGATGTTCGAAAGGGATCGAGTCAAATGTTGCAAGGCAGTCAATCTATCACGCTTATTATGCAGGAGTTAGTCAAAGTAACTACATTAATTAAAGATTCTATGGGGCGTATGAAAGAAGGCACTATAATGATTAATGAGGCTGTTCAAACGGCGATGGAGTTGACCGAAGAAAACAAAAAAGAAACGCATGATCTTAAAAAGCGATTAGATAAATTTACCCTTTAAATTAAAAGCCTTTTTTTGATAAAAAATTGTTTTTAATTGCTTTGATCGATACAGATTTTTAAAATAGAATAGCTGAATAAAATCTTACTTTAATCAGCTATTTCAATGTGGACGGGACAGTGATCCGATCCCATAACGTCGCTTAAAATCGTGGCGTTTTTTACGTTTTCAATGAAAGCATTATTGACACAATGATAATCAATACGCCAGCCAATATTTTTTTCTCGTGCTTTAAATCGATAGCTCCACCATGAAAACTGATTTTCTTCGGTGCAAAAGGTTCTAAAAATATCGCAAAATCCATTTTCGGTAAAAAAATCCATCCATTGTCGCTCTTCGGGTAAAAATCCAGGATTTCCTTCATTTTGCTTGGGGCGAGCTAAGTCAATCGGTTTATGTGCAATATTATAATCCCCGGAAAGCACAACGTTTTGTCCCTTTTTTACTAAATCGTTACAAAAGTCAAAAATCGCTTTACAAAATCCAAGTTTATAATCAATTCTCGCTCCCGCTTCTTGACTGTTGGGAAAATACGCACTAATTACCGTCAGTTTTCCAAAATCGGCAGCAAGAACTCTTCCCTCATCATCAAAGTCTGCATTCCCGAGGCAATATACCGCGTCGGGTTTTTGCTTGCTATAAATTGCTGTACCAGAGTAGCCTGCTTTTTTTGCCGATGCCCACGCAGAAAAATAGGATTCTCCGTTTTTATTTTTTGGCTCAAGAAGATTTTCTGAAAGTTGACTAGGGTTTGCCTTTGTTTCTTGCAGGCACACGATATCGGCCTTGCTTGCAAAAAGCCAGTCAACAAAGCCTTTTTTTTCTACAGCACGAATGCCATTTACATTCCACGAAATAATATTCATAGCTTTACTATGTCAAAAAGGACAAAATTAATCAAGATTAAATTTTCCTTGCACGAAATTATTTACAAGTCTTTTATTCGGTTTCAACGCGATGCATTAGTTCGTCAATAATATCATTTGCAGAAATATTATAATATAAATAACCATATAAAATTGAAGCCGATAAAACTTTTCGTCCGTAGTCGCGCGTTTCAAAAAAGGGAACGATTTCAAGAAAAAGATCGAGTGGCAGTGTGTTATTCGCTTTGACCCACGAGCGAACGCGAGTTTGGCCTCCATTATACGAAAAAAGGGCGAGAAGTTGCGAGCCATTCATTCGTCGTATTAATTCGCTATAATAATACGCTCCGAATAAAGTATTTGTTTGGGCGTCAAGCAAATCGTAATCAGTAACTTTAAGCCGACGAGCAATATCTGCGGCCGTTGTTGGCATTAATTGCGAAAGTCCAATTGCTCCTGCATGAGAAGAAACATCTTTATAAAAAAAACTTTCCGTTCGTACGAGGGCGTAAAAAATATATTCGCTTACATTAAAACGGCTGGTGGATTTTTTAATTTCCTCGTAGTAAGGACGAGGATACAATGCTTGTAGCACTTCTTTTGTGAGTGGCATTTCAATGCGAGAAGAGGCAAATGAAATAATTCGCAAAGAGTCAGAATAAAGGTGTGAATTTGTTGTGCCTTTGTTATAAACAAGTTGCGAAAGCTCTAATGCGACGGGCAAACTGATGCTGTTATAGTCTGTTAAAAAAGCGGAAAGCACTTTTTCAGGAAAACCATATCGTGCATAGCCCAGTAATAAAGATTCAAGGGCATTATTTTGAATAAATTGATGATTTTTTCTGCGATTATAAAACGTTTTCGAAATTTCTTCGATAGGAGCTTGTATTTTTTTTGCAGCAAGAATGCGATAATACAAACTTCCATGATCTGTTTCATACGCATGACGATACGCGGCACTAATTTTTTGCTGAAGATCCATTCCTTCTGCAGGGAGTTTTGCATATCCTTCTTCGAGCAAGCGAGCTGAAACATACGCAAATTGTGTAATTGCAGCACCTTGCGTAAAAGTTCTCATTGTTTCATAAACACGCACATAGGTATTCCAATTTTTTTCTGTTAGGAGCAAAAGTGAAAGCGATGAAAAAAAATCTTCAAAATAACTTGCGCTATTTATCGTTTTTCCAAAAGCATACAAGGCAGAAATTACTGCGTCTAATGAAATTTTGCTTGCTGCATCAAAATAATACCATAAAGCATTATCGTAGTTTTCAGGATTGGGGGCGGCATTCATTGCGAAGCGAAAATATTCCAGTGCTTTGGGATAATTTTTTTCATTTACGTAAATTCTTCCAAGATAAAAATTTACGCGGAATAAAATACTGGGTTTTTTTGTTGCGGTGAGCAGAGTCGTCATTTTTTCTCGAAACTGAGCAGGATTTTTATAAGAAAAAAACTGTGCTCGACAGTAGTCTGATAAAAAATTCGCTGAATGCATGCGTGCCATTATGTCAATTTTTTCTGCATAATTGTAGGCTTGCGGATAATCTTGCGAAAAAACAGCAATACGCATTTGTAAGGTATTGATAATTTGCGAAAGTTGGTAGCCGTAAAGATCGGATAAATCATTGAGGTTTGGTATTGTAAACCAAGCAGAAAGAAAATCACGATGAGATTGACTCATTTTCCAGTGAGTAACCCACGCATCTAAATAACGTAAAAAACTTGAATTTTGTAAATGAATTAATGACAAAATTCGTAAGCGAGCAAACTCATTTTCAAAAGTGAGTTGTTCATTAATTTGTTTTTGTCGCTTCGGAGTATCAATGTGAAGTGTTTCAGGCGGCGTTTCAAAGGCTGGCAACGACGGAATTCCAACCGTATTTAATACTTTTTGAAATTCATTTTTTGTGTAGTAAAATTTTGCCAAATTGAGTTTTCCCGCATTATCGGCAGGATAGCGCTGTAAATATTTTTCGATTGTGGTGTATTGTTTTTTTTCATCTTCGAGCTCAATTAATTTTTCTGCACACATTTTTGAAAGCGTCGGGGAAGCTTTTTTCCACCCAAAGTCAAAAAGTTGCTGTGCCATTTTTATATCTTCCATTTCTAAAAAATGTAAAGCCAAAAAATATGCTAAATCAGGATTAAGAGCTGAAATATTTTTTCTATCATGAAAAATCGCTTTTAAGTCAGTATAATTTTTTTGATCCATTGCTTTGATAACTTGTTGATTGTACTCATTTTCATTTTCTTTGAGGCCGAGCGAATAACCCAAAAACGAGGAAAACAAGAATAATAATAAAAATTTATTTTTCACTTTGCAGGGATTACAATCCATTTGCCTGCGATAATATAATCAGTGTTTTTTATTTCATTATGATCTGCAATATATTGATACAACCACGGCGTTCGATAATAGGCGGCAGAAATATCTAAAAGCGTATCGCCCCAAAATATTCTATAGCGCATGTTCTTTTCTACAGGAATACGCTCTGGTGCTTGAGGAATAATAGTTTTGCTATCACTGATTATAATTTTATTTTCTTGAGCGGATAAATAGTTTTGTTTATTTACGGATATCGGTGCTAACGGTGAAGAGAGATTTGATGCGAGTTTCTCATCATCTGCTTTAAAATTTGAATTTGAGAATTCGTTTTTGTACGGCGAATACATTTGAAATTCATGCATAAAATTTAATTCTAATTCATCGATATTTGATGCAATGGTTGGAAGACTCAAAGTTGCTATAGTTTGTTTTGATTTTTTGCTATACGCGACAGTAAAAATTAACGTTAGAAGCGAAATAATAACGCAAACACAGCTAACGGCAAGCGGTGCAAAATTAAGAAGGAGTTTTCTTTTGTAAGAAGTGTAAGCACAATCGCTAAAAATAGCTTCAATTTCAAAGGAGTCTAATCCTTGCTTACTTGTGCGTGCCATTTTTTTATATTTTGTTTTTAACGGTTTTTTGATGTAGGGAGTTTGTTGATTTTTAATATAGTCGAAAAAAGAAAGCTGAAAGTGGGATTGTGCCTCAGAATGCTTATCCTGTAATGTACATGATAAAAAACCACGTTCATTTAAACCGAGCGATAAAATAATTGTGTAAATATTATTAAATTTTTTTAGATTATCGACAGATATTGTTTTGATTTGATGAGGCACTGATTTTTCATTTAAATAAAAAACTTCAATTTCAATCGCCGATTTGCCAGTATCGACAAATTCGAGCTCTAATTTTTTTTTACTTGTGGCAAATGCCTCAAGTATCCCATAAAACTTGTCATCAGCAAGTCGAATCCCTATTTTCCCACCCTTCATAATCTCAAAATACTAGCGTAC
>JBOFTD010000313.1:0-3472 GCA_051651885.1 Treponemataceae bacterium
AAAAGTTTTAGGTTTTACAAAAGGGCAAACTTTTTTTAGAATTATTTTACCCCAAGTATTTAAACAAATTCTTCCTGCTCTGAGCAATGAATTTATAACACTTGTTAAAGATACTGCTCTTATCCAAGTCATTGGAGTACAAGAACTTTTTAGAGTTGCACAAAATGCTGCGAGCAGACAATTTTCAATTACTCCGATTATTATAGCGGGTGTTTTTTATTTTATTATGAACGGTGTAGTTACTGAAATTTTTACACGAATTGAAAAACATCTTAATTATTATAAATAATTAATTAGTGTAAGTAATTATTAAATGAAAGGATAGCAAAGTGTCTATTATTACGGTAAAAAACTTAGAAAAAAATTTTGCCTCACTGAGTGTTATCAAAAACATTTCTTTTACGGTTAATGAGGGCGAGGTTTTAGGAATTATCGGCCCGTCAGGATCAGGAAAATCAACCTTGCTTCGTTGTATCACTCAACTTGAGAGTATTACATCGGGAAGTATTTCTATTTGTGGGCAAAATCTTGTTACTACCGAAGGCGGAAAAACGATTTATGTGGATAAAGCTCACCAAAGAGAAATTGCTTTAAAAGCAGGATTAGTATTTCAAAATTTTAATCTTTTTCCTCATTTTTCTGTCCTCAAAAATATTATTGAAGCACAAAGAATCATTCTTAAAAAAACTAAAAGTGAGGCAAAAAAAACAGCTCTGCAATTGCTTGAAAAAATGAGTTTATCAGACAAAGCATTGTGTTACCCTTTTGAACTTTCTGGAGGGCAGCAACAACGTGTTTCCATTGCACGTGCTCTTGCACTTAATCCGCAGGTGCTTTTTTTTGATGAGCCAACATCGGCTCTTGATCCTGAGTTGACTGGTGAAATTCTTAAAGTGATTCGCTCTCTTGCCAACGAAAAAATGACGATGGTGGTGGTGACTCATGAAATGGCTTTTGCACGAGAACTTTCTGATCGTATTATTTTTATGGATGAGGGATTAATCGTTGAACAAGGACGTGCTGCAGATATTATTAATAATCCGCAAAATGAGCGAACGAAAACTTTTTTAAGTCGCTTTAATTAAATAAAAAGATGTTCAAGAAACTTGATAAAATCATATATATATGGTATAGTAAGTACAAATAAAAAGTATATAAAAGGTTTACTATGAGCTTACAAGAAGATTTATCTATAAATACCATTGCTTCACACCAGAAGGTATCTAACAAAAATCATACACGCATTTTTCTCATTGATAATGATAGCGAAAATATTCAAGATTATTGCAATTTTTTATGCGAATTTGGGTATAATGCTACGGGAACTGCTAATTTAAATGAGGCCTTTGAAATTTTGCAGGTAACAACTTATGATATGCTTATTTTTTCTACTCATTTTGAAGGTGTTACCACTGAAGAATTAATTGAGCGTATTAAAAAAGTACATTTTGGGCAAATTACTATCTTGCTGATTGATGATACTTCAGATTTGCTGCTCGATGATGCTTCAGATGTTAGTGAAAATAATTTTCCCAGTTCTTTTTTTATTCATGCTTATTATCATAAATCTTCTGATTTATGGACCTTGCTTTCATTAGTGGATAGTCTTAATAAAAATATTTTACTCACTGAAAAGGTTAATAATATAAAGAAAGTGATTGATAATTTTATTGATAAATTTTCTTTTTTTCATCAATTTCATTTGCCTGAAAATTTAATTGCAACAACGCTCAGTCATCTCGTTGATCTTGCACGAGCAAAGGCAGGCTTTATTCAGGTTAATTTTGCTAATGGTGTCCAAGAGGATCAGACACTTTATAAAGGAATTGGAAAATATGATGTGTCGCAAAAAGATTTTTATGCAATGATTTCCCTCGACTTAAAAAAGAAAATTGTTGAAACAAAAAAAACGTCAGAAATTACAACGCTTGATGAAGGCCTTGTTTTTCCTCTTATAGGATTTAATAACAGCGTTATTGGAATTATTTTTGTTGAAATGAGTGATTTTGAAGATAATGTTTGCAATCTTTTAAGAATTTTTACTCGTCAAGCATCATCCCTTATTAATAACGCTATGTTGCATGGTATGTTAGATAGACAATCTGAAGAGCTGATGAGAACAAATGCAGCCTTAAATAAAAGTTATCTTGAAGTTATTGAAGCATTGCGACTTGCCGTTGATGCAAAAGACCGCTATACCAGTGGGCATTCGGAGCGCGTTGCACGTTATGCAATCGAAATTGCAAAAAAATTAGGTTTATCAGGGACTGAAATTGAGAACATTCGACTTGGTGGTATTTTTCATGATATTGGAAAAATTGCTGTGAGTGATGAAATTCTTTTAAAGCCTTCTCGCCTTACGGATGAAGAGTATGCAAAAATTAAAATTCATCCGAGCCGAGGGGGAGAAATCCTTTCCGGTATTTCGATTTTTAAGGACGTTATCCCTATTGTTGAGGGGCATCATGAATATATGAATGGGCGTGGTTATCCTCGAGGCTTACAAGGAGATGAAATTTGCATCGGTGCAAAAATTATGGCACTTGCTGATGCTTTTGATGCAATGACTTCAAACCGAGAATATCACAAAAAAATAACTTTTGACGATGCACTTGAGCGTCTTGAGCGATCTCGTGGAGAGCAATTTGCAGATGAAGTTATTGATGCTTTTACGGATATTCTTGTCAATAGCAGGCCTGTCATTCAAGAAATCGCTGATTATAAATAAGCGATATGATTATGTTAGTTTTTTTGTTGGTGAATAAGTAACTCAGGGTGATATTCAAAGTGCATATTATCCCAAATAGCCCATTTACCACCCCAAATAAATCCTTCCGCTTCAAATATTTCTATTACTTTTTGTGCAGGCATCCAGCGTTTTTTTAGCGGTGTAAGCATCCAATTATCTGGATCGATTTGTCGTTGCCATGCCCAATAAATAATTTTATGTTTACGATTTTTAGGCAGCACATCAAGGGCTATGCCGAAACTATGAAAAGATTTTCCTTGTGTATCACGAATTTGACGCCACAAATAACCATCAACAACATCGAGTGTTTCAATAAATTCGCGAACGCTTGCATCTGTTCGAGTAAGATGATTAATTTTTTTTTCAATATTTGCAATTTTTTTTTGTATAAATGTGTGAAGGGTAACTTTTTTTCCTAAAAAATCAACAGAAACTAAATGATTTTCAACTTCTTGTCGTGTCGTGCTATTATAGACTGCATCATAAAAAAATGGCGGCGTAACGCTTCCGTTTGTACGACTTGAAGGAGAACTAAAGGCGCGAATACGCTCTATTTCTGAGTCAGAAAGTTTTGCAGGATCTGTAATTTTTTTTGCATAATTATAGATCATAAGACGAAAGCTTTCCTTGTTATTGAGCTGACTTTCAGGCAAAAGTCTTCCTTCTGCCCAGTATAAAATTGTGATTTTATCGTTATTGCGTATCGTAATTTTCCAGTCATTA
>JBOFTD010000314.1:0-37228 GCA_051651885.1 Treponemataceae bacterium
CAGCAAGTAAGGGGGGAAGGCTTCAGCAAGTAAGGGGGGAAGGCTTCAGCAAGTAAGGGGGGAAGGCTTCAGCTAGTAAGGGGGGAAGGCTTCAGCTAGTAAGCTGTGCTTTACAAGCGGTTCTTGCAAGCAGCGCTTACTAGCAGCTTCTGTAAGCATAGACAAGGGAGGTTTTCTGTGTTAAAATTAAGCGAATTAAGGAAATCTCCTTTAATTTGTCCCTTTTAACGATCTTAAGATTCTTAATCTTAAGAAGCTGCAACTATGTAAAATCGAACGATACCATGCGAGGATGAATGTATGAATATAACGGGAGCACAAATTGTTATTGAATGCTTAAAAGAGCAACAAATCACTACGGTTTTTGGTTATCCGGGTGGCACCATTTTAAATATTTATGACGAGCTTTACAAGCAACGTGAGGCAATCACGCATATTTTAACCTCTCATGAGCAGGGGGCGGTTCATGCTGCCGATGGCTATAGTCGCTCTAGTGGCAAAGTTGGCGTTGTGCTTGCAACAAGCGGGCCGGGGGCTACTAATCTTGTTACGGGAATTGCAACGGCGTACATGGATTCTGTTCCTCTTGTGGCGATTACGTGTAATGTGCCGTCGCACCTTTTGGCAAAAGATAGCTTTCAAGAAGTTGATATTCTTGGCATAACCATGTCCATTACCAAGCATAATTACATCGTTCGCAAGGTTGAGGAATTGGCTCAAACGATTCGTGAAGCCTTTGCCATTGCAAAAAGTGGTCGCTGTGGCCCTGTTTTGATTGATATTCCTAAAGAAATAACTGCTCTAAAGACGGATTTTACGCCAATGAAACTGCCTGATCTCGATTTAGCCTTTGAGCGATTTACCAAAGTTACGCTCCCTTGCACGCAGGAAATTGAGAGTGCGGCAGATCTTATTAATAAGTCAAAAAAGCCCCTCCTGTATGTTGGCGGTGGGGTTGTTGCAGCGAATGCCTCGCAGCAGGTTTTAGAGCTGGCAGAAAAAATCAATGCGCCTGTTGCTGTCAGTTTGATGGGAAAGTCCGCGTTTTCTTCAAAGCATGATTTATGCTGTGGACTGATTGGAATGCACGGAACAAAGGCGGCAAATACGGCGGTAAATCAGTGTGATTTATTGATTGTTCTGGGGGCGAGGTTTTCGGATCGGGTAATTTCTGATGCAAAGAAGTTTGCCTCGCAATGCAAAATCCTACAAATTGATATAGATCCTGCTGAGGTGAATAAGAATATTCGTGTGTTTTTATCGCTGTCGGGTGACGCAAAACAAATCCTTGCAAAGATAAATCCTCTGCTTACTAAGCGTAGCTGTGATGAGTGGAATGCAAAAGTCCTTGAGTGGAAAGAACATATTCCGTCTATGTATTGCAAAGACCTTGCCTTACATCCAAAGTTTGTGTGCGAGAAAATTGCTGAAACGGTGGGCGAGGATGCTTTTATTACAACGGAAGTGGGGCAGCATCAAATGTGGACGGCGCAGTTTTATCCGTTTGTTAAAGAGCGCACCTTTATCACATCGGGGGGGCTTGGCACAATGGGGTTTGGCACGGGGGCGGCAATGGGCGTTCAGGCGGCAAACCCGAATGCGGTTGTGGTGCATATTGCAGGCGATGGCTCTTTTCGGATGAATTGTAATGAGCTTTCAACGATTGAGTATTATAAGTTGCCTATTATAATTATTGTGGTAAATAATGGAACGCTTGGGATGGTGAGGCAGTGGCAATCGCTGTTTTATGGAAAGCGCTATTCTTCAACGACACTTGATCGTGGGCCAGACTTTGTTAAGCTTGCACACGCGTATGGTATTCAAGGGTTTAAGGCAACTAACGAAGGCGAGTTTACCGCGGCGTTACAAGAAGCCGTTTCAAAAAGAAAGCCTGCTTTAATTGAAGCAACAATCAGCATGGATGAATTTGTCTTACCGATGGTTCCTGCAGGCAAACCAATCGATGAATTAATGCTTGATGTATCAATTGACTAGGAAAAGGTACTTGGAAGTGTTTTACGTGTAATAGTAAAGCGAATGACGGCTTTACTATTCTCGATTCCATGTGTCGCGACTTGAGTAATAGCCCCAAAGCCCGTTTGATTCTGAGTTGTCTTTATCAAAAATTGCTACAAACAGCGAGTTATTATCAAATGCCCATACGGAACCGGGAAAAACATCATACGGCCCTATTGAAGTTCCCGCATTAGCAGGCAAGTTAGTCTCAACCTTTGGCCCTTCAGGAATTGTTCCGTCGTCATTTAAGTTAAAGCGCCGAATCCCACCATGAATGCCAACGATAATCCATTTTCTGTTCAAATTATCCTTAAAGTAGGCAGCTCCCTGTGGCCCTGAAACATGTTTTTCTATGTTTTCTAGCGTATATACGATCTTATCTTCATGATTATAGGCAAGTACAACTGAGTCAGAAAATACGGGAGTGCCGGTTGCAATGCTTCCAGCCTTTGTATTAACTGTTGAGCCGTCCTCTTTTGCGCTTCCAATGGTGTTGCCTTCTAATCGATAAGCTCCACCAATTTTACTGTCTTCTGTATGTGCGAGGGTAACCCATGCAGTCTTTCCATCACTGAAAATAAATTTAGCTATCTTATCTGATCCAGTGTTTATGATATTCCACTGCTCAGATTCAAGCGTGCGATAAAGAACTTGAAATGTATCAGTAAATCCATACAGATATTTTGTGCCATTTGCCTCTCCCACCGCTAGTAGAATAAGCTTGCCCGGTTTAGAAGTTGCCCACCAGCCATCTTGTGAATGCTTTGGCTTGGTAAATAAATTTAAATTAGCGGCATACAAATGATCGCCGAATTCAACAACGGAATAAACATAGTTCTTTACTGTTTGCTCACGCAATTTTATTTCTTTCTCGATATCAGCAAAAATAGGTTCTTGCGAGCATGCACTTAAAAAGACGATTGTTATACAAAAACAAAGAAGTAGCTTTTTCATAAAATTCCTCTAGCAAATTAAAAGTGAAATCGTACACTGAGTGATACGTCCATAAAAACACCGAGTCTGTTTTTTGTTGAGTCATCATACCATTGGGGCATTAACCAAGCTCCGGTGAGCAGCCCAAAGGACCAATCGGGGTTAAATCGGAAAAAAGCTCCAACTTCTGGCTTTACGCCGAATCCAAAGTAAGAGCGATTGATATATGTTTCAACGATTCCGCCAATTCCTAACATTAAAGGAATTTCAAATCGTCCAATTGAAAATTGATATCCCGTTACTGCCATAATAGGAATAAAATAAAAAACATTGCTTCCTTCAGTGGCAGAAAAACCAAAACTAATATCTCCGCCTACAAAAAAACCTGGAGTAAAATAATATGCATATCCTAATGAGCCTGAGCCACCAATTGATAAGTTTTTAGGTTGAATCGGAAAGTCTACCATAAGAGATATTTTAATATGCTGATCTCCGCGCTGAGTCATTGAAAAAAACAAAGGATTTTTCATGCTTTCAGCTTTGTCATCATCGGTGATTTCTTCTTGTGATTCTATTGGATTTTTGTCTTCTGCAGATTCAATCTGATCATCTGACTGTGCATTGACTACAAAAAAGTTCATGCTTATAAAAAGAAAAATAAGTAGTTTTTTCACACTGCCCTCACACTCATTGCTAAAAATAGCGATTTTAATTTAAAATATACCAATTTCAGCCTCAGTATAACTTGTTTCGTATTATTTGTCTATCATTGAAAACTAATTTATTACTTTCCAATAAAAAATTAATCTTTTGCGTGGGGAATATTTTAAACACTTTACTATTATCCTTTCTAAGGAGCAAAAAACTGATATCTATTCAAAAAGGATTGACTAAAAAGCAAATATATGTTTAAATGAAATGAGTATCCTTAAAAAAAATAGGGATTATCGACTGTAAAAATGTCGCAATTTCAAAATGATACTAAAAATGTATGTTTTTGGTATTTTCGAAAGGTATTATGGCTGTCCAATCAGATATTAGTTTACAAAAAGCCTATGATTTTTTGAAAAAAGGCGATCCAGAGCATGCTCGATCCATCTTAACCGGAGTACTTTCAAGTGATTTAGAAAATCAGGAGATCATGTATGCCCTTAAGTGTGCAGCCTTTTGGACTGATAAATTGGTAAAAGTTGAAGGAAATGCGGCTTTTTTATGTCAGCATGCAGATACAATTCTTGATCATTGGCGACAGTTTTATTCCTTTATGGGAAGACTTGGGGTGTATGATCATTGTGTATATGCAATGCGTGTTGGTGTTTTTAGCCTTGTGCTTGAGTGTTATCAAAGTGCATTAAGTGAAAAAGAAGGCGTGCAGAGTGCAGAAGTCTACCGAAAGGTTGGCCTTTGTTATAAAAAATTGGGCGATTATGATACTGCTTTACGCTTTTTAGAAACGGCAAATTCGTTGAGTTCTGAATCGCCTGCAGTTTTATCAGAAATGGCAGATTGTTATGCCTTGTGCGGCGAAGAAAAAACGGCGAAAGTTATCTTTCGGGAAGCTTTTTTTATTGATGCACAAAAGATTGATTTAAGTTTGCTTGATTCGCAAATTATTTGTAGTTTGGTAGATCAGGTTTCTACTGTTAAAAAATGCAGTGAGAATGAATTGCTTGAATGGATTCCAGTATATGGTATTTTGTATGGTGTTTTTACGGTAAAACGAGAACTTCGTGCATTAGAAATTGGAAAATTAATGCAGTCCGTTTATGCACTTGAAAACAGTCTTAAAGAGGTTGGCAGTGATTGTAGTATTTTGATACCGCGGCTGATTAATCGCTATTTTTGGCTCATTGATCACTACATTATTGACAATGACCAGCGGTCACGAATAAATGAAGTATTATTAAAAATAAAGATTTTAGATTCAGCTATTTATGAAAAATACACTAATTAAATAGGTTTCTGATTTTATAGGAGTTATTAAATATGTCAGATGAATTAATCAAGTCAGTTCAGGCTATGTTAACTGAGGAAAAATGGACTCGTGCAACAATTACAAATTATTCAAAAAATAATTTTCTTGAGCTGAGTGCTGTTATTGAAAAATCAATAGAGGCAACTTGCATTGATGAAGTAAAAGCCATTTGTGATGAACATCTTGCACATACAAAAAATAGCATTATTGCGCTATACATCTCCGGAATGCTCTCGCTAAAGAAAAAAACACTTGATGACTCAGCTCTCATTACATTGATAAATATTTTTGTTGACAATAAAAAAGCGAATGTTGTAACCTATTTGTGCGAACTTATTTTGCTTGAGGATGAGCATAATAAAACGGCATTGCGAACGCTTGCTGAAATTTATCGAGAGGAAAATAGTGATAAAATTTGGGATGTCTATACGACGCTTGTAAAAGTTGATCATGATGAGGCTACGATTGCAAAAACACTTGCCGAAAAATATGAAAAAGAAGGCAATCTTGATACGGCAATTGATTTTTATAAAAAAGCACTTTTACGATTTATTAATAAGAACGCTGCAAACCAAGTTAAAGAAGTGTGGTCAAAACTCGTTACGCTTATTCCGCTTGAAATTGACTTTTTTCTTTTGGTACAACGTAAAATTTCAAAAACAATCAGCACGGATAAAAGTGCTATGCTTTTACAAGAACTTTACACCTATTATAAAGAAAGCGAATCATGGGACACGGCAATTGAGATTTTAAAAATCATTCTTTCTTATGATGAGAAAGATTCATGGGCAAGAAAAGAAATTGTTGAGTGTTTTAGAGGTAAATATTCAAAGCATAGTAAGATTGATGATTATATTCGTCTTTCAAATCTTAATCAGTCATGGCGAAATATTTTTGAAGCTATTAATGACTTTGAAAAGCATATTTCTTTTGATGCAAAAAACTTTGTTTTTCATCGAACTTGGGGCGTCGGTTTAATTCGCAGTGTGATTGATGATGAAGTTACTATTAATTTTGGCAAAAAATACGGTATTCGAAAAATGTCATTAAAAATGGCAGTTGACGCATTGCTTCCTTTGCATAAAGAACATATTTGGGTTTTAAAGGCGACAAAATCTCGTGATGAATTAGTCAGTATGATTAAAAAAGACAAAGTGTGGGCATTAAAAACAATCATTAAAAGCTTTGGCAATAATTGCGATTTTAAAAAGATTAAAGCAGAGTTGGTGCCAAGCGTTTTAACGGCAGGAGAATGGACAAGTTGGGGAAATGCCTCGTCAAAAATTTTATCTGAAGACCCATCATTTGGGGTAAATCCTAATGATATTTCTCTTTTTATGGTGCGAGAACATTCAATTACTGCTGAAGAAAAATTTTTATATGAGTTTAAGGCACAAAAACAGTTTTTTGCTCGTATCGATATTCTTATGCGTTACAATGATGATGATGGAACAGACAAAAACTCAGAGAATTTCACCGAAATGTTTAACTACTTTGTGGGATACTTGCGCTCTTTTAGCCAAGTGAACGAACAGGTTGTTGCATCCTTTTTGTTAGTTCGCCGTATTGTTGCAGAGCATCCGCATTTAAATCCAAATCTTAAATATACTT
Organism: Treponemataceae bacterium; assembly: GCA_051651885.1. Lineage (GTDB taxonomy): Bacteria > Spirochaetota > Spirochaetia > Treponematales > Treponemataceae > JBOFSR01. The sequence goes on from JBOFTD010000314.1 coordinate 6,536, forward strand.
TTGCTCAATTATTTGAAGAAATTGATAGCATTGAGGAATTATATTGTTCTTTTAAAGACACAAAAAATACTTCTATCAAAAAAGATTTTATCCATTTGATTAAAGAGCTTTTACCAACTTGGGCAGAAATTTATGAGCGGTTATTTCCTATTGTGCTAAAAAAAGAAATGATTGATTCTCTTATTGTTGCGGGACACGTGGATATTGTGCAGCGTTTAACTTTAAAAGCGTTTGAAAATCATCGTGATTACCGCGAGTCAATTATTTTCTTTTTTAAAGAAGTTCAAGAGGAAGAATGGTTTAAAGAATTAAATATTTCGTATGAAAAACAACTGATAGCATTAATTCATATTTTAGATATTACGTATCGTGAAATTTCGTTTCATCGTGAAACAACGGAAAATCGAAAAATTAGTCGACAAGTGCAAAATATCTTCTTTAAAAGTAATACGCTTTTGAATTATTTGCTTTCAAGCGATATTGATACGGTTACAAGACTGTATACTATTTTGGACAGTGTTAAGTGCCCTGAAATTGATAAAGATAAGATGACGATTCGAAATCGTATTTTAGAAAAAAATCCTGATTTCAAATTCTTTGGCGGGGAAGAAAAAATTCATGTTTCGAAAGGAATGCTTGTTACCTCAAAAATGCTTGAGGCGAAAAAAGAGCAGCTGGAACAAATTATGAAAGTTGATATTCCTGCAAACTCAAAAGAAATTGGTGAAGCACGTGATCTTGGTGACTTGCGAGAAAATGCTGAATATAAAGCTGCAAAGGAACGTCAAAATCAACTTAATTCGATGGCTGCTCGTTTGCAAGATGAAATTGAACGGGCTCAAGTTTTTGATCCTACAACAATTACAACTGCTCGTATTTCTTTTGGAACAACGGTCGAACTTTATAATACCGATAGTGGCAAAAAAGAAACTTTTACTATTTTAGGCCCTTGGGAATCAGATCCTGCTAATGGAATTATTTCTTATATGTCGCCATTGGGCAATGCAATTCTAAATGGTCGCGAGGATGATAAACTTTCTTTCGAGATAAATGAAAAAAATTATAATTATACGGTTAAATCAATAATAGCTGTAAAAATTTAATAGCCATCATGCTTTGTGATTGTAATCGTATTATAGATATTTCTGTTAATGCGGGTAAAATTGTGCTTGAAAATGGCGGTGAAACTTACAGAGCGGAGGATACGATTGTCTACACAGCGAAGTCGTTGGGAGCAATTAATCCTTCTGCCTTTGTAACACCGACGGTTATTTTGTTTTCGTTTGAGGATGAAAATCGTAATCACTTTTCGAGCGTAAAGCGTATTGTTTCTCGGGGCGTTAACTTGCAAAAAGTTGCACGAGTGAATGCTTTATCTTTTCGTCTTACTCGCCGTAATAAGATTGCAAACCCTTTAATGATTGAACAGCTTCTGCAAAAAATTGAGTCATCGCCCGCGTACAAAAAAAAGACGCTTCTGTTCTATGCTGCGGGAATGTCTTTCTTTTTCGTTTTTCTTTTTGGGGGAAAACTTATTGAAGCTGTTGTGGCCTTTGTTATTGGATCACTGTTGCGTATGTCGCTTTTTGCCATCGAAAAAATCCCTTTAGGAAATTTTATTGTTTTTTTTATTTTGGGTGGAATTATCTCGGTGTTGGCACAGCTTGCCGTTTTGCTCAATGTTATTTCATCGCCTGTGATTGTGGCAACAGCGGTTTTAATGCAAGTAGTTCCGGGACTTGCAACAGTTAATGCTATTCGCGATATTATTGCAGGAGATTTAATTTCTGGTACTGCTCGCTTAGTAGAAGCCTGTATTATTGCTATTGCCCTTTCAATTGGTTCACTTGTGGGCTTTTATCTTTGCTCATCGATTTTTTAATGAACTTTTTTTTATGGGACAGCAAAACTATATAAAAAAACAGTGAGTCATTGCATTGTATACAAATCACTCACTGCTTTACTATAAGCTAATCGTTTATATAGATAATTAGTTATTCTATATGTTTTTTTACAACGGATTTTTTTTTCGTAATATCATTCACATCTATATCATTCATAAAAACATAGGGAATATTATCTTTAAGTGCAAGAGTAGGCGAAAAAGCACCATCATAATTAACAGAACTCAGAGAGCCAACAGGAGTCCAAGATTTATCATATTTTTGTACAGAATTGTAGTTAGCAATATAAATAATGCTTTTGGAATCAACTGCTGCAGATAACCAAGAATAATTTACTTCTGGTGTTGTTGTTATAAGACTCCAAGTCTTACCATCTGTGTTAAGTTTGTGTATTTTAACCTTTTTCTCAGTATCTTCGCAGGCAATATAAAGTGAACTTTCATTTGCAAAAAGTTCTAGCCATACTCCATTAGAAGAAAGAATCGGGTCAGCAATAGTAGCGGTATTCTCTGCATCTTTTATGACGGTATTACCTGTGCTTTTATCTATATATGCAATATATACTTTGTTATTAAATGAAATCATCGAAAAACTATTAAGTGCATCTTTTGCTTTTCCAAGTACTTTTTCTTCAGTCCAGTCATTTCCAGTATGCGATCGCGCCACTACTGTAAATTCATCATTCGCCGTCACCACAGCGTAGGCAAGGTAAAGAGTAGTATCCACAAAAGAAAGAGATATATTTCCAATATTTTCACCTAGTGTAGTTTCAGCCTTGCTCATTTTCGTCCATGCATCACCATCTAATTTATATAGGGTAATTTCTTTGTTTTCAGTGGTGACTGCAATATGAGGTATGCTGTTTTTATCACTGCTAAGAGAATTGAAAGCTATAACCGCATTTGATGTGATGGGAGCTCCAACTTGTTTCCATGTATCATTTTCTAGCTTTTTAACAATAACCTGTTGAGGCTGCGATTCGACATATGTGACATAAAAATTATTATCAATAACTTTTAATGAATCGGTACCTTTCCTTAATTTCGTTGAATTATTAGCAATAACATCCCCAACTTGTTCCCATGTGGGTGTTGGCGTTGGCTCTGGTGTTGGCGTTGGACTATTATCGTCCTCATTAAAATTACACGAAATCATACTAAACATTATTAGTATAAAAACAACAGGTACAATTGAGTTTTTCATAAACTTCTCCTTAAGAATGGTTTAATTCTGCTATGCCGTTAATTATTTTTAGAATTAACGGCTTTTTTGAATAAATAACATAAATCTATTTGTTGACATTAATTAGTTGATCGGTTTTTTTACATAAAGCGTATATTCGGACGATCCTTCTTGTATTATCGGTTTTTCATAAGTTAAAATATATGGCGTATTATCTTTAACTGTGAGAACTGGGAAACGAGAAGATATAGAACCAATTGTAGACCAGTTTTTACTGCTAACATTTAGTTTTTTTACAGACGTTTCGTACGCCACATAAATATTTCCTCCATCCTTATCAATGCCTATTGATAGCCAAGTATTATCAACAACTGCTGTTTCTTCTATATCAACCCATGACGAATCGAATTTCAATAGTTTTAAGATAGCATTATCGTTATAGCCAATATACAGATTACTTTCATCCGCAAACAGATGCATTTTTGTTACTGTTGTAATGTCAATCGCAGATCCTACATCGGTACCAGTTGAATCTTTTACTATAATTTTTTTGTTTGTATTTTTATAGGCAACATAAACCTCGTCTTTAACAGAAATCATCGACAATGCAATCAGTTTTGCTACTGGTACTTCACTGATAATAGGAGTCCATGTGCCATTAGTGTATGATTGCATCGTCATGATTACCTGATCACTATGCTGATATACATATGTAATGAAAGGGGTAGTTGATTTAAAAGCAAGTTCTACCATCCCCTTAAGTTCATCCCCTTCAGTTGCTAACTGAATTGGTTCACCCTCTTGTATCCATTTATCGTCAACTAATTTATATAAGGTGATTGTCCTTTTATCAGTTGTGACTGCAATATACGGAATACCTGCACTATCACTACTAAGTTTATTCAGTCCTGTAGAGGAAGAAACAATAGCTTCCCCAACTTGAACCCATTTATTATCAGTTCCGAGTTTTTTTACAATCACTTTTGAAGATTTGTGATATGAAGCATAAAGAGTATTATTAATAACCTTTAGTGTCCGTTTGCCCGGAAAGGAGTCTGCTGCACCAGTTACTGCAACCTCATCACCCACTTGTTCCCATGTTGGTGTTGGCGTTGGTTTTGGTGTTGGCGTTGGCGTTGAACTATTATCGTCTTCATTAAAATCACACGAAATCATACTAAACATTGTTAGTATACAAATAACAGGTACAATTAATTTTTTCATAAACTTCTCCTAAAGAATGGTTTAATTTTAGTATGTCCTCAATTATTTTTACAATTAAGGACTTTTTAGAATAAATAACATAAAGTTATTTGTTGGTATTAATTAGTTTATCGGTTTTTTTACAACGAGTTTGCCGGATCCGGTATTCGTTAAAATATGCAAATCCTCACTTTTAAGTGTAAGATGAGGATACTCCACTAGTCCCAACTCGCTTTGTGTCCAAGAAGATCCGTCATATTTTTTCACAGAACCGTTACCTCCTAAATAAATAGTTTCCTTTGAATCGATAGCGGCTGATAGCCATTCAGAAGCACCAATACTTTCCGTGCTTATAGCAGTCCACGATGACTCAGTTAATTTGTATAGCTTCACGCTAGAATCATCTATGTAAGTAATATAAAGATCCGATTTATTCGTGAAAAGTTCTATATTGGATATTTCTTTTCCTTTAATAGGCGTCCCCACAACAGTGCCTGCAGAGTCTTTTACTATAACTTCAGAATTTGTACTAGGGTATGCAACATATATTTTATCCTTGAATGAAATCATCGAGAAAGAAGAATTTTTTACTGGTAACTGGGGAAGTTCTTTAACAGTCTCCCATCCCCCTTCGTTATACGATTGTACTGCTAGATCATAAGATGCAGTTTTATTGCTATATGCAACGAACGGCGTATCACCTTCAAAATCAAGATATAAACTTGCTATCGGAGTAGTAGCGTCTGTAGAAGTGGTTATGGGACTTCCAACTTGTTCCCATTTTTCATCCACCAATTTGTGCACTGTAATTTCCGTTTTGCTCGTTTTGACTGCAATATAGGGCGTGCCCTTACTATCACCGTTCAAATTGCTTAAACCACCTGTGCTAGCTAGCAAAGGCGTTCCAACTGGTTGCCACTTAGCACCGTCTAGTTTTTTTACCGTAACACCACTTTTGGAGTATGCAACGTATAAGGTGTTTTGAATAAGTTTTAATGATTGAAGGTTTTTATGGAGTCCAGAAAGCATATCAGTCTCAATAACATCCCCAACTTGTTCCCATGTGGGTTTTGGCGTTGGTTTTGGCGTTGGCGTTGGACTATTATCGTCCTCATTAAAATTACACGAAATCATACTAAATATTGTTAGTATACAAATAACAGGTACAATTGAGTTTTTCATAAACTTCTCCTTAAAGAATGGTTTAATTCTGCTATGCCTTTAACTATTTTTATAATTAAGGGCTTTTTAGAATAAATAGCATAAAGCTATTTATTGGTATTAATTAGTTTATCGGTTTTTCTACAACGAGTTTGCCGTTGCTATATCCAAAAACATAGGGAATATCATCTTTAACTGTAAGAATCGAATAAGTTGGTGCGGTAACTGAGGTCCAAGTGGTATTGCTGTATTTTTTTACAGAGTTGTCTAGTGCCAGATAAATCGTTCCCTTCGAGTCGATAGCTGCTGATAGCCACGTAGTAGTGGTAATATTTTCCGTGCTTATAGCAGTCCACGATGACTCAGTTAATTTGTATAGCTTCACACTAGAATCATCTATGTAAGTAATATAAAGATCCGAATTATTCGTGAAAAGTTCTATGTTTGATATTTTTTTCCCATTAATAGGCGCCCCCACAACAGTGCCTGCAGAGTCTTTTACTATAATTTCAGAATTTGTACTAGGGTATGCAACATGTATTTTATCCTTAAATGAAATCATTGAGAAATTATTATCGATTATAGGTGAGATCTGAAGGTCAGCAATTGGAGTCCATGTATTAGTATTGCTATCATATGATTGTACTATCGGTGTATAAATCCCACGAGCTACTCCATAAAGAAGGTATCCAATAAAGAGGGTGTCCCCTTCAAAATTAAGGCGCAAAGATGTAACTTGCCTTGCTTTGTCATCTGTATGTGTAATTGAATCTCCAATTTGATTCCATTTTTCGTCACTCCATTTGTATACAGTAATTTTTTTTAATTCATGCTTGACAGCAATATAGGGCGTGCCCTCAGTATCACTGTTCAAACTGCTCTCTCTGTGCACAGTAGTGGCAAAAGGCGTTCCAACTGGTTGCCACGTATTATTATTATTTTCTAATTTTTTTACCGCAACTTCAAATTCAAGTGGATATGTGACGTATAGAGTGTCTTTAATGAGTTTTAGTGAACGGTGGTTTTTAACATGATCAGAACTGCTCTGATTAATATCATCGCCAACTTGTTCCCATACGGGCTCTGGTGTTGGGCTTGGGCTTACAGTTGGACTTGGAGTACTATCATCTCCATCTAAATCACACGAAGCCATACTAAACATTGTCAGTATAAAAATAACAGGCAAAATTGAATTTTTCACGAACTTCTCCTTGTTTATTGAAGGTAAAATAATATCATAAAATGGTATTATTTGCAATATTTAATTACGTTAAATAATTAAATATAAAAAAGACTGTTTTTTTTATATTTATGATTGACTATTTTTGTTTAAGTGAATATACTTTTTTTTAAAATAGTAATGAGTATCATTTTTATAGGAGTGATTTATGGATTTTGGAATGGTAGGTGCCGGAGCTGCCCTTGGTATTGCAGCACTTGGTTCGGCAATAGGAATTGGAACGTCAGGTTCTGCAACTATTGGAGCATGGAAACGTTGTTATATGAATAATAAACCGGCTCCTTTTATCTTAACAGTTTTTGCAGGAGCACCACTTACACAAACAATTTATGGCTACTTAGTTATGATGTTTATGATGGCTTCTAGCAACGAAATGACTAAGGGTTGGTTTGGTCTTGGTCTCGGTATTGCAGCTGGTCTTGCAATGGCATTTTCTGCTGTTGCACAAGGAAAAGCTGGTGCTGCAGGTTCAGATGCTTTTGGTGAGACGGGCAAAGGTTTTGCACAGTTTATTACAGTTGTAGGTCTTTGTGAAACAGTTGCACTATTTGTAATGGTTTTTAGCTTAATTAGCGTTTAATTAGCTATACACAAACTAAATAATACAAAAAACCGTCATACTTTTATAGTAATATAAAAACTATGGCGGTTTTTAATTTTAAAATATATGTATAAAAAAACAAAAACGATTATTCTTGGTGGCTTTGACCATATTAAAAAAGTTGCAATTGGTGCAGATAACCCTATTGCAATTCAAACAATGTGGAAAGAAGATATTATTTCTATTCTTCACGATGAGCAAAATCTCAAAAATCTTATTGAAAAAATTAATTGCCTCGAACAACTTGGCTGCCAGATTCTTCGTTTTGCAGTACCGACAATGGAAAGTGCTGAGGCTCTAATAAAAATTGCAGAATATGTCTCAATTCCACTGGTTGCAGATATTCACTTTAACTATAAGCTTGCACTTCGCTGCCTTGATGGAAAAATTGCAAAAATTAGAATTAATCCCGGAAATATTGGCTCAAAAGAAAATGCTTTAAAAGTGGTAAAAAAATGCCAAAAAAAAGCAATTCCCATTCGCATTGGAGTGAATTCAGGCAGTCTTCCAAAAGATGTTCAAACCATGGTAGATTCTCGTTCTATAACGAATGCACAAGCACTTGTACTTGCGGCTGAACGGGAAATGGATATTTTTTCGCAGTACCAGTTTGATCAATTTTTAGTTTCGCTTAAAGCCTCAAATATTGAAGATACCGTGCGTGCAAATCAACTTTTTGCACAAAAATATGATGTTCCGCTTCATGTGGGAGTTACAGAGGCGGGACCGCTTATTGCGGGCGTTGTCAAAAGCACCGTCGCTTTTTCCGCCCTTTTACCTGAAGGTATCGGATCAACTATTCGGGTAAGTCTTTCTTCTGATTGTAAAAATGAAATTATTGCGGCAAAAGAAATTTTGCGCTCGTGTAATAAGTATTCACAAGGCGTTGAAATTATTTCCTGTCCTCGATGCGGCAGAAATGGCTTTGATGTTCACGGTTTTTTGGCTCGGTGGCAAGAAAGGCTCGAATCGATTCCGCAAAAGTATACCATTGCTGTTATGGGCTGTGTCGTTAATGGGCCGGGCGAGGCAAAGCATGCAGATCTTGGCATTAGCGGGGTGGGCGATTCGGTAATAATTTTTAAACGCGGGAAAATTATACGACAGATTTTGGCAAAAGATACCGATATTGTATTTAACGAGGAATTAAATTTATTATGAAAAAAGCATTGACTTGCTGCTTCTTTCTTTCTTTTGTTTGTTTTTTGTTTGCTCAAATTAAACCAGCGAGTAACACCGATCCATGGAAAATAATTCAGTTTGCACAACAGTCATTTGACCAAAAAAACTATGGACGTGCGGTTCGCTATGCAGAAGAAGCAAAAAAAATTAAACGTGAAGAAATTACGTGGGCATTACAGGTTTTAAATCAAGCATTACGCCCACAAGAAGTTCGCCGTCAGGGCGATAGTTTGCGTGATGTTTTTGACGTTTTGCAGTTGCGTGATTCTATCGATGCTCTTGAAGTTCTTAATACGATGCTCGCTCGAAAAGATTTTGACGATTTTGATAATTCGGTTGAGCAATTATTAGCATTGCTTGAAAACTCGTTTAATTTTCCAGAAGCGGATTTTCTTTTAGGTAAAATTTATATTTTTGAAGGCGAGTATGATCTTGCAAAGCGATATTTAACAACGGCTTGGGAATTTTCTTTTTTGCTTGATATTCCTGATCAGCAATTAGATATTCTTTATAATCTTGCTTACTTAGCACAATTAACAAATGATCTTGATTTTTTTGAAAAGACTCTCCTTTTAATTATTGCAAGCGATACATTATTTTCTGTTGATGGAAGAAATTCATATTTTATGACTGCCGTCGTGCAAAATTTGCTTCGTGGAATCACGACTGAAAAGTTTTTTGCCTTTTATCGTCATGATGCATTTCAAACAATCAGTGCACATTTTCAACTTGCGGAATATTATTATTCGTTAAATAATTATGCACTTGCGTTGCAGCATGCATCAATGGCAAGTATTATTTCGTATACGCGTCTTTTTCAAATCATGCAAGAGAGAAATTATGAATTTGAGATGACTACGTTTCCTTCCTTTTTAAATATGCTTAATCAATATCCTGATATAATTGAGTGGGCGAGTGAAAATGAAATATGGAAGGGTTTTTATTTGTTTAGCCAAATACTTTGGGAAATGGAAAAAACAGAGATGAGCCTCGAGCTTCTTTCTTATTTAGGAACTGCTTGCCCGGAAGACTATTGGCGCTCTATTGCCCTTCGCCATCTCATTAATCAGCAATAAGGAAAAAATTTTGAGCGATAAAATAAAAACATTTTTACCAAAATCGAATCATCCGTATTCAAAAGTTTTGGAAATTGATGCTTCAAAACTTGTCGTTATTTGCGGCCAAGTGAGCGAAGATGAAAATGAAAATCTTGTCGGTGAAACCATCGAAGCACAAACAACGGTTGCTTTGGGAAATTGCAAAACTCAATTACATCATGCAGGATGTTCGTTTCGTGATGTGTTTAAGGTAAATATTTATATTGCCAATATGAATGATTGGAGTCGTTTAAATATTGTTTATAGCGATTTTTTTAATAGCGATAAACTTCCTGTCCGTACAACGATACAAGCGGGACTTCCCGAAGGCTATCTTGTTGAAATTGAAATGTGGGCAGTAAAAAATTAGCAGCAATATTGATTTTTAATAAAAGTAAAATACGCGGAATTGAACACTCGCTATCGTATTAAAGTTGCATCGCCGTATGAAAAAAAGCGATATTCATGCTGAATGGCTTTTTGGTAGGCAGAAAAGAGCGTTTCTTTGCCGGCAAAGGCACTAACAAGCATTAAAAGTGTTGATTCTGGAGTATGAAAGTTTGTAAAAAGCATATCAACGCATTTAAATTGATAACCGGGGTAAATAAAAATATTTGTTGATTGATTGCCACTTTTTAAGCTATGTGTTTGTGTATTCCATGCAGATTCAAGCGTTCGCATCGAAGTTGTGCCAATAGCAAGAATCGGTCGAGCGTCTTTTTTCGCCTGCGTTACTTTTTGTGCAACTTCATCGCTTATGTAAAAAAATTCTTCATGCATCGTATGATCTTCGATATTTTCTGCTCGAACTGGTAAAAAAGTTCCAAGTCCCACATGCAAGGTAACAAAGGCTGTTTCAATTCCTTTTTTACTGAGCTGTTCTAGCATTTGTGTGGTAAAATGCAAGCCCGCAGTTGGTGCCGCTGCAGAACCAATTGTTGATGCGTAAACTGTTTGATAGCGCTCATTATCATCTGTGCTGTCTTCTCGTTTTATATACGGTGGTAAGGGAACATGGCCATTGTTTTCAAACCATTTTTCATCAAGAGGGCTTTCAAATTGGAGCGTTCGAAACTCAGTTCCTTGATCCTGCGTATTTTTTACAATAAAAGCAATTTTCCCATCATTAAAAATAAAATGTTTTCCGTCTTTTTGTTTTTTTGCATTTTTAACCATCACTTTCCAGCGTGTATTTGTATTATCAAGGGAATTTAAAAAGAGAAATTCGCAGGGTTTTGTCGGTTTTGCATGTTGATTTTCCTCATTTTGAGTTTTAAGGCTTTGCGCATACACACGAGAATGACGCACGCGAGAATCATTAAAAATTATTAGCGTATTGTGCGGAATAAGGTTTTGCAAATCGCTCATCTCATGATGAAAAATATTGCCAGTGTTTTTTTCTATTAGCATGAGTTTATCATTTCCTCTTTTATTTGAGGGAATTTGCGCTATTAATTTGGGTGGTAAATCAAAAGAAAAATCAGAAGTTTTCATTTCTAATAACTATAACATTACAAAAAAAAAATTGCAAGGTTGCGGGAATTTATGATTTTGTTATAATGGGATCTTTCTAAAATGTATTATTTTGATTTTAGCAAAATTTGATGAGTTTTGAAAAGCTATCGCATTTATGTTATATAAAAGTCGTAAATTCTTAAGAAAAAATAAGAAATTACAGATATTTTACTGAAAAATTGGGTATTTTGATAAAAAAACTTGACATCCCCTTATAAAAAACGTATCTTATCATTACAAATCTTACTATATGAGGTATAAAATGAAAAAATTTATGTTTGTTCTAGTGGCAATTGGAATGGTTTTTTTCACCGCTGGAAATGCTTTTGCACAAGCAGCTCACACAATGGAAATGACTGAGTTAAATCCAAGTCAAAAAATTATTGCATCAATGCATGCTCCTATGATGTTGCAACCAATGGTTATAGGAAAACAACCTGAAATTGCTTTTTTAGAAAACATGATTCCACATCATCAAGGTGCTATTGATTCATCAAAACTATTGCTCACAATGAGTGATAATGAAATGGTAAAAGAGATTGCACAACGTATTATTGGAGCTCAAGAAGCTGAAATTGCTGAGTTTAAATCTTTAATTGAAAAAATGCAGTCAGAAGAGAAAAAACTTCCTTCAAAAAAGAATTTGAAAAAATTTGACACTGATGCTAAAAAAATCATGGATGGCATGATGGCTACTATGTCAAAAGTTGCGTTATCTGATGATATTGCTATGGATTTCTTAGCAGGAATGATTCCACACCATCAAGGTGCAGTTGATGCAGCTAAACAAATTGCAAAGGTATCAACAGATGATCGTATTAAAAAAATTGCGAATCGAATTATTGCAGATCAAGAAAAAGAAATTGTAGAATTCAAAGCACTTATGGAAAAAAAATAAGACAGAGTCTTTTTTTCTAAAAGCTACTCCACGAGAGTAGCTTTTTTTATTTTCGATGAGCATTATTAATTTTTAAACTGATTGCTTTCTGCAAAAAATCGCTTTGTAAAAAAGGTTCACCGCCAGAAAAGCCGAGATGATTAATTCCCTCGCTTACGACTGTTTGTAAAAAAGGCTCTATGTTTTCAAAGCACAATTTTCCTGACTGCTTGTCAATAAAACAATGTGTACACTGTAAGTTGCATGCGTTGCTGGGGGAAAGAATTATTTGATAGGGCTTGTACATAATTGCAGTATAAATTAAACGGTAAGAAAAATAAAGACAAAAAGAAGATTTTAGAAAATGGGCTTACTGCCATTGAAAGAAAACTGATATAACGTTTTACATTTATACCAGCTTTTCAGTCAATGAAAGTAATAATTATCCTAAAAATAATATGATGAATTTTGCAACTAATACAATTGACACAAGTGCAAGTGGATAGGTTGCAGCGTATGCTGAGGCGACTTCATCGGTTCCAGCGGTTGCAATGAGCGTTCCTAAAGCAGGGGTGCTTGTCATTCCGCCCGTGATTGAGCCAAGATTGTTAAAAATTGGCAGCTTAAATACATACTTCGCGATTAAAAATCCGATTAGCATGGGGGCTAATGTCATAATCATTCCGTATATAAAGTAGGAAATTTTCACATTGCTTATAAAATTGACGCCACCAGGAATGCCCGCTCCAATTAAGAAAAGGACGAGTCCCAATTCTCTAAAAAAATCGAGGCCTTCTTTTTTAATGCGACAATCAATAGGGCCAATGTGAGCAAAATGCCCAATAATAAGCCCTGCAACTAATGTTCCTCCTGAAGTTCCCAAAGCAAAGTTGATTACAGGAATTTTTACAGCCCCTATAATACATCCTAATCCTATGGCAAGCATAAAAGGAAAAAAGCCTAAGCTTTCGAGCGTAATAACGCGTCCTTTAAGTGCAGGAATAGTAACGGCATTTGCTGCAACAAAGGATTCCCTTTCTTTAGCAATATCGACGTTTAGGAGTTTTGGCATAATTTGCACAAAAAGCACAACGCCAAGAATACCAAAAATATAGGCGATTCCATAGCCTGCAACAACCATATCTTGATTGGGGGCAACTTCTTTTGCGGCTGAAAGGCCAGGCGTGCTTGTCAACGCTCCTGTTAAAAGTCCCACCGCCATTTCTGCTTCTAAGTGTGGATCAATAATAACTAATAAAGCGGTAACAATGCCACCAACTCCGATAACGATAACGCCCATCATTATGTATGCAAGGGATTTTTTGTTGAATGTTCTAAAAAATTTGGGGCCTGCAATAAGACCAATCGCTGTTACAAACATTGCAGTTCCCAAACTCGAAACAACACCCAGCTGTGATTTTAATCCTTCGCTATACAGCGCAATTGATTTTCCGCCAATAGAAAAATTTGGCATGTAGCTTGCTAGAATTCCATATAGCAGTGCTATAAGAAGAACTCCAGCTGTACCAAGCCCAATTCCTTTAATCTTTACTCCACCAACCAAGTATCCCAAAGCTCCAATTATAAAAGCAATAAAAACAAGAGATAAGGTTGATGAAATAAAACCAGCTAAATAATCTGTCATTTTTTCCTTTTGAGTCGTACTAGCGTAAAACTACAGAATCTTTAAGATCTTTTGGGTTTCCGTGTGCATAAACAGGAAGAAGTTTTGGAGAAATTGTCTCTGTGTTTATGCCAGCTGAAGCTCGCTCTTTTTCAAATTGTGCAACGTGATCAAGTTTAAGTGAGCCAACCGTAACATTCTTTGATGTTGTTCCCGCATTTCGTCCTGCATTTCGTCCAAATACGATAATGTCAAGAAGCGAATTTCCCATAAGTCGATTTTTTCCGTGGATTCCACCGATTGCTTCGCCTGCAACGAATAAATTTTTAACTCCTGCAGTTTGGCAATCTTTTTCAATATCAATACCGCCATTTTGGTAATGGAGAGTTGGGTAAATCAAAATAGGATCTTTTCGAATATCAAGGCCGTATTTTCCAAACATTCTCATCATGGCAGGAATGCGTTTTTCGATTGTTCCTTCGCCATTTTTAAGCTCGATCATTGGAGTGTCAAGCCATAGTCCCTTACCACCTGGTGTATCAAGGCCTAAGTGTCTTTCATCGCATTCACGAATAACGGAAGCTGCTGCAACATCACGTGTTTCAAGAGGATGCATAAAAACTTCTCCATCTACGTTAATGAATTTTGCTCCAAGTGAACGCACTTTTTCTGTTACCAATGCACCGTAGATTTGCTCTGGAAAAGCAACGCCCGTTGGATGGTATTGCAATGTTTCTGGGTACATCAATTTTGCACCAGCTCGGTATGCAAGCACCAGCCCGTCAGCAGTTGCACCATAATGATTTGAAGTAGGGAAGCTTTGATAGTGAAGACGTCCTGCTCCGCCTGTTGCAATAATAACTGTTTTAGCCTTAGCAATGCGGATTTCTTTTGTTTCCATGTTGATTAAAACAGCTCCCGCGGCAGCTCCCTTGTCATCAAGAATAAGCTCGATTGCAGCAGTAAAATCAACGACGGGAATTTCGCGATTAAGCACTTCATCACGAAGGGTACGCATAATTTCTGCACCAGAGTAATCTTTTGCAGCGTGCATACGTTTGCGGCTTGTTCCGCCACCATGAGTAGTTACCATTGTGCCGTCTTCAGTTTTATCAAATTCAACGCCAAGTTTATTAAGCCATAAAATTGCGTCAGGGGCTTCGGTTACCAGTGATTTAAGCAAATCAGGTTTTGCCGCAAAGTGTCCGCCACCAAAGGCATCTAAATAATGCTGAGCAGGAGAATCGTTTTCTTTGTCAGCTGCTTGAATTCCGCCTTCTGCCATCATTGTATTTGCATCGCCCATTCGTAGCTTTGTTACAACCAGCACATTTGCACCCGTGTTATTAGCTTCGATAGCAGCACTACAGCCAGCTCCACCGCCACCAATGATAAGCACGTCAGTTTCGTAGTCAGCCTTTGATAAGTCAATTTTTGACATATCAATTCGAGATTTTCCTTGTAAAAGGTCTGCAAGCTCGATTGGAACTTTTTCGCCTTTATTTGGGCCAATTTTTAATTCAGCGAATTCGCTTACTCTATAGTCAGGATGAAATGTTGCGAGTAATTTGGTTTTTTGATCTGCTGTCATACGCTCAGGTTCAAAAGCGGCGTTTTTAACACGATTTGCTGCAACTTTTTTCATTGATTCTTGCATTTGATCTGTATACATAGTAGACTCCTTTATTTTTCAATTTCTCTAGTGTTATAAAGCTCTTTAATCTGGTCAACAGGTTTATTCATTAAATCTTCAATGAGTTTATTGAATTCGCCTTTGTTGATTTGATCAACTCTATCTGCTAAGTGACCACATTCTGGAGCAAGATATTTTCCATAAAGCCGTCGTGCAAGAAGCGATGTTTGTGGATGAGAAATTCCTGCAGGACAGCGAGATGAACAAACACCACACATAACACAGTCAAAAGATTCTTCTGCACATTTTTCGTACTCGCCTCGTTGTGCATACGCAATGTATTGCATAACGTTAAGTTCTTGTGTACATGCTTTTGTACAAGCATTACAACCAATACAAGCATAGATTTCTGGATACAATTGCATCATCACTTGCTCAGTTGGTTTTAGTTTTTCCATGTCATACACTTTCTTCTCCAAAGGAAAGAAAGGAAGAGTTGCAACATACATGTTGTCTTCAACTTTTGTTTGACAAGCCAAACACATTTTAAGTTCTGTGTCGCCCTTAATTCTATAAATTGTTGCACAAGCACCGCAAAAACCATTTCTGCATCCGCATCCGCGAACAAGTTGGTAGCCTGCATATTCCATTGCAGTCATAATTGTTAAGTCTGCTGGAACTTCATATTTTTTTCCAAATAAGAAAACTGTTGCCATTTTTTCCATAGGATTCTCCTTAGTATTCATTAGGTAATTCGTCTAATTCATCAAATCTGAAAACAGGTCCGTCTTTACAAACATATTTGTTTCCAATATTACAGCGTCCGCATTTTCCAACAGCACACTTCATGCGAAGTTCCATTGTTGTATAAACTTGTGTTTCTTTGAAACCAACTTCTTTTAATGCGTCCAAAGTAAATTTGATCATAATAGGTGGCCCGCACATAAGCACTGTTTTGCTTAATGCTGGCTTAAGCTCTTTAACATAGTTGGGGATAAATCCTACGTGTCCATCCCAATCATCTTGAGCATTGTCAATAGTAAGATTTACTTCAACTTTTGGGTCGTTCATCCATTCGTTGACAATTTCATCATAGTCAACAAGATCATCTTTTGAGCGTGCTCCATAAATTATTTGAATGCTTCCATAATTTTCAGGTTTTGCACGACAATAGTTGATTACTGAATGCAACGGCGCAAGTCCAATTCCACCAGCAATAAAGACAAGATCTTTGCCTTTTAGCTCTGTTTCTACAGGAAAACCATTCCCGTAAGGACCTCTCACCGTAATTTCTTGGCCAATCTCTGTTGCATGAAGCCAAGAAGACAAGCAACCACATTTTTTTACACTAAATTCCATAAAGTTTGTTTCAGTAGGGGAAGAAGTGATTGATATCATCGCCTCGCTCACTCCCGGCACTGACAACATTGCACACTGTCCTGGAATATGCTCAAAAAGTTTTTTTCCGTCTGTTGAAACAATTCTAAAAGTTTTAACATCGGAAGTATCTTTTCTGATTTCTGTAATTACACCTACGTAAGGAATTAATACATCTTTTTCCATTAGCTACCTGCCTTTGCGTCTTCTAAAAGAGATTGAGAAACTTTAACTATGTTCATTGAAATTGGACACTTAACAAGACATCGTCCGCAACCAACACAACCGACAACGCCTGTATTTGCAGGCTGATATACGAGTTTATGCATAAATCGTTGGCGGAATCTTTCAAGTTGTGAGTTACGATTATTACCATGAGCCATAAGCGTAAAGTCTGAATACATGCAACTATCCCAACAACGGAAACGTTTAATTCCATTGCCTGTATCAAAATCACGAATATCGTAGCATTGACACGTTGGGCAAACAAAGGTACACGTTCCGCAAGCAATACAACTTTCTGAAAGACTTGCCCACTCTTTTGAGTTAAAAAGTTTCATTAAGTTTTTTTCTGAAAACGTTTCGCCGTGCTTGAATGCCACAGGAAGAGCTTTAATTGCTTCGGCAATTGCCTTTTTTTGATTTTCGACAACGCTTTCGCCATCTTTTCCTGCATCCACAAATCCTGCTTTTTTTCCATCGGATTCAAGCAATTTTTTGCCTTTTTCGGTGTTTGCTATCGCATATAATGCATCATCAGCAATCCAGCAAGTAATGTCCCCAAGAGGACTTGCCGCATCAATAGAAAGATGATTACAAAAACACGTATGTGCAGGTTTTGTACACGCCATAGAAATGATTATTCCATGCTCGCGTCGAGTTTTGTAGTACGTATCCACAGGATCAGAAAGAAATACATTATCAAGAATGTCAAAGCTTTTAACATCGCACCCACGAATCCCAAAAACAACAAAGTCCTCGGATTCTTTGCGATTATCAATAACTTCAACTTTTTTTCCGTTCATTTTCATCTCAAACATATTTTCTGTTTGAGGAAAGAAAAAATCTTTTGCACTTTGATTTGTATTTAGTGCCGTACTGTACGCACACCCTTCTTTCCATTCTTTAAATTTGGCACCGCCATCAGAATCAACGGGAAGATACAGGGATTTTTCGCTGGCAATTGCTTTGAAAAAATCATTGAGCTTTGAAAGAGGAAGTTTCATCATAATTATTTACCTCCTTGTTCAGCATTTTCTGCTTTTTCATGGACGATAGAAGGTTCTACATCGCCTTCATCAAATCGGTTAAGCGGAGATTTTGATTCTAAATCCGCACCTGCTTGATACTCGCCATATAATTCGTCAATATCCTTAATGAATTTTCGGTTAAGAAGATGCAATGGAATATTTTGAGGGCAAACGCGTGAACATTCGCTGCAGTCAGTACAGCGACCAGCCACATGAAAGGCTCTGATAACATGGAACATGTTTTCTTCAAAGCTATCAGCGGCGGCTTTTTGAGAAATGCCTGACTCTGGGTTGTCAAATACACATTTTTCGCAAGAACAGGCTGGACAGACATTTCGGCATGCATTACAGCGAATACATCGTGAAAGCTCTCCTCGCCAGAATTCATAGCGTTGCTCTGGTGTCATTCCCTCAAGTTTTGCCACTTCATTAAAGCGTCCTTGATCGTGCACTTCGCCTTCTTCGCCAATCAATTCATCATAGATAACGTGTTTTTTGCTTTTGCAAACGCCACATCGCTCTGTTGTAATCGCTTCAGCTGCCGTTTTTCCATCAGGAACGGTTAAAAAGTCAAAACAAGGAATTGCGATAATATATACATTTTCGCGTAAAATGCGATACTCTTTAAGTAATTGATTAAAACTATAGGTATCACAAGGTTTTAGTAAGGCAAGTACCTTTCCGCCTGCACGTGATTTTTCAATCATATATTTTGAAAGATTTGATCCGCAGAATTTATTATATACAAATCCTTTATCCAAAGATTCTGGGCTTTCAAATATCGCAGGTGTTACATCATACTCAAATAAACCTTTTTTCCAGCCAGCCACGCATGTTACGGTGCCGTCAGCAAGAAGGGCTTTTGAGCGATTAAGGATTTCTTTTTCTATTGCTTCTGACATCGTAAATCCTCCAGTCTTTTATTTTTGCCAAGTTTCGTTACTGAGTCCACAAATTCATTCATTGTTCGAGCAAATTTTGCACCTTCAGCAGCTGAAACCCATTCAACTCGAGTCCGCTCTCTTTCAATTCCTAAAAAGTCAAGCATTGAAAAAAGAAGTGTCATACGACGGCGAGTGTAATAATTTCCTGTTGTGTAGTGACAGTCGCCAGGGTGGCAACCACAAAGAATAACACCGTCGGCACCACGCTGAAAAGCACGAAGCATAAACATTGGGTTTACACGACATGAACAGGGGACGCGGATAATTTTTACATCTGCGGGATAGTGAAGACGATTTGTTCCTGCAAGGTCTGCCCCTGCGTATGAACACCAGTTGCAACAAAAGGCTACTACTGTTGGCTTGAAATCCTGCGTTGTATTTGTTTCGTTTACTTGCATATTGCATCAACCTCCGCCATAATCTGTTTATTTGAAAATCCGTTAAGATCCATTGCACCAGAAGGACAGGCAACGGTACACGCACCACAACCTTGGCAAACGGCTTCGTTTACGGCTGCTACACGGCGAATCAGTGTTGTTCGATTCGGCCCACGGAATTCTTTGTCTGAGTAAGTTATTGCACCATAAGGACATACTTTTTCGCAAGAAGAACATCCATTACACATAAGCTCATCGTTAAGTGCAACACATGGATTTCCTGCAAGTTTGTCTTTGCATAAAAGACCAATTACCTTAGCCGCTGCAGCTCCC
Organism: Treponemataceae bacterium; assembly: GCA_051651885.1. Taxonomy (GTDB): domain Bacteria; phylum Spirochaetota; class Spirochaetia; order Treponematales; family Treponemataceae; genus JBOFSR01. The sequence continues at coordinate 26,036 of JBOFTD010000314.1, forward strand.
GCTTGGGATACCGTTTCTGGAATATCTTTTGGCCCTTGGCATGCTCCTGATAAGAAAATACCTGCTGTTGGACTTTCTACTGGGCGAAGCTTTGGATGAGCTTCGGTAAAAAAGTCATTTGTATCCATACTTGCCGTAAGCATTGTTCCAATTGAGCGAGCACTTTTATCTGGTTCGATTGCGGTTGCAAGAACAACAAGGTCTGCATTAATCAAAACTTGTGAATTATCAAGCAAATTCGCACCCTGTACTTTGAGCGTTCCGTCTGCTTGTGGTAAAACCTTGCCAACCATACCTTTGATATATTTCACACCGTATTGCTCTACTGCACGACGCTGGAATTCATCAAAAAGTTTACCGGGCGTTCGCACATCAATGTAGAAAACGTATACATCAGTGTCAGGATATTTTTCTCGGGTGAGCATTGCGTGTTTTGCCGTATACATACAACAAATCTTTGAGCAATATTCTTTTCCGCCTTTCGTACAAGGAGGAGACTCGCGGCTTCCAACGCACTGTACAAAAACGATTGTATGTGGATGCTCGCCATCTGATGGACGAAGTAGCGTTCCTGCTGTAGGACCTGCCGCATTCGTTAGACGCTCAAACTCTAAAGAAGTAATAACATCTTTACTTTGAGAATAGGCAAACTCATCATAGTTATCAATTTTTACAGGATTGAAACCCGTTGCCACTACGATCGCACCATATTCTCGTTCGATATATTGATCTTCTTGCTTGTAATCGATTGCGTCTGTTCCACACACCTTTGAACAAATACCGCACTTGCCTGTTTTAAGCATTGTACAATTATTTGCATCAATTGTTGCAACTTTTGGAACTGCTTGTGCAAAAGGAATATACACTGCCGTTCGATTACTCATTCCAAGATTAAACTCATCAGGAATTTTTTTCATTGGGCATTTTTCGGTACAGATTCCGCACCCTGTACATTTTTTCTCATCAACAAAACGAGCTTTACGCTTAATTTTTGCCTTAAAATTTCCAACAAATCCTTTTACTTCAGCAACTTCGCTGTATGCATAAATGTTGATTTTATCATGTTGAGAACAATCAACCATTTTTGGCGTTAAAATACAGGCAGCACAGTCCAAGGTTGGGAATGTTTTATCAATTTGAGTCATTTTGCCACCGATGGTAGCTTGTGCTTCAACGATATCAACTTCAAAACCAGCTTCTGCAATGTCGAGTGCTGTTTGCATACCCGCAATTCCACCGCCGATAACGAGGGCTCTTTTTGTTACAGGGCTTTGTCCTGCTTTAAGCGGCTTATTAAGCTGAACTTTTGCAAGGGCTGTTCTTCCCATAACAACAGACTTTTCAGTCCCTTGTGCTTTATCTTTATGAATCCATGAACATTGCTCACGAATATTTGCAACCTCTACCATATAGGAATTAAGGCCAACTTGTTCGGCTGCTTTTCTGAATGTTGCCTCATGCATACGAGGTGAACATGCACAAATAACAGCTCCTGTTAAATTGTTTTCTTTAATTGCCTCTTTTAGGAGGTTTTGCCCTGACTCAGAACACATGTACTGATAGTCAGTAGAAACAATGGCACCTGGTTCTTTTCCAAGTGCTTCGGCGACTGCTTTTACGTCGACTGTTCCTGCAATGTTTGTACCGCAATGGCACACAAACACGCCTATTCTTTCCATCTTGTTTACCTACTTTGCATATTTTCTGAATGCGGTTACAATTGCCTGTTGTGGCAAATCTTCATCCAGCATCATCGGAATTTGTTCCGGTTTTAAGTGATTCTGAGCGCTTTGACGAATAACGGCAAAACGGACAGCTTCTACAAGTTTTGCAGGCTCAACGTTGCGAGGGCAACGATCAATGCACGCAAAACAAGATAAACATTTGTATAATGAAGTTGAATTCATTAATGCATCAATTTTTCCATCTTTTACCATAGAAACAAACTGATGAGGGTGATATTCCATTTCATCGTATGCAGGGCATGTTCCAGAACATTTACCGCAAGCCATACATTTACGTGGATTTACACCGCTAATAGAAACAATTTGCTCAGAAGTGATTTTTTCTGACATTATTTCCCCTCCTTCATTGCTGTAGGATGCCCTAAGGCTGCCGCTAATAATTCTGTAAAATAGAATGTTGGAAGTTCTTGCGAATTGTTTTTATTCAAATTATACAAACAAAGCGGACAAGCGGTAATAATCATATCCGCTTGAGCATCTTTTGCACTCGAAAGTACCGCAGTACTTTTTTTGGTAGCCATCGCCTTGTCTTCCATTGTTACATATCCGCCGCAGCATTCATTTCGCATAGGATACATAACAGGCTCAGCTCCAATAGAGCGAATAAAATCCTCTATTATTTTTGGGTTTTCAGGATTATCCATAGCCATTACTGCATTTGGACGGAGCAAAAGGCAGCCATAATAGGCACCAATTTTTTTCCCTTCAAACTTGTTTGTAACCGCCGCCTTAATTTTATCAAACCCAATTTCATCACGAAGCACCTCTAAATAATGCAGGACTGTTGCCTCTCCATTATACGGAGTGTCAAGCTTCATGTAATTATTTGCCTTTGAAGCCATGTTTTCATCGGTCTTCATATCGTTATTAGTTTGCTTAATAACATTGTGGCATGCAGAACAAAGCGTTACAAGCTTTTGACCTGCCTCTTTAGCAGCAACGAGGGCACGCACCGATGACAACTTAGATGCAATTTCATCTTTTGCCATTGAGTATGCTCCACCGCAACACTGCCAGTCTTTTACCTCTTCCAAGGTGAAACCCAATTTTTCCGCCGCAAAATGACCGTATAAGTCTAAATCTTTTGCTTGCGTTTTTAGGGTACAACCTGGATAATAACTAAATTTCATTTTAGAAACCTCATTTATAAACTTGAAGAAGGAACCACGACGATTCCCTCTTTACTTGAATTAGACCATTTGTTCTGGATGGAACACTTCATCAAATTTTTCTTCGGTTAAAAAGCCCAATGCAATACAAGCCTCTTTTAAGGAAATATTGTCGTTGTATGCTTTTTTTGCCGTTTTAGCAGCATTTTCATAGCCAATATAGGGATTAAGAGCCGTAACAAGCATAAGCGAGTTATGCAAATTGTGGTGCATCTTTTCTTTATTAGCGGTAATTCCCACGGCACATTTATTGTTAAAAGAAACAATAGATTCTGCAAGTAATCGTGCTGATTGTAAAAAATTGTAGATACAAACAGGCATAAAAACGTTAAGCTGAAAATTCCCTTGACTTGCAGCCATTCCAACGGCAACGTCATTTCCCATAACTTGAACGGCAACCATAGTCGCTTGCTCACACTGAGTAGGATTTACTTTTCCTGGCATAATTGAAGACCCTGGTTCGTTTTCAGGAATGAAAATTTCTCCCAATCCATCACGAGGGCCAGAAGCGAGCCAACGAACGTCGTTAGCAATTTTCATCATATCGCATGCAAGAGCTTTTAAAGCCCCATGCGCAAAAACGAGTTCGTCTTTACTTGTCAACGCATGGAATTTATTTTTTGCAGTAATAAATTGTTTGCCTGTAAGTTTTGAAACTGCTTCAGCAACTTTTACATCAAAGCCTTCAGGAGCGTTAAGTCCTGTTCCAACAGCAGTTCCGCCGAGAGCTAATTCTCTTAGAGCGGGGAGTGATGCTTTGAGAAGCTCCTTGTCTTTTTCAAGAGAGCTTGTCCAGCCAGAAATTTCTTGGGTAAAAGTGATCGGTGTTGCGTCTTGCAAGTGAGTTCGTCCACTTTTTACAATGCCTTCGTTCTCTTTTTCAAGTCTTTTGAATGTATTTACCAACAAATCGATTGCAGGAAAAACCTTGTCTTCAATAATTTCAACGGCTGCAATGTGCATTGCGGTTGGAAATGTGTCGTTTGAAGATTGGCTCATATTAATATCATCATTTGGATGAAGAAGTTTTTTTCCAGAAACATCATTTAATGGAAAGCCTGCAATTTCGTTTCCTCTGTTTGCAATAACTTCGTTAGCATTCATGTTTGATTGTGTGCCGCTTCCTGTTTGCCAAACAACTAAAGGAAAGTGATCGTTTAGCTTGCCCGAAATTACCTCGTCGCAAGCACTAGAAATAGCAGCAAGTTTTTCTTTTGTCATTTTTTCTGGCTTGAGCATATTGTTTGCCATAGCCGCAGCTTTTTTCAAAGTACCAAAAGCCTTCGTGATTTCTAATGGCATTGTTTCAAGCCCAACACCAATTTCAAAGTTTTCATGGCTCCGTTCAGTTTGTGCAGCCCAGTATTTGTCTGCAGGAACTTTCACATCGCCCATAGAATCGTGTTCTACTCTGTATTCCATTTTGTTTCCTTTTGTTTAAGATTAAATAAAACAACAGTGATGGAAACCATCACTGCCTTTGAATAAAAATTAGAAAGTAAGTTGACTAATAACTTCTTTAAGTGCATTTGCACTTTTTTGCAACGATACAACTTCGCTGTCTGTTAGTGGAACATCAAGTCGACCGGTAACACCATTTCGACCAATGAGAGAGAGGGTGCTTAAACAAGTATCGCTAATTCCGTACTCGCCGTGCATCATTGTTGCAACAGTTAAAGCCGTGTCGCTACCATTAAAAATACATTTACAAATATGACACACAGAAATGGCAACTGCATAGAATGTTGCACCTTTTCTTTGGATGATTTCTCCACCTGATTTACGTACGTATGTTTCAATTTCTTCATGTGAAGGAAGATCGATATTTTTTCGTACGCCAGAAATTGATTTTTTATACATATCAACAGGAATACCAGAAATATTTGCAATTGACCAAGGTACAAAAGAGCTATCTCCGTGTTCGCCAAAAACATACGCATTTACATCATTTTGACTAATTGCATAAGACTCAGCTAATCGAGATACTAAACGAGCGGTATCCAAGCTTGTTCCTGAACCAATAATTCGATTTTCTGGCAAACCTGATGTTTTGTGGAATTGGTATGTTAAAATATCAACAGGGTTTGCAACAATTACGTAGATTGCATTTGGAGCAGCTTTTGTAATTTCAGGGATAATTGCTTTTGTAATATTGACATTTGCTTGTGCAAGATCAAGCCGTGATTGGTCTTTTTTACGTGCAAGACCTGATGTTAAAATAACAATATCAGAGTCTTTTGCATCAGCATAAGTACCTGCATAAATTGTACCTGCAGGGCAATAAGGAATACCTTGTCGAATATCCATCGCTTCGCCAAACGCTTTTTCTGTGTTAATGTCAATCAACACAATCTCAGAAGCTGTTCCCTGAATTGTTAATGCGTAGGCAATTGATGAACCAACACTTCCTGCACCAATAATTGTAACTTTGTTTCCCATGGTAAAACCATCCTTTAAAAAATATATATGATTTCTATACTCTAATATAGTTCGTCATATTCTTTGGATATTTTACCATAATTTTATATTTTGTCAAGTATTAGATAAAAATTTATGGATAAAATTTTATCTAATTGCTAAAACACAAATAACACTTAAAAACAGAGGCTTGCAACGCAATAATATTCTGATTGAAAAAAAATAGTGCAAAAACAAAGCAAAAAAATACTCTATTTTTACACTATTCATACATATTTTCATTCAGCAAATTAAAATTTTTTTGACTATTTTAAATTATTTGTATTTTATCAAAAAAGAGCTCTCAAAATCGCAGTTGCAACCAAAAGAATAAAAGCCCCTCCGATACGAGAAGAAACTTGTGCAAAAGGCATGAGATTCATTCGCTTGCAAGCAGAAAGGACTGCAACATCGCCTGTTCCACCCATATTTGCCATACAAAGGCCACCAGTGAGCGCCGCTTCGAGTGGATAAAAACCAAAAATTTTTCCCATGAGTCCTGCCCCAATAACAGCTCCAATTACCGTTAGCAAGACGAGTGTTATATATTGGGGAGAAATCGAAGCAAGGACTGCAGCAATATCAAGGTAGGCAACACCAATTCCAACAAGAAGGGCATTTGTAAAATTACTTGAAACAAATTGATACCATTGCGAGCAAAGAGATTCATACTCTTCGGGAAGTAAATCAAGTGCTTTAATGACGGCAACGCTAATAATCATTAATGCATAATTATGAATGGGAATAAATTTACTCAAAATTAATCCAAAAACAAAAAATCCGCAGGCAATAACAATTCCAATTCCGAATCCCTGCATATCAATATTTACTTCTTCTTGTTCACTTTGAGTTCCCTCAGTTTGTCCAACAAGCAATTTTCCATTGCCAGAAAGCGAGGGGAATTTTTTACCAATTCTATTCATAAGTCCTGCAAGCACAATCGCAACGGCATTTCCTAGCGAAACAGCAGGGAGCATGACCGAAATAATTTCTTTAGGATCTTTATTCATGGCTTCACCAAAAATTTTTGAAAGTGGCACCGCTCCAGCTCCTGTTCCGCCGCCCATAATGGGAAGACCGATATATAAAATCGCCTCTTGCACTCCATACCCAATCAGAAATCCGCCAATTCCAACAAAAATCATTGCAACTATAAAGCCACCAAGAATTAACGGTAGGTAGCGAATGAATGCTTTTATAAGAAATTGACGGCTCATTCCTAAAATGCTACCACAAATAAGGGCTGCAATATAAAAATCTAAAAAGCCGCCAGAGGTCATAAAGGTGTGAATATTTTTTATTGTTGCTTCAGGCAACCATTTGCCCCAAACCATAAGTCCGCCAACGAGGATTGAAACAATTGCACCTCCCCCAAGATAGCTGCGTACAATCGGAAGGCGATTGCCAATTTCATTTGTGAGAGCTGCAATAACAATAATGCTACCCAACGCACCGACTAAGCCCGAAGGCAATTTATTCAAAAAAGCTGCACTAATATACAGTGCAAAAAAAATAAAAAAATACTGCCAGCGCATTCCCATAATTGTGTAATGTTGTTTTTCCATAGACTTTCTCCTTTTAAATTTAGAGTATTTATTATCCTGCTGATTTTTGAGTTTGTCAAGTTTTATTTATATGAGTAAGAATTCGTTTGTTTGATGTTTTATTTGGCAAGATTTTTTATTGACTTTGGAGTATCTCGTCATTAAGTTATAAATGATTGTATATTCAAAGGAGTTTTGGAGTGAAAATTTTTGTGCAGCTGGGTATTATTGCGGGGCTGATTCTTGTATCGAATGCTTTATCTACTATTGTGCCGTTGCCTGCAAGTATTCTTGCCTTGTTATTCTTGTTTGTTCTTTTGATTATCAAGGTTATTCACATAAAACATATTAATGATATAAGTTTATTTTTTAAACATAATATGGCTTTCTTTTTTTTGCCTGCAAGTGTTGGTATTATCGAAGTTTTTGATCAAGTAAAATTAATATGGTTGAATCTTCTTTTTATTTGCCTTGTTTCTACCGTTTTGACCTTTGTTGCAACTGGCTGGAGTGTTCGACTTGCTTTATATGTTCAGTCAAAATTGTCTAAAAAGAATGGAGCGTAACGCATGAAGGAATTTATGATAGAGCAAAGTGCTTCGCCGTACTTTGGTTTGTTTTTGTGCATTGTTAGTTATAAAATAGGGCTGATAATACAAGGAAAAATAAAAATAGTGCTTTTTAATCCACTTATTATATCTCTTTTTTTGTGTATTGTTTTTTTGCTTGTAACAGGAATTCCCTATAAAAATTTTAAAATCGGGGCGTCGATTATTCATACTTTTTTGCCTTTTACGACAATTATGCTGGCAATTATTATGTTTGAGCAATTAACTTTAATAAAAAAAAATGTTTTTCCTGTGTTGGTTGGCGTTTTTGTAGGTTGTGCGGTAAGCCTTTTTAGCGTTTATGCTCTTTGTAAATTATTTGATTTAGATAGTGCACTTCGTATTTCGATGTTGCCAAAGTCACTGACCACAGCGATTGCCATTCCGATTGCAGAACAAAAAGGCGGAATTCCTTCTATTACAGCTGCAGCTGTTGTTTTTACAGGATTATTGGGTAATATGGGATCGCCACTCCTTTCAAAAATATTTCATATAAAGAATCCGCTTGCTCTTGGGCTAAGCATTGGCACTTCAAGTCACATACTCGGAACTTCAAAAGCAATTGAAATGGGAGAAGTGCAGGGAGCTTTTAGTACTATTGCTTTGTGCTTGAATGGCATTGTAACGAGTATTTTTCTTGCATTTTATTTATAAATAAAGTTCTTTAAAGATCATTGTTTCAATGAGATATTTTCGTTCAAAGAAAATAATTTTAAGCAAGCATTTTGGCTTTATGAGCAAGAAACCGAAAGTTCGTTTGCTAATAGTTATCCTCTATAAGGACGCCTTTTGTGCGTAAATATTCGAGAGCTTTTTCGACATTTTGCGGTGTTCCCGAAATATCTGTGATTAAAGTGCCTATATCGCCTTCAACCAAATGCTGGATTCCGCCTGCTCGTATATTAAATTCAACGGTAAAAGTTTGCGAAGTTCTGCTCAAAAGTGGTTCGCCTGTTATGCTGCCAATAAAGCGCAGGGTATATTTTCCTCCCTCGTCCGACCATCGTAAAAGATATTTTTCTTCTTGCACTGATAAATGAGATAAAAAATCTTTGGTAATGCTTGCAGTGGGGTGTGCAAAAATATCTGAGACGAGCCCCTGCTCAACGACAACTCCGTTATCAAGGACGGCTACTTTTTGGCATGCGTCGCGAACAACTTCCATTTGGTGGGTAATCATCACGACGGTAAGGTGCATTTTTTGCTGAATTTCGCGGATTAAGTTAAGAATTGAAGCGGTCGTTTGCGGGTCTAAGGCACTTGTTGCTTCATCGCAAAAAAGGATTGAAGGATTATTTGCAAGGGAACGGGCAATTGCCACGCGCTGTTTTTGCCCCCCTGAGAGCGTGCTAATGGGAACATCTGCTTTGTCTTGAAGTCCAACAAGGTCTAACAGTTCCGCTACTCGTGTTCGTATGTGGGATTTTGATAGTTTGCAAATCTCTAAGGGGTAGGCGACGTTTTGGGCTGCGGTGCGTGAGGCAAATAAATTAAATCCCTGAAAAATCATGCCAATTTTTCGTCGTTGCAAAATTAAATCATTTTTTGAAAGGTTGTCGACGCGTTTGTCATCATAATAAATTTCCCCTTCGTCGGCTTGTTCAAGGAGACTTATTAAGCGTACTAATGTCGATTTTCCTGCTCCACTTTTGCCGATTATGCCGTAGATTGTGTTTGAAGGGATCGTCAGTGATACATTATTGACGGCTGCAAATGCTCCATTTTGCGAAGGATAGCTTCTTTTTAAATTCTCTAAACGAATTTCCATGCAAAGGATTATAGTCGAATTACAATTAAAAGTAAACTCTTTTTCTGAATGAAAAATTGATTGTTTGATTTCTTGTGAACTTTATATTAAAAAATATTTTCCTGCAACAGTTTTATTTGTGTTTTAAAATATAGCGATTTTTCTACTGAAATTTTTCTTTTTTCTTGGTATAGTGACAAAATGCTTAGCGAAAATAATTCTCTTAATCAACAAAATAAAAACCAGCTCACTTTTTTTGATCTTTGTGCGGGCATTGGCGGAGGCCGTCTTGGCTTAGAGCGTCATGGTTTTACGTGTCTTAATTTTGCTGAAATTGATGAGAAAGCTATTCTTTCGTATCAGTTGTTGCACGAGGAAAATCATTGTGGAATGGGGAATTTGTCAGATATAAATACTGATAAGTTACCCTCAGTTGATGCAATTGTTGCGGGCTTTCCTTGCCAGTCATACTCGATTGTTGGAAAGCGAAAAGGCTTGACAGATCATCGAGGACAGGTCATTTATGGAATATCTCGAATTTTGCAGGAGAAAAAAGTTCCGTATTTTATTTTGGAAAATGTCAAAGGCTTGGTAAATATCAATAAAGGTCAGGATTTTCAAATAATTCTTGAGCTTTTGGATTCGAGCGGTTATGCCGTGCAGTATAAAGTGCTGAATAGTCTTGATTTTGCCGTTCCTCATTCACGCGAGAGAATTTATTTTGTTGGAATTCGAAAAGATTTAAAAATTTCATCGTTTGAATTTCCGCAGGGTCAGAAACAGGAGTACGATTTGTCGTTGTTTTTGGATAAATCCGATAAAATTGAAAAAAATACTCCGCCGTTTCAAACTTTTCTTAGGTATTTAGGCAACAAATATAATGCTAATCGTTTTGATCTTTGTGATTTATTATCGCAGGATTATTTAGTTTTAGATACACGGCAAAGTGATTTAAGGCTTTATAGAGGCTATGTGCCGACGATACGAAAAGGACGGCAAGGGATTTTATATGTTTATGGTGGCGAGTTGTTTTCGTTGTCAAAAAATGATGCGTTACGAATGCAAGGATACACCAGTGACTATATTGATAGACTGAAAACTGTTAGTAAATCTACCGTTTTAGAGCAAGTGGGAAATGCGATGACGATCAATGTTATTGAAGCAATAGCAGGAAATCTAAAAAAAGCTATTTTCAATATGAAAGGAGATATATGAAAACCGTAGAGGAAGGCTCGAAAACTGCAAAGGCTGGTTTTCAAAATGAGAATTTTGTTATTGAATTATTTAATTCTTGGCAAAATAACATATTAGCCCAAGAATGGCTTGTTATTATGGGTTATAAGCTAGATGAAATAGAGTATGTTAAAGCCGTCAAAATATCAGGGCATTTTAAGGCAGATATACAAGTTCAAATTTCAATTATAGTTAAGTTTAAAGATGAAATTGAGTGGCAAAATATTTCAATCAAATTAGTGTCAAATTTACAAGGATTTAATCAGATAGATAAACACTGGGTTGATAAGTACAGTGAATTATGGAATATTTCAAATGATATTACGAGACTTTTAAAGTATTTTACAGGTGAACTATCGCCGTATAAAAAAGATGTTCGAGATAAGCGACGAATGTTTGTTGATGAATTTGAGCAAGATGAGCAGGGTCAAATAATACAATTTTTTCAAGAAAAGAAAGTGTTTATCCTCACAGATATTTTAAAAGGTTGAGGAAAATTTTCTGCTGAATGGATGTTGGTTATTTACAAGCAAGGTGAAACCATAAAATCTGCTTTGAAGCCGATGAATGAAGTCTTAAATTATTATTCTCAAGGAAATATTGAAATTACTAAGCAGGAAACATTAAACTTGGACGTATTTGAGTACAAAGAAAAGGTGGAGATGGAGGGTGACCTTCTGCAAATATGCT
>JBOFTD010000315.1:0-40461 GCA_051651885.1 Treponemataceae bacterium
TTTCAACCGTGTGCCCGAGTCGCAAAAGTGTATTTTTAAGACCTGCAAGACGAATTGCTGATGGTCCCATATCAGAGCCATGCCGATTGCCCCCAAAGTCGAGGGGCATTTCTAAAATATGAATGTTCATGCTTTAATTGTACCGAGTCGTATAAAAAAAAACAAGGGAGGTAATCAATTGCATTTTTTGTTTTTCATGAGTGTTTTATCTTAAATTGTTAGTATAGGTAAATCTTTTGCGATTCTTTCATCTTCATGCGTTTTTTATGCTAAACCTGTTGTCGCTTGTCTTTTTTTTCTTTATGATAATGATATGTCTCCTGTGCTTCAAAGCGAAATCCTTATTGCCTTTTTTCTTCTCTTAACTACGGCTCGCCCTTTTTTTAATGTTCCGAATCATCTTAAAGGCGGCATTGGAATCCTTTCGCCGTTTGCATGCTTGTTATGTTTTTTACATATAATCAGTCATGGTGCTTCTGTCTCTCTCGTGTTATTATTGATTTTTTCGATTTTAGTTTTATTCGTCAATTTATTTTATTTAATCCAGTTTTTTCGTGGTATTATTGTTGATTATTATAGTATCTTTTTTAGGATTTTATCTGCAATTCTTTTTCTTGGTGTTGCCGCAAGCCTGTATTTTTCATGGACTTTTCGCCCACAAACTGAGCGATTTATTGATAAAAAAACTGTTACAACGGTGACTAAACATATTGAGACCTTTAATCAGTTTTCTGAAAAATACAGTGTGGGAAAAAAAAATATTTTTAACGTAAGCAAAACGCTAGCCTACATTGTGTATCCTGAGAATTTTAGTCAACAGCAGCTAGAAAGTTTACCTATTTGTGTGTACATGCCTGATGTTTTTGCCTCGGTTGAAGAATCTTTTGCAACAATAAAAAATCTTGCCGATCGTGGAAATATTGTCATAAGCGTCGATTTTTTTAATCACGATTATGCTGGCCATGCATTTTTTAACAATCGCTTTATACGCACTTTTTATTTGCGGATGAAAAATTATTTTGACAAAGACTTTGCAAAATCAAATCGAAATTATTGGAATCAATTGAAAACGAATGAAATCAAGTCGGTTTTTTCGCTTTTTCCTCAAATTCAAAATGAGGTATTCAAAAATGCCCTTGCAAACAAAAATCCTATTCTATTTGTTGCAGAGGGAGAAAATCGAAATCTGATTTTTAATATTATTAATTTACTTGATTATCAAGTTGACAATGTTTTGCTTGTCAATGAAGAAAAATCCCCTGTTTCTGGCTACCTTGATGGCTTTGGGAATCTTGCTGTTTATCATCCTTTCGAGTATACTCTGTATGCTGATATAAAAACTGACGGCTGGACGCAGGCAAAAATTATCGCTTCAAAGCTTGAGAGGTTAAAATGACTTTAAACAAAATTGATGAGTATTTTCAAACGCTCTTGCTGATTTCTGATTTTGCTACGATGGATAGCTCAAAAAATGGCATACAAGTTACCAACTCAGGCAAAGAAATAAAAAAAATTGCCTTTGCCGTTGATGCGTGCTTAGGAACGTTTGAAAAAGCGGCTGCCGAAAACATGGACATGATTTTTGTGCATCATGGATTATTTTGGGGCTACGAGCAAGTCATTGCAAAAAATCATTATGCACGAGTTGCAACACTGATAAAAAATAATATCGCCTTGTATGCTGTGCATTTACCCCTTGATGCTCATCTTGAAGTGGGAAATAATGGGGGGCTTGCAAAGCAAATCGGGTTGCAACATATTGCGCCTTTTGGGGTTTCTAGCGGCTGTACCATTGGTGTGAAGGGACGCTTCAAAACGCCGCTTTCTGTAGAGGCCATTGTAAAACTTTTACCTTTTGACGCTTCGTTGACAAAGTTTTTTGCGTTTGATAAAAAAGAGATTACAACTTGTGCGATAATTTCTGGAAAATCTGATACGATGATAAATCAAGTAATCGATGAGAATATTGATTTATTTATTTTAGGTGAGTTTTCTCATCAATTTTACCACACCGCGAAAGAAAATAATATTGCGATAATTGCACCAGGTCATTATCAAACCGAAACAATTGGCGTAAAGTTACTTGCAAGCAAAATTGCTTGTGAGAAAAATATTGAAACAATTTTTATTGACGAGCCCACATTTTTATAAAAAAGGAAAAAATATGGAAAAAAAATTAATGCGTAAAATACTGCCTTTCAGCCTGAGTTTATTTATCATTTTTCTTGATCAAATAACAAAATTTATTGTTATTAAAACGATTTCACCCTATTCAATTGGGTCAAGTTTTTTTGGAGATTTTTTTAGAATAATTCACGTATACAATCCCGGAATCGCGTTTAGTATTGGCACTAATTTGCCCGACACGGCGAGATCTATTTTGTTTTCGATTTTACCGATTTTGGTGATTATTTTTATTATTATTTCCTATTTTAAAACGGATGAATTTACCTATGTACAGAGTTGGTTTGTTGCAGGAATTATTGGTGGCGGAATTGGCAATTTGATTGATCGCGTTTTTAGAAAAGAAGGCGTTGTGGATTTTTTTGACGTAAAATTTTATGGATTATTTGGTTTTGATCGCTGGCCAACGTTTAACATTGCTGATATGAGCGTTGTTATTTGCGGTTTTCTTTTGCTTATTTCATTTATTAGAACAAGTTTTTTAACAAAGAATAAAACGTAATTTAGTCTGCATAAAAAAAAGGATTGAACTTAATCAATCCTTTTTTTATGTTAGAATCGGAAGACCGCTTCAATATTTATACCGTTGCTATCAGGGCTTCCAACATATTCAAGTGAAATACCAAGCTCTCTCATAAACATAAATTGAATTCCAGCTAAAAAGTTTACAGGAAATTTTTCTATTTCGACTTCGTATGACTTAACAAGACCGCCAGTGATTACGCTTAAGTCTTTTCCTTTTGTCGCACCAAAAAGTTCGACGTATTGTACTCCGCCATGTACGGTTAATCTGCCACGATTATAGCCAATTCGTGGGGCAATATACATAACAGGTTTTTGTACAAAACCATTAATTCCGTTTGCTCGATCATCTAAATTAACATATCCGCCAGAAATCATCGCTGATACGAAAAATCCCTTATAACCATACGAAAGCATCGCACCGCCCATCGCAACCCATCCATGAAGTACATTTTCTAATGTTCCAACGGGCATAGGCAGTTTCATGAAGCCTCCTGCTGGTGCCGGTATATTCGATGTTATCGTAGCTGTTCCTATATCAGTTGATTGATTCATTATAATATACGTCCCTAAGGCAAAAAGTTGTAAAAAAGGTAATAAATTTAAATCAACTTTGGCACCAACTGCATGACTTTGAACTTTTATTGTTCCATTGGAAATTTGCCACGGCTTTAATCCTGTTCCTGCAAGATCTGCTACAGAAAGTTTTCCAAGCGGCCCGAGTCCCGGAATAACCGTACCAATTTTTGTATCGCCACCCTCGCCTTTAAACGATTTAATGCGATATTTTTCTTCAGTAAAGTTATAAATTACTGAAACGCCAAAAGGATTCGGTAATGAATGTCTATCAAGGCCTAGTTGCTCTTGTAAAAGTGGAAATGTTTTTAATGTAGGCATAGGTGTTGATATTATTGACGGATTAAAATTGTCATAACTAAAAAGATTTGCACTCAGTAAACTTAGTACGCTTACTAATACTATTTTCAATTTCATAAAACTCTCCCTATTTTTGCTCAAAAAAATAATTGTGTAATACTATCGACTTAAAAGAATAAAATCAAGATATCGTTTATTTAGTTTTGACATTTTTATATTTTTTGTCTAAGAAAATCTACTTTGATTGCTGTTTGGAGTAGTTCAAAGGTTCTACCGTCATACGAGAGGAGTTTTTCTTTTTTCATGATGGAAAGCTCGCGTGATAAGGCACTGCGGTCAACGCATAAAAAGTCAGCTAATTCATTGCGATTATAAGGAATAACGATTTTTTTAGTTTTTTGTTCAGCGATTTCAAGCTCAAGATAGGTCAAAAGTTTATCTCGCGTTGTCCTTTGGGCTAAAATCGTATTTTTCTTTTGGAGTAATAAATTTTTTTCTGCAATCAATTTCATAAAATTTTCAATCAATTGCAAATGAAAAAAACATGCTTTTGAGCAAACTGCCATCATTTTTTCAAACGAAAAAAACATAATTTTAGCAGAATCACTGCTTACAATTACACTAAAGGGACTAATTTTTACATCCGTGCAGACAAAACTCTCCGCAAAAACATTATTTTTTTTAATTTCGGTAATAATTTCGTTGTAGCCGCTGTAATGATTTTTACACAGTTGAACAGCACCGTCTAAAATAAAACCCACCAAATTAAATTCATCGCCTTCATGCAAAATCAAATCTTTGTGCAGATATTTTTTTTCAAACGCACCAAGGCAGGTCAAAAGTTCAGGCAAAAACTTTGTTTCAATATTTTTGAAAAGAGGATTGTCGTGCAAATTATAAGTCATACGTTTCGCCGTATTTTACAACCTGCACATGAGGAAAGCCATTTTCATGCAAAAATTTCTCAAAAAATTCTTGTGCTTCATGCTCGCCATGCACCATAAATATTTTTTTTAGTCGGCTTGTATCAATTTTTTTAAGCCAATTAAGCGTTTCTTGATAATCAGCATGGGCACTAAACGTATTTATATTTTCAATACCAGCTTTCACCTTGTAATAATCGCCCATGATTTTAACTTCTTCAGCTTGATTCATAAGTCTCCTACCAAGCGTATTTTCTGCCATATAGCCAACGAGCAAAATTGTGTTTTTATAATCGCTAATAGCATTTGCAATGTGATGCACAACACGGCCAAACTCACACATTCCGTCAGCACTAATGATAATCATCGGCCCTTCTTTTTTGTTGAGCGATTTTGACTCCTCCACCGTCGTTACAAATGAAAGCGAATTAAACCCAAAGGGATTTTTGTGATGCTTCAAAAACGCCTCGTAGGTTTTCTCGTCATAGCACTCAGGATGCACTTGAAAAATGCTCGTTGCATTAACCGCCATGGGCGAATCCACATAAATCGGAATCTCAGGAATACGATGCTCATCAACAAGCAAATGAAAATAATAAACCAGCTCTTGCGTCCGTTCAATTGCGAACGCAGGAATAATGATTTTTCCTTTTTTTTCGACCGCCCGCTGCACAATAAACGCTAACTCATCCATAGCCGTATTAATATCATCATGCAAACGATTTCCGTATGTGCTTTCAAGCACAATGTAGTCAGGAGCACTCATATTTGTTGATGGATTTCTGATAATCGGCTTGTCTTGTCGCCCTAAATCGCCCGAAAATAGAACACGCTTTTCCTCGCCAGAAGCATCTTTTACGGTCAAAAAAGCAAACGCCGAACCCAAAATATGCCCTGCATCAAAAAACTCAAGCTCAACCTCACGGGAAATAAAAATCTTTCGGTTGTATGAAACGGTCACAAACTGATTAACCGTTTTTACCACATCTTCTTCATCGTAAAGCGGCCGCCACGTAAACGGCTCTTTTCTCTTTTTTGCCTGATCGCGAAAATACTGAGCATCCCGAGCCTGAATATGAGCGCTATCCATCATAATAAGGTTCGCAATATCGCGACTTGCAGGCGTTGCATAAATATTTTGCTTAAAACCCTTTTTTGTCAAAACAGGCAAAAGCCCACAGTGATCATAATGCGAATGCGTTAAAATAACCGCCTCAAGCTTGTCCGCCGCAAAATCAAAATCCCGATTTTTTTGATCCGCCTCAAAACGCCGCCCCTGAAAAGCCCCACAATCAATTAAATACGCTCTGCCATCCACCTCCAAAACATGCTTTGACCCCGTAACTTCTTGGGCAGCCCCCAATGAATAAAATGATATAGCCATAGATAACTCCTCTTTTTTAAATTATTTTGCCCGATTCCTATTGAGTGCCACCAAGAATTATAAGTCTTCCGTCCATAAAGTTTTTTGGGCTGAGTGGCTGTTGTAATTGCTGAATATATTCAACTACAATGTCCCGCTGGTTGAATGAAGTGTTATAGCTATCAATTGCTTTTTTTAGCACCGTATAACCATCGCCACCATTTGCCAAGTATTCATTTACGCCCATCACATATTTTTTATCACGCTCAATCGGCTTGCCATTAATTAAAACTTCATTGAGTTTGCCATTTTTTCCTTCTTTATCGTAACTAATACTGAGTTTTACTTCCTTTGAAAACTGAGCAAATCCGCCGCCACCTTGATTGATGGTTGCAACAAAATCAAAAAACTCAATAAGATCGCTTCCGTTAAGCGTCAAAAGATAGAGCCAATTATCAAAGGGCATGATTGTTGCAATGTCTTTAATTTTTATCCTGCCTTGCGAAAGGCTTGCACGAATATTTCCGCCATTAATAATCGTAAAATCCACGTTCTTTTTGAGCTTTGTGCGAACAAACCACGTTGTTGCATCATTACTAAGGTTTGCAAACGCGTGCTCCCTGTAACGACTAGAACGATTGATAAACTCAAACTCCTGCAAAGTCTCTCCAATAACTTTATCGAGCTGCTTACTTGCCTTTGCAAGATACGGGGAGAGCAGTTCATCCATTTGCGGATCAGCGGCGAAAGCGTCCTGCGTAATCAAAATTGGTTGCCAATCAAAGCCGATAATTTTGCCATTCTGTATTTTTAGCAAGGCATTTCCCACATTTTTGCCCCACTCCCATGCTGAAACAATCGGCACCTTATTTACCATAAGCGGAATGTCCATTTTTGTATGTGAATGCCCGTCAATGATTACATCTATTCCTTCAACGGATTTTGCAATATCTTGCGATGTTGTATTTTTATTTTCAAGGCTCTCGACAACGGTTCCAAGATGAGTTAGCGCAATAACGATGTCGACTTTTTCATCATTTCGCAGCAAAGAAACCATCTGCCTTGCACTTTCAATCTCGTCTGCAAACTGAAGCGATGCATCGGGGGAAGCACTCATTATGGTTCGATTCGTCGTTAAGCCAAAAATTCCAACACGAAATCCTTCATAATTTTTGACAAGATACGGCTTGTCTAAATATTTGCCATTTGAACGTTTAATATTTGCTCCAAGCCATGCAAACTTGGCTTGCTTAATTTGTTTATTAAGGACAGAAAGTGTATTATCAAACTCATGATTACCAAAGGCTAAAGCATCATACTGCAAAGCATTGTACGCTTCAATATCTGGTTTCGCCTTAAAAAGATTTGAAATCGCCTGACCCGTATTTATATCGCCAGCGTCAACTAAAAGTACATTTTTGTGCTCAGAACGAATACTCTTTATATAAGTCGCTCTACGAGAAAGACCTGCAAGCTTATCCTTTGTCTCAATTGAACCTTGATGATCATTGGTGTGCAAAATAACTAATTCGTAGGTTTTGTCTGCGTCTCGCTCAACACTCGTAATAGAGCGAGCACCCAAAAGCAATAAAGTCAAAAGTACAAAAACGCTCGCAAAGGGAATTCTTTTTTTACTCGCACCCCGTATCCACTGATTTTTTTTCTTTCTATTCATAGTTACTCCTAGTATTTTTTATTTTGTTACTAAAATTAAACTTATTAAAAATAATTATACCACAGAAAATCTGAAAAGGGAATTGTATTTTATTTTGAGACGAGCACTTTCATTAGTCGAGAAGATAGCACAAATAGTAATTTAATCGAGCTAGCTTATGTAGTTTGTGTTCGTTAAGTGGGCGATAACCATGCCGTAGTTTGATATATGAACATTTTGGTTAAAGCATTCTTTAATGCGATTTAAAATAGTTTTGCGAGTTGCCATGCAGCCGCCACATTGAATAACAAGATCGTAGCCGTCTAGGTTTTTAGGAAAATCTTGCCCTGAGACAATTTGTATTGAAAGTTTTTCGCCTAAGCGTTTGCGTAATAGGGCGGGAATTTTTACTCTGCCAATATCGCCTTCAAGTGGAATATGGCTGCAACTTTCTGCTATGAGAATACTGCTTTGTTCGTTAAGCGAATCAATCCACAATGCACCGTCTTTGTAGACTTTTTCGTCTCCTTTGTACCGAGCGAATAAAACGGAGAAGGAACTTAATGCCGTTTCGGGGTGTTTTTTTTCGAAAACGTGCTTAAAAATTTGTGAATCGGTAATGATGAGTTTTGGCGGTTTTGCAAGTGCACGCAATGCTTCTTCCATTTTGTCGAATGTGCATGAAAGGACAATCGCTTTATTGTCTAGCAGGTCCCGAATAGTTTGCACTTGCGGAAGAATTAATCTGCCTTTTGGGGCTTGTATATCTTGTGGCATAACAAGCATGACAACATCACTTTCTTTTATTAAATGGCCAGTAATTGAAATATTATCATCACTTGGAAGATTTTTAAGAATAACTTGTATAAGTTTTGCAATATTTTGATGATGCTTTGCACTCGTGCAGACAACGTCAGTTTGAAAAAGATCTTTGAGCTTGCTTTTTGTTTGAGAAATGTGCTCTTCATCGCTGCTATCAATTTTGTTTAGAATGACAACAAGTGGAATGCCCGCATGCTCGATCGTTTTTGCCCATTTCATTTCGATCTCAAATCCATTTGTGGTATTTGCAGCGTCAAAAACTAAAAGAGCGATATCTGTTTTTTTTATACTATCTTGCGTGCGCTGAACCCGCAGTTTGCCTAAATCTGTTTGGTCGTCATCAAAACCTGCGGTGTCAATAATAACGCAGGCTCCAAGTCCATTAATCTCAATGCTTTTTGTTACGGGATCGGTTGTGGTTCCTGCAATCTCTGAAACGATTGCAACGTCTTGATTTGCAAGAGCATTGATAAGGCTTGATTTTCCTGCATTTCGTTTGCCAAAAATGCCAATATGTATACGGTTTGATTGTGGGGTTGTGTTAAAATCACTCATGATTTATTCCTTTATTGAGCTTTGTGCTAAAAACGAAAATCACGTTTTCCAAGATCTATTTCGTTCATGATAGAGACAACTTTTTCTCTTACGTCCGCGGCGGGAATTTTTTCCAATTCCTGTTTGATCACTCGTTTTGCTGCGGCTTTTGTTTGCTCGCTCATGTAATCCCCTTGGTATTCACACAAGGTAACCAGAGCGTTTGCTTGGCAAAAGTTTTTAATTTGGCCACTTTTAGCAAATGCCATAAATCTATCGCCCACACGATTTTCTCGATAGCAGGCGGTGCAAAAGCTGGGTAAATAATCAAGATCGCACAGCCATTTAATAATTTCATCAAGCGTTCTCGTGTCATTAATTTCAAATTGTTGAGAATTTTCTTCTTTTAATTCCTCTTTGGCGTACCCGCCAACGCTTGTTTTTGAGGCTCCACTAATTTGCGAAACGCCTACTTCAAGAACATCTTTTCTTGATTCTTCGCTTTCTCTTGTAGAGACAATTAATCCTGTGTAGGGAACGGCAAGTCGGAGAACCGCAATAATTTTTTTAAAAAGATGGTCGGGAATTGCATGCTCAAAATCTTCTACGCTTACATCATCGGCAGGGCGAATGCGAGGAACGCTAATAGTATGAGGGCCGACGCTAAAAGTGTCTTCAAGATGTTTTGTGTGCAATAAAAGCCCAGTAAAGTCATATTTATAATCGTAAAGCCCAAATAAAACGCCTAATCCTACGTCGTCAATTCCACCTTCCATTGCTCGATCGTGTGCTTCAGTGTGATATTCGTAATTACTTTTTGGCCCACTCGGATGCTGTTTTTTGTAAGTTGGCTTGTGATAAGTTTCTTGAAACAAGATGTAAGTGCCAATTTGTGCGTCGTGCAATTTTTTATAATTTTCAACGATTGTTGCGGCAATATTTATATTTACGCGTCGAATCGCACCATTTTTATGTTTAATTGCATAAATTGTTTTTATACTTTCAAGGACATAATCGATATCAGAATAACGATCGTCTTCGCCAGTTTCTATGGCAAGCCGTTTGTGCCCCATGTCTTGAAGGGCAATTACTTCTGCTGCGATTTCTGCTTGTGTAAGTTTTTTTCGTGCAATCGTTATATTTTTACCATGATAAGGGCAGTATACACAGCCGTTTATGCAATAATTTGATAAATATAAGGGTGCAAAAAGGACAATTCGTCGTCCGTAGATATCGTTTTTTATTTTTTTTGCAAGATCAAAAATTTTTGCTTCGTCATCTGGATTATCACATAAGAGTAATGTCAAAGATTCCTCAGCTGAAATTCCGTTACACTCGCTTACTTTTTTCAAAATTGCTTGAATAACAGATGAATTATTTTTATTTTTTTCTGCCTGCTTTATAATATGCACAATTTGAGCATCATTAATGAAGGCATTTGCATCACGCGATTTACTGTCATATTTCATTTTTATTCCTCCATCTTAGATGCGTTTTGCTCGGCTTAAATTTTATTTTCGCCATTCATCAAGTTGATTTTGTATAAGATTTTTTGATTCTTCAAGAACCGCAAGTTGTTCAGTTTTTGTGTGCGGAGTTGGAAAGATTTTTAGAATTTTTAATCGATACGATCCCCCTCGCATGTTGTTAATAATTCCTACAATTGAAGAAATCTTATATCCGCCGTCAAGTGCACAAACAGCAACAGGAAGAGGCACTTTTTCCATTAGCCGACGAAAGCCTGCTGACTTGAAAGAAATAAGCTGGCCATTGCGGCTACGAGAACCTTCGGGAAAAAGTACGGGGCAATAATTATTTTTTTTTATATTTTCTGCAAAGGTATCAAGAACTTTCATTGTGCTGCTTGCTCCACCTGTTCGATGAATCAAAGCATGTTGCTGAACACGAAGCATTTCAGAGGAAACAATAACGCGTGCCAAATCTGATTTAGCAACAAATCGGAGCTTTTTTTTTGGAAGAAATTTCATAAAAAGCGGAATATCGAGTACACTTTGGTGGTTTGAAAGAATTAAATATTGTTCTGGCAATTCATTTTTATGCGAATGAGAAAAAACGGTTTTAAATTTCATGAGCAAATTAAACGAGCCAAAAATAATTTTCGGGCAATAAATCATCATTGCATTTGAAATACGGAGGCTCAGTTTTTTGCTTATCGCGTATGCAAAAATATTTACAAATCCCCAAAAAATGAGTCCTGAAAGTACCACAATCAAAGTAATTACAATCATTTTATTCCTGTTATAATTTAATAGTATAGCGTAAAATCAACACTATACTATTTTTATGCTGATGTCAATTTAGTTTTCTTTGCTTTTAGAGTTTTCTAATGCCAAGCAATGTTAAATCGTCATATTGTGGATCCTCGAGCATGTGAGTATACCAAATGTATTCTTGCATTTCAGAATGCTCCTGCTTGTGGGTGCAGTAATCTTTGTATTGAATAAAATGTTTTCGCAAATAAGTATCAACTTTACGATCAACGAGTACGCGATCGTGCTTTGTAACCCGTGTCGTTTTGTATAATCGGAAAATTTTTTCTACAGCAACTAACGCCATGATACAATCTTCAACCGTGCCAGTACAAGAAGTAAAATCAAACTCGAATACTTCGGCTACAGGATTATGCCATTTTTGCAGTGTGTAAATTTCACGGGCAAAGACCGCCTCAATAATTTTATTTACACGATCAGCACCCATTTCTTCGCTTTCTTCGCCTACTAAATGAGATTCATGCGGTGTATTTTGCTCAAAGCCCTCTTCTTGACATTTAATCGTTTCAAATTTTGCATTTCGAAACATTCGTTTAGCTTCTTCGATACCGTCTGTATACATGAATAAAACGTCATTTTTTGTAAGGGTACGTGTGATCATTTGAAATCCTCCAGACATATCGACTAAAGAGGAAGGAAAAACACCAGCGGCGGCAGTTTCTTTTATATGCTCGACAACTTTTTTGCGTGCGGCGGCGTTATAAAAGTGCAAAAAATTATCTCCCGCATTACAAAAGTGAATTTCGCCAGTAAATGTATCAAAAATACACAAACTAAAAGCGGCAAAACGACCTTGAAAACCACGCGATTCAAGCATATCATTAACGCGTGAAACAAAGGGACTTAAATTATAGCCATGCGTTTTAATAGTCCAGTCGCGAAAATAATCCAAAAAAAGCGTGGCAACTTCAACCATAATTAATGAAGCGGGTACACCCTTGCCAGCAACGTCGCATTTGATAATTGCATAATGGCGATCATCGAGTTTTTTAAAATCAAAATAATCGCCTGAAACGCCCTTTGCGCCTTCATAATAACCAAAAAATTCTGCATTGTCTGTCACTAATTTTCCCGTGGTTAATTTTTTCCCCCGCGAATCAGTTTCAAGAGGAATAAACATTTTTTGGATTTCTTTACCAACTGTTAAATCCTTTGCGGCGGCAGACGCTTTTACCAAGCCTTTAGTCATATCATTTACAATTTCGCCTAAAAGTCCAATTTCGTCCTTTGTTTTGAAATTAATACTGTATGCGGCAAGCTCTTCTTTGTCTTCGGTGTCTCTGATAAGTGCCACGTGCATTGCTAGTTTTTTAATCGGAATAATAATAATTGATGCGATAATAAGCGATGCGATGGCTCCAATAAAGGTCGCAATCAATGCAATGACAGCAGCGGTAGCAATAATTCTGTCACGAGCCAAGTCAACTTGATTAATAAGTTTTTCTGTTGAAACATTGACTAAAATAATACCACGAACAAAATTTTGCTCGCCTCCTTGTCGGTATAAAACAGGTTGATAAAAGGTATAATTGGTGTTTTCTCGGTCGAAAACACCCTCGTTGTATTCAGGAAGAGAAGAAAATCCGCTACGAGCAAGCGAATTAAGATCTGCAGAAATACGATCGTTTAACTCGCGTGTAATAAGCTGAATTTCTGCACGTCGATTTACAGACGCTGTATCTGTTTGTGAGACAAGGCTTAATCCTTCTTGTGTAAGGCGAGCGATTTCTTGTGCGAGAGCTCCAACCGTTCCAACC
This sequence comes from Treponemataceae bacterium, assembly GCA_051651885.1. GTDB lineage: Bacteria > Spirochaetota > Spirochaetia > Treponematales > Treponemataceae > JBOFSR01. Next base: position 12,927 of record JBOFTD010000315.1, read on the forward strand.
GCTTTTATGTTTAATTGAGAAGCTGACTCTGTAATTGCAGCCATTATAGAGTCGGTCAAATATGATTCGCCAAAAGAAAGTTCTTCTGTATCAATTTTGGAAGAAATTGCCGGATCATTTGTTGCCCAAACATAATTTAAATTGACATTTTTTCCATGCACAGGAAGTCCCGTAATTGTAGCAAAAAAAGCTTCTTCGATTGCTTGCGATTGCTGCGGCAAAAAACTCAGCTCCAAAACATTTTGCGAGGGCAGATACGCGCGCGTGCCAGAGGCAATTCCATCAACCAAAACAGAAACGCGGTCTTTAAGACTTTTTGCCAACGTTTCTTCTTGGGATTGAATCATCATTAATCCTAGCGGTGCAGAAACTAATAGCACGACAAGAATAACCAAAATAGAGGTAAAAAACATTATTTTGAATTTAAGACTGAGCCCTCGATGCGATAATTTTTCTATTGTTTTTTCTTTTTCTTCGATAGAATTCGCCATATTTCCTCCTGTGAACAATGCAATAATTTCTTTTTGAATTGATTCGGTTGTTTTTTTTGTTGATAAAAGTCCATTTATGCCAAGAATAATACCAACAATCGTTAATATGAGTACGATGATAAGAAAAACCATATCAACTTTTAGCCGATAAATAAAATCTGAAAAAACTTTTGTTATGTGAGGAATATACTCTCCATCAAATATTCCAAATTTTATTGTGCCGTAATCTTTTACATCAAGAGGACTTACAACCGTATATAATCCTCGTGTTTCATGCTCTAAAGTGATATCATACAATGATTCATCAAAGTCTTTTAATATTACAAAATCAATTAAAACATCTGAAATAACTTTAAACTGATTATTTTCATTTTCTAAAATATAATCAGGCGTCGCATGCCCTTTTTGAGTAAAATAAATTTTACTGATACTTCCATCAGTTAAAAAGCCCTTACCTTGTATCGTTATAAGGGTTGTTCCAAGATCATCTACAACACTGCGAATTCCGGTGACCGTTGTGTAAGGAATATACTTATTAGAAAAAAGTCGAACAATTGCTGGCTGACTAATATTTCCAACTCCGTCAATAGCACACACAGAAAAAGCCCACACGCCATTATCGGGATTTTCAACCATGAGATTTTTTTTGTTTGTTAGTAATCCTCCTGCAGGAGATCGGGGCGTAAACTTTGCTAAGAGATTTTCGCTGATAGAATGCGGGAGTACCGACATATATTGCAAAGAAAATGTAAAATTTTCTACATCATCGTCTTCAGGTGCGGGATTCCACAATAATTGAAAGGTATTATCTCTAACAAAGCCATCTTCGTCGAGTAACGGTGGTGTTATAATAGGCCTCAAAGGAGCAGTTATATCTCTTTGATAAACAATCATTTTTGATTGCGACCAGTTTCCTGCCTTGTCGATTCCTTTTACCTTTAAATACCATAATGTTTCATCATCAATCGCTCTCGTTGTAAGCACTTGATTTCCCAGTGGAAATACTGTTGTTGTATCAGGCTCAGATTCGCTATCTCTCGACCATACATAAGCATAGCCTGCATAACCTGAAGCGTCATCTGGAAAGTTAAGACGAACAGAAACTGCTTCCGATAAACTTCTTTTGCCCTCAACAAAATTTACTGGGTTTAACGATGGGGGATCGGCATTAATATCAGGCGAAAGGCGAGTTAATAATTGTTTCGATCGAGAAGATTTTTGAATCCAAAAATAATGCAATGAATTTCCAATAGAAACAGGAATAGAAAAACTCGAGTCCTCATTTGTTTTACTTGCACGATATTCCTTCCACAATAATCCATCACGCTCTAAAACAAAAACTGTGCTCGTGTCTTTGCCTCGCCTCGCCTCGTACAACATAACATAGATTTTTTTTTCATAATCAAAAATTATCGGATCGGAGGAATTTCCTGCTCCATTGCTGATTCGCTCTGGAAGTCCCATAAATTTTCCCTCGCTATCGAGTGCTGAAAAATAAATTTGTGCATTTTCCGATGAGATCGAAGAGCGCTCCCATGCAAGGTATAATTGCTTGTTAGAATAAAAAAGATTTGGCTTTTGATTATGGTAGCTCTTAAAATCATTTCCTTCTATTGGTTGCTCGGTAACTAAAAACGGATCTGTCCAAGTCTCGCCACCATCTTCACTAATGCAAGAATAGAGCTGATATGAAAAACGCCTGCTTGTTATATAAACAGACTGAAACGCTACAATATCCTTGTCTTCAAAAGACGTTAACATCGGAACAAACGAACGAACAAGATTTTGTGCCGGAGAGAAAAAGTCGAGTGGTGACCAAATTTTCCCATCCTCAGATCGAGTTGTCATAAGTTTAAAATCTACTTCTGTTCCTTGAGAGACAAATAAAAAAAATTCATCTTTGCTTGTAATATACATTCGAGGTGCAATGAATGATAGAGAGTCACTGCTTATAAGTGTTTGAGTAAAAGACTCTCCTTTGTCCTGTGAACAATAGAGTGAAAGCTCATGGGGAGCTGAAGCAACCGCAATTGCAATTACGCCCTTTGAGTTAATTGCAACAGTCGCAATGGACGGCACATCTCCCGAAAAAGAAAATGGACCGAGCACTTTTTCTTTTTCTGTCCACTCTCTGCCAGTTGAAGTTTGCATCGAAATCCAAATTTCTCCTTGCCGATTATCGATATACGAAATTTGCTGCCAAATAACAACTCCCACCGATCCATTTGATGCACGAGATGGAAAAAAACTTTCGGAAGTAGAGGCTTTTACTGGATATTCCCAAAAAATTTCTTGCGTATTAAGAATATTTGAGGTAAGGCAAAATAGTACCGTTAAAAAGAAGACAAATAAATGATTTTTTAAAAATGACATTACGCTTGCCCCGTTAATATTTTGATACGTTTTTCTAAATCTAAAATTTTTGACGAACGACGAGAATTGGGGTCTTGTAATAATTGCGAAAGTACTGTTGCTGCATTAATAATATTATTATTTTGCAATTCCTGAACCGCTTTTTGGTATAAGGCTTCTGAAGCAGAAGAAAGTACCGAAAGAGTCTGACCTCCAACTTTGATCTGTAATCGATCTTTAATCAAGTACGTTTCTTCATTTTGTGCATCAAGGCGAATAGCTTCATCAAGTTGTGCAATAGCGGCTCGAATCGTTACTTCATCATTTGAATTAAGGGCAGATCTTGCTTTGCGTGTAAGTTCTGCTGCACGATTCTGAGCTGTTCTATCAGGCGGTGGCGATCGTATGCCCAAATAGAGTTCAACTTGATAAATTAAATTTGCAAGACCCGGATAAGAAGGATTAATTCGGTACAAATCGAGTAAATCAAGGTACGCCTCTTGTTGGCGTTCAATAATTCGATAGTTCGTCTGTGCGCTTTGTATTTTTCGCTTGAATGATTCTTCAAATGCCTCTGGATTCATTAATTGATCAACTTTTAATAAAAGAAAACTTGCATCTTGATTAATCGGATATATAACCTGCATTTTGCGAAGTTCTGCTTTTGCCTGTAGTAAAACTTCTTCCGCTTCTTTTTTCTTTCCCGCCTCAGAGAGTACCTTACCTTTGTCATAATACTGATTTGCATTGCTAAACAGCTGGCTCATCTCTGGATACAGAGGAGCGACTTGCGGAATAGTGCGCCCAACTTTCATTGATAAAGCAGTTCCTATCAAAGAAAGTAATTGCACAATTTCTTCATCAGGATCGATATTAATTGAAAACCATCTTTCTTGTGCCTGTAAAAGAATTGTTTCTGCACTGTCATATTCTTCTCGTTGATACGCCTGCCGAGCTTGATTTTTTAACCTTCGCACTTCTCGAACAACAAGTTCACTTTCAGCAAAATTAATTTCGTCATTAAGCTTTGCAAGAGAATCATCAGAACTTTTTCTAAACGCAGGGGACTCTTGAATTTCAAGGTATTTATTATACTGGTCACGCGAGCGTTGCAAAAATTGTCGAGCTTCGGCAAATTTTCCCGCTTTCAAGTTATATTGTGCTTGCTGATAACGCGCATCCCCATCTGCTTTTTCACGGTTTGCAATAACCGTTTTATCTCGAGCTTTTGCCCATAAATCTGTTCCCTGCGTATTTATATCTGCTAAGGTTTTAATTGTATCGGTAACCGTTGTAAGGGATGTGCTAAACATATCATTTTTCTTCAAAAAATCGCCCGTAGAAATCATTGCTCGATGATACACTTGTAAATTTTTTCTGTCGTTTACAATTTTTTGTAAAGTCGTATTTATCTCTTCATAACTTTCCGCAGGGAAATAATACATAAACCCCGTTTTTTCATCAAGCGTTCCATCATAGAAATTAACTGCCCGCTCCAAAGAATCACTATAATTTTTTACTAAAATAGAGCACCCCTCACTCAAATACTCCCCAAAAGCAACCCAAATAGAGGTATGCGCTTCAATATCCAAGCCTAAAACATTTTTGAGTAATTCTTCAACGTATAAGTGCTTACGAGAAACTTGCAAAGGAACATCGTTAGGCGATTGTGCCACATAATTTAATTCAAGCTTTTGAATTTTTTCAATCAAAATCGATGTTTGCTGATTAATAGTTGAATAAGAATTATTAAGCTGCACGACTAGTCGCAAAAAATCATTACTGACTTGATAAGAGTTGACGGCAACATTCCCTTTTACAAGATATTCTTTTCGTGTTTTTTCGGTAGCAACAAAAGTTTCCAGTGTGCTAAGATGCTCAAATAAACTTTTTGCCAGCAATTCATAGGCTTTCATTCCGATGGAAAATTCTGTATATATGTTACTCGTGATTCCCGGATAATTATATTTTTTTAATGTATTTAAATTATTGACATTAAATCCAAGTGACGCAAATTTTTCAGCTTCTGGCAAAAGTCGTTTTGCAACAGTATGAACGGCAGGATAAGTAAGAGCCCCTTTATCCTCCATAGATTTAATAATTCGCTCCCAACGCGGCTCGACTGCATTTGCAAGAGTTGTCTTCATGCTATTACTCAGCTCAAGCCATTGTGCCTCAATTGTTCCTAATATCCCAGATAAACTTGTTTGATCTTTACCTGCCATAAATTGATACATCATATAAAAATATGAATTTTGATTTAGTGCAGAACTTTGAGCCGCAAGTATATTGTATTCCGTATAAAAAAAAGATGCTATCGATGCAATTTCAGAAGAAAATGCTGCAACTTTTTTGAATGCAGGTTCAATTTCATCGGTAAAAATTGTTCGGGCTTGGTCGATTCGATTTTGCCTTACAGCACTGTTAAATCGTGCCACGGAATTTATTATCACGGATTGGACATTCGCATAAGCGGTCATGTGATTTTTAACGGTATCGATTTTTTTATCAATATCGTTTATTTTTATATTAGGTAAATTATATGTTTTTAAATCATCGCGGTTTAAATCAAAGTTTTCAACAATATATTTTGCAGAATCTAAATATCGCTTTCTTTTAATAAATTCCTGTGACGTTTTCATAATCCGTTCAAAATTTGCACGCACAAAAGTAAACTCAGCGATTCTCCGTGTTTGGGCAAAAAACTCTTTTGTTTGCTCGTCAATATTTTCCTCCATAGACTCTAACTTATCTAAAAGCTGTATTTGTCCTGAAGTATTGGTTGGATCGGTCAAAATAATATCGACTAAGGTCTCAGCAAAGCCTGTAAAGTCATTTTTATATTCAAAAATCTTTTTTATCCTAATTTGTGCATTATCAAATTCATTTGGATCTCGTTTTAACAAGGCTTCGATTAAAACAAGTGCATGGTTGTAATTTTTTGCCTCAATCAATGCATCAATCTCAGCAAGTTTTTCTTCGCTTTGTCCCGCAGCAAATAATAAATTAAGAGAAAAAAATGAAAAAATAATGCTTAGAATAATTTTTCTTTTAATATGCAACCTCTTGCAGATTTTGTCAAAAATCCACCTTAGTATAACATAGTGAAAAAAAAAATTCAATTAAAAATCAGCGACTCGTGGTATAAGTCGCTATGGTATTACAAAATGAGACGGCTGTAGCTTAAAAAAAAGAGAGCCCAAAAAGCTCTCTTTTATAAAAATTATTTTGTTAGCGAGCGTATTCAATAACGCGTGTTTCTCGCAGCATTGTAATGCGAATGCGTCCCGGATACCTTAATTCAGTTTCAATTTGTTTTGCGATATTTCGTGCAAGATCTTTTACTTCGTTGTCTGCAATTTTTTCATTATTGACAAGCACTCGAAGTTCGCGGCCTGCTTGAATGGCGTATGCTTTTTCAACACCAGAAAAGTTTTCTGCAATCGTTTCCAGATTTTCAAGGCGTTTAATATAATTATCCATCGTTTCACGTCGTGCACCGGGTCGAGCAGCAGAAATCGCATCAGCAATTTGTACAATAATTGATTCGATGCAAGACGGCTCAATATCATTATGATGAGAACCAACTGCATTGATAATGATGGGAGATTCTCCCATTTTTTTTACCATTTCCATACCAACTTCGGCATGGTTTTGGTCAGAATCAGACTCCGCACCTTTTCCGATATCATGAAGTAACGCAGCTCGTTTTGCAATGTCTTTATTCGCACCAATTTCAGCGGCAATAATTGCTGCAACTTGCGCAACTTCCTTTGAATGATACAAAATATTTTGCCCGTAACTTGTTCTAAAATACAATCGCCCAAGTGAACGAATACCTTCTTGACTCATGTTGTGAATGCCCAAATCAAAAAGAACTTTTTCACCTTCTTCATAGATTTTTTGATTGACTTCTTTGGTAACTTTTTGCACAATTTCTTCAATTCGTGCAGGATGAATTCGCCCATCCATTACCAAGCGCTCGAGCGTTACCTTCGCAATTTCTTTTCTGACAGGGTCAAAGCATGAAATGACAACCGCTTCAGGAGTGTCATCAATAATTACATCAACTCCCGTAAGTGTTTCGATAGCACGAATATTTCGTCCTTCACGGCCAATAATTCGCCCTTTCATTTCATCTGACGGCAAAGAAACGGTTGTAACAGTAATATCACTCGTTGTTTCTGTTGTAATTCTTTGAATCGCCGTTGTAAGAATCTCTCGAGCCTTTTTTTCAGATGTCAAATTTGCTTCTTGCTCAATTTTATTAATCAAACTTTGAGCGTCGCGTCGTGCATCGTTTTCAAGATTTTGAATAATCAGATTTTTGGCTTCTTGCGCAGAGAGCCCTGAAATTTTTTCTAATTCTTGACGATACTTTTCTTCGACATTTACTAAATTCTCTTCCCGTGCTACAATTCCTGCCTCACGTTTTACAACCTCAGTTTCTTGATTCGTTAAAGTCTGAACTTTCTTTTCAAGACTTTCCTCTTTTTGCATCAAACGACGTTCATATCGTTGAAGTTCGCTTCTTCTTTCTCGATTTTCCCGTTCCTGCTGGTTTCGTTCTCGAATAAGCTGATCTTTCGCTTCTAATAAAATTTCCTTTTTTTGTGCATTTGCCTCTTTTATAGCATCTTGTTTTACACGCTCTGCTCGTTGTTCAGAAGCAGATAATTGAAATCTGGCATACAGCCAGCGAATAATCCATCCAAGAATAATACCAACTACGGGGAGAATAAAGTACCATAATACATGCATAAAATGCCTCCATAGTAGTATAATTTTTTGATTATACCAATAAATGAAACTTCTGTCAAATGTTTTCAATATTAAAGATAACTCACAAAACTAAAAAAGTCACTTTTTCGGAGTATACTATTTGAATTGTCAAGACTATTTTGATTTTAGATGTAGGGTGATTAATGTTTTGTCTTTGATACCGAGAAAAAACACATCTCCCAGTGAATCAATTATTTGAGCTTGATTTTTTTGATCGTGATTAGAAATCACTGAAAGTCCCGCTGGAGAAAAAATTGAGTGAAAAATAAATATGGATACCGACTGCATATTCTTGATCGAAAATTTAGAGAGATCCTTAAGTATTTTTATGTAATTTGAATGGTCATTCAAATATTGATACTACCGCTTCAAAAATGGTAGAATTGGCAAATGAGAATCGAAATACCGTTAATTTACTTCTCAATAAAATTCGAGATCTCATGGTCATTTTATCTGAACAAGAATACTGTAGCTTCTGGTGCAATCGAAGTTGATGAGAGTTATTTTGGAGAAACTCGATAACAAACAATGTTTTTTAATTTAACGGAGTTTCAAAAGAATATTTTCATTTATACATTCGAGAGTGTGAGTGAAGATTTAACAACTTACAAAAAATTGCCAATCGTACATTAGAGATCAAAAAACAGATACCTTCCAACCGCAACTTGATTTCTTTTTTTTAATATGATGTAATAGATTGAAAATTTCGATGAAAAAAGCCCTTTGTATTGATGTGCACTCAAAAGTTTTGATAATTCAATAAGATAAAGCAGACATCCAATGTTTTACTTACTGCAACCTCATCTGGAAGTGATATTTGGTTCTTGACTAGCAAAATCAGGAAAACTTTACCATATTTTTGATGATTGTGAATAAATCATCATTGCGATGATTATATCTGAACTCACATTCCTTTAAGTGTATCACAAAGCTATCCGAATTACAACCATTAAATTTTGCTAGTCGCCGTTTTGCTTAACGTACTTGTACGTAACTCCAAAAGTTTTCAATGCCATTAACGTGGCTTTTTCCTCTGACAAATTCATCATGACTGTGATAGACTCGATAGTGATCATATCCATTTAGCACAAGCCCATCATATGCCTTCCAGCCGTCTGTATGTACCGTTGATCCTGCTAATATATATCCTTGAATGACAGGTATTAATTGCTCTTTTGTGCAATTTTCAACAATTTTCACAAATACTTTTCCGTCCCTTTTTAATAACCCAAAAACAGGCGTTTTTCCTGCAGCACCTCGACCTCGCTTACCTCTCACGCGCCGTGCACCAAAATAACTCTCATCAACTTCAAATTCCCCACATTCTTTGCCTGCTTCAGCAATGGCTTTTTGAACAATTTTTTCACGAATAATTTTGTAATAGCTATTAATTGTATTTCGATTTACCTTCACAATTTTTGCTGCTGCCGTTGCGGTAATATCTTCACTAAAATACAAAACTATTTTATTGATTTTATATGTGCTTAATCTACTGAATTTCATTTACTTACACCTTGTTTGTTTTTTTAGGTGCTAGTCAATAACCGATATTTTTACGTATTTTTTGTAAAAACTTGAAAAAAAAGTGTCAACAATGATAGTCTTCTAGGCTATGTATCTACATCAGTTATTGTATAAAAATACGGTAAATTGGTATATATTTTTTAATCATGGTTGGCTTAAAGAGAAAATTAAAACAGGGTTAGTTTTTTTTCTCTCAACAAGTACTATTAAAAAATCAATAAGGAGAATTAAAATGAAAATAATTTTTGTTACCATTCCAATGGCAGAAAAGTTATCTGCCCTGCAGTATCCTGTGGATGGCAATATTTCAATTGAATATGATAAGAAAGTGTACTTTCCTATTAATGGTGTGTTAGCGAAGACATTAAAAAAAAATGACGAGGTAAAAGTTGTTTGTTTGCAAAACAAGGAAGGTGCAAGCAGTAAAAATGCTGAGATATTTCAAGACGAATTGCTCGCAATAAACAAAAATATTGGTGCAATAATAAATTTTGAACACATTATTGAAGCTTTTGAAGAGACAAAACACACAAACGAAAATCGCTATAAAAAATTACTGGCAACTTTTGAGGATAATTGTAACATTATAGCAGATATTACCTATGGTCAAAAAACATTGCCTCTTGTTATGTTCGCGGCTTTTAATTTTGCACAAAAATTCTTTGATGCAGATATTAAAAATATTATTTACGGAAAAGTTGAGTTTGAAAAAGGAGTTATTAAAGAAGGCACCCAAAAAATTTTTGACGTAACCCCTTTGTTTTCTTTAACTGCTTTGACTTATGCTACGGAGGCTCCTTGTAGTGATGATGCGGTTAAAATTATGAATAATTTTTTTTCATCTTAGCGGACACTGCCTATGAAAAGCATCGAAAATAGTAAAAAATGTGCTGAAGAAAAAATTGAAGAGCTTGCGCAACAGTTTTTTTCAATCACAAAAACTGATGAAGATTCTTCTGTAGCGCGTCAAATATATAGAACAAAACTGTGGACTGCTATTTGGATGTACTGCAAAAAATTTCAATATGCAAAAAAAGTAGAAGATGAAATATGCGTTAAAAATCGCAATACCCTTGCTGATAAATTTAGCTTAGAAATTAATCAAGCAATTTTAAGCAGCTTTAATAATTATAAATCTGAAAAAGGAAAATTTCTTAACTATTTGTTGCGATCGTTGCGAAATGCCATCTTTGAAGGGAGAAAAACTGCGAGGAAAGACAAAAGAAACATGAGGTGCGAATATCAAACACAAAGTGACGGAGAAGAAGTATCTGTATTTGACACACTTCCCTCAAATTTTGTTACGCCAGAAGAACACTTTGACTCTACGGAGTCATTGCAGAGATGTTTGCACCTTTTTCAATTAATCGAAAAAACATTTAATGAATCTCAGCAAAGAAAAAAACCGTATTTATCGGCATTACTGACACAGAAATTTTATGATGAAATTCATGTGTTTGAAATTAAAACTAAAAAAAAATATACATTTTCATTTGTTGATGAGGAAATATTGACAGCTGAAAAAAAGCCCAAACAGCAAGAGGTAGCTGCCTGCTTTGAAAGAGATAAAAGTGATGCAAGTAGAACAATAAATAAATTTATAAAAAAACTGGAAGAAAACTGTCAACTTCTGGAAATGTAAAGGATATGTATAAATAACAAATAAAAAATTACAATAAAAGCAAAAGGAGAAACTGTATGGCTTTAGATCTTTCTAAGTACACTGTAACAGCGGCAAGACCGCTACCTGTTTTATTATTACTTGATGGGAGTTCAAGTATGAGTGGTAAAAAAATAAAATCACTCAATGGAGCAGTAAATGAAATGATTGAATCATTTAAATCTTTATCTGCAAAAGAAATTGATATTACGGTTGGAATTATAACTTTTGGAGATAGTGTTGACTATGTTCAAAAGTTAAAATCGGTAAAAGATATTTCAAATATTCATCTTGTTGCTAGTGGGTTGACTCCAATGGGAAGTGCTCTAACTATGGCAAAGGATTTAATTGAAGATAGAGATAGTCTGCCTTCTAGCGGCTACCGACCTGCCGTTGTTCTTGTTTCTGATGGTCAACCAACTGATGAATGGGAAAAACCCTTGCAAAACTTTATAGCAGGGGGGCGCTCTGCAAAGTGTGATCGATTTTCTATTGCAATAGGATCCGATGCAGATAGAACTGTTTTATCTCAATTTGTATCAGGTACCGAAAATAAGGTATACGAGGCCTCTGATGCGGATAAAATCAAGGATTGTTTCCGCCAAGTTACGATGAGTGTTTCTGTACGCTCAAAGTCGCAGAATCCCAATAAACTTATTGCCTTACCTGACGCTGCCGCAAAAATTGCAAGTAGTGATGATTTTATGACCGAAATAGAACGCCTTTTAGGAGAGTAAAAATGCCTGATGTTGCCGTTTTCATTGATTCATCAGCAAGTATGACTGTTTTAGGAAAAGAAGCTATTGCTGAGTCCATCGTCCAAACATTGTCCTTGTTGCCTCAGTTAAATGAATTATATAAGGATTGGACGTTTAGCTTCCAACATTGGAACTCACAAGAGGAATCATTAGAGGATATCCTTGCGTTAGATGATTTATCGATGATTATTACTGATGGTTTTTGTGAAGAAATTCCTGAAAGCGGTAACATTGGCGTTGTATTAGTTGGCCAAGATGCCTTAGAGAGTGAGAAAAAAAATCATTTTCAAAGTATTGCCATTCTAAATGCGGTTAATTTTTTACAATCACATTATGAATAAGATACAAGGATATGGTTTTTCTGTGATTGGGCCAAGCCATGTAAGAAATAACATGCCCAATCAAGATTCTTTCTTGATACGAAAAAAAAATAATTTTTCACTAGCTGTTATTTCCGATGGGCTTGGAAGTAAAAAATACTCTCAGAGAGGGTCTACTGCTGTGTGTCGTAGCGTATACAAAGCAGTACAAAAATTGATAAACCATAAAAAGAAAAAGGGCTTACACAAAATTGAACTTCTTACCAAGATAAAAACCAATTGGGTGCAATTAATTTCACCCTATAAGCCTTCAGACTGTTCTGCAACATGTCTTTTTGTTTTAGTAACAAAATCAAAGTGTGTCGTTGCTATGTTAGGAGATGGGATGATATATTTGCAGGGTAAAGAAGATAAAAATTCTATTTTACTCATGGATGACAAAGATGAAAGTTTTTCAAATAGCACATTTTCTCTATCAGATACAAATTATTTGAAAGAATGGCAAATACATGTTTTTGAGACTCAAAATATACAAAAGGTCTTAATAACGAGCGATGGCATTTCATCAGATCTTGCAGACGGTCAAGAAAAACTTTTTTGTGATGACCTGTTAGATGATATAAAGAAACAAAAATATAGTGCCAAAAAAAAAGAGTATTTAAAAAGTATGATGGATAACTGGCCCGTACCCATGCATTCTGATGATAAAACCTGTGTTATAATGGAGTTAGTATAATGAATCAATCAGAGATTATCGGTAAAACTTTTTTAGATAGCTATGGCTACGAGCTCAAAGTTGAAAAAATTTTAGGCGATGGTGGGCAAGGGCTTGTCTGCATGACAGATAATCCAAAATATGTCTTAAAATTCATACTATATGATAAAGTCAGTCTGATTTCAAAAAAAGAAAATCCTCAAGCCTTTAATTATTATAAACTGCAATTTGAAGCGATTACACTTTTCCCCTTAGAAAGATTATTTCATATTGCAACGCCTGTTTCTCTTTTAACTGAGTATGCAGGCTATGTTATGCAATTTATGGAAGATATGATTCCTGTTGAGGAATTGATGAAAAAACCTGAAACCTATCCGCTTACTGGAGGGCATCGCCATCGATTAGAAATACTTTCTAAATTAGCATCAAACCTTGCGTATCTTCATGCAATAGGACTTGTGTACTGTGATATTTCTCATACTAATATTTTTATCACAAAAGATATGAAACATAAAAATCAAAATGTGTGGTTCATTGATGCAGACAATTTATTTATTCCTCGTAAAGATGAAGGAAAAAAGGTGCGTACAGAGCGATATGCAGCCCCAGAATTACTAAAAAATGAAAAAATTATTTGCTCTCAGAATACTGACCTATATTCATTTGCAATATTAGCATTTGACTGTCTTTGTGCGATTCACCCCTTTGCAGGAGATGCGATAGAAAATAGGAGACTTAATAGAGAGGATGCTTGGGATAAATCTTCGTCTAAAGTTGCAAACTCTGATATTGACCCATTATATTCTGGAAATTTTGCATGGATTGACGATATTAAAGACACCTCTAACCGTACTTCTAAGGGATTTCCACGAGAGTTTTTTTTGACTGAAGAGCTTTCTATCCTATTTAATCAAATGTTTAGTGTCGGAAAAGATAATCCTCAAAGTCGTCCTACAGCTTTCTTTTGGGAGCAATCCTTAGCTCGAGCAGCTGACCTTACGTTGCAATGCCTTTGTGGTATGTCGTATGTGCATAAAGAGACCATGAAAGCCTGTCCTTATTGCGGTGATACAATCATCCTTTTTTTAGAAATAAAAAAAGATAATAAAACAGTTTATAAAAGAGAACTGGTATGGGATGAAAAAAAAGAAAAAATTGAAGCTATACAGATTCCTGAGAGAATTTTTATACCGTTTCATTCAAAATATAATGCTATTCCGGCAATCTCCATTACTGCAAAAAAGGAGAAATCCGACGGCGTTGTGATGATAGAGAGAACAAGTAATTCTTTTCTTGCAGAAAATTTAAAAATAAAGATTATTAATAAAGAAGAAAAAAAAGAACTCCATGAAGATATAATGGTTTTTGAATACACAAAAAATATCAATATTCGTTTTAGTGCACAGTTTACCAATTACAAAGAAAGTGTTTTTGATATTGTAATTAATGGAGATTTAGTATGATATTAGAAAAAATTCAAACCACCAATGGTTTATATGACTTAGAAGGCACAACTATTGATGGAAAACCTTTAAAACTCTTAATCCCTTGTTTTGTTACCGTTGATAATAGAGGAAATGTAGGAATTGGAGGGCGTGCGGTAACTTTAAAACATAAAAATCAAGTAATAGAAATTACTCGATTAATAAAGGCTGGTACACCTGTTGTATGTATCGTAAAAAGTGTTTTTAAGGATGGAACTTTTATTGCTCATATTCATTGTTTTGCAGGAACAATTTTGGCATGGGAGAAAGTAATAATTACCACTTCAAAAGACAAAGTGGATGCATACACAAAAAAAATACCTGCTATGCAGTTTGAACTAAATGGCAAACAGCATTTTGTAATACATTCCTCTTATGTAAAAACCACTGAAGACGAAGACGAAAAAGCCGTTAATGATTTTGCATTTTCAATTATGGGAAATGAGTCTTGTATAGATATTGAAAAATTACATATTGATTCAAATTTATATTACAAAGAAAAAACTGAAAGAAAACGCAGAGATAATTCTGCCTGCTCAAATTACTTTTTAGTGGAAGGAGCTCTTGAATTCATGGAAACTTATAAATTTATCAGTGACTATGAAAAAACACAGCTAGAGGCTCTTATAAAAAATGGTGGCAGTTACTTAGGTGCTTGGAAAAAATATACCGTAGAGAATGGAAATGCAGTATTAGAAAGGGCAAAAAAAGTAGGGAAAATAGGTTTTAAACTGTCTTGTGAAATATTAAAATCTAAAAACAGTGCCGATGAAAAATCTGCAAGGAGACTTATTTTATCAAATGAACTTTCTGCTGAAGTAAAGCAATTGCTTGAAAATGAATCCATTACCATTTATAGAAAAGATAAAGAAGACCCTTTTTTTTTATCAGATTCAAAAATTACTTGGAATGATTATTTAATAAAATTAAAAGAAAAGAAAAAAAGTGAAGATAAAAAAACAAAATCACAGAAATATATACCTATTGAAGCAAAAATAAAGACAATTAAAGATGAAAAATCTATCGATATAGATATTGACAGGGGAGGACTTGATGGACTACAAGAAGGTTTTTTTGTTCTTTCTACTCTCGGAGAACAAAAACAAATTGAACGCCAAACAATAGCTTGGGAAAAAATTGCGAACGGAACAGCAGGTATTCAGCATTTAGGGGCTTTATTAGAAACAGAAGGCCGTATTTTTCAAACACAGCAACAACGAAAAGAAGTAAATGTATCCCAAGATGTTTTTAGAAAAATATTTAAGAATCCTCCAACGCTCAATCAAAAGCAGGCAATTCAGGTTGCTTTACGAACTCCTGATATTGCATTAATACAAGGGCCCCCAGGTACAGGAAAAACTACTGTCATAACCGCCATACTTGAACAATTGAATATAATGCAAGATAAACATAGTGTTTATGCAGGAAAGGTTTTAGCAACGTCATATCAACATGATGCTGTTATCAATATGATTGATAGATTGAGAATCAATTCACTGCCCACATTTAAATGGGGAAAAAAATCAAAGGAAACAGATGCTTACCTATCACATATTTCTCAGTGGGCTAACAAAATTGCAGGAAAAGTTAAAGAAAAAAATCCCCACTTAAAAATATCGACACAGGCTACGATACTTGAAAGTAAACTTCTCAACTATAAAATGGGTCCAAGTAACAATGAAGCTTTAGATATTTTAAATTATTTAAGAACGAATATTTGTATGAATTCTTCTATACAGGACAAAGCTAACAAGCTCTATTCGACACTTCAAAAAGATGGCTCTATGGATACTAATGAAAAAGAAAAATTGATAGTTCTCCACAAGATACGGGGTTTACGAATAACAAAAGATTCATTTGATGATGATGGAAAGGAACGGGCAAAGGATGTATATTTTGTATTAGACTCTAATAGTTTTTTTAAAAATGAAGAAGAAAAAAACCTTTTGAGGCAAGCTTGTACTCTTGATAGCGAAGGTCTTGAAAATAATACCGCTTTTTTTACGTGCATGAAACAATTGAAACTTGATCTTCTTAAGCGGTTTTCTTCTAAACCAAAATATGTAGAACCGAAAGCTAATCCTGAACTTGTAGATCTTGCAGAAACCGCAATAAATTACATTATAGAAACAGAAAGCAAATCTGGTAAACAAGATAAAATTTTAGCGACTTGGATTTCAATTTTGGATGGTAATTATACAGGGTTAGAAGATGCGATTAAAGAGTGTGACTTTGTCTATGCGGCAACAGCTCAGCAAGCAGTTGCAAACGAAATTACTAATCAAAAAAAATTGATTGATGAGACAATGGAAGGTCAATTATATGACACGGTCATTATAGATGAGGCTGCTCGAGCAGCCCCCCCTGACTTGTTAATACCAATGTGCCTTGCGGCAAAACGAATTATTTTGGTCGGGGATCATCGTCAGTTACCGCAACTTGTAGATGAGGATATTTGTAAGACTATTGAGACTGATGAATTGTCAATAGCTGAAAAAGCATTACAAAATAATACTGAAATAGAATCTACTGAAAAGGAAAATTCTATAAAAAATTTATATGAGCGCAGTCTAAAATTAAGTTTGTTTGAACTTTTATTTGAACGATTAAAATCTTTAGAGAAGAAGGATGGAATTCCTCGAACAACAACATTAGGCAGCCAATTTAGAACTCATCCTCTGCTCGGCGAATTTGTAAGCAACGAATTTTATAAACCCTATGGTGAAGGATATGCCTCCCCTCGTAAGGCAGAGGAATTTTCGCACAGCCTACCAAAAATTGAAAACAAGGCTGCGGTGTGGATTGATGTTTCAAATAAACAAGGGGCTGAAAAAAAACGGGGGACGAGTTGGTCAAGAAAAAGTGAAGTTGATAAAATTATCGAGTACTTGTCTTTATTTATTAAAAGTGATCAGGGAAAAGATTTGTCCTATGGAATTATTACCTTTTACAAAGGGCAAGCAGATTTAATAAAAGAGCAAGTTAAAAGATTAAAAATTCCAGAAAATAAATTAAAAATTGGGAGTGTTGACTCTTTTCAGGGAATGGAATTTGACGTAGTTTTTCTTTCTGTGGTACGATCAAGTACGGATAAAAGAAAAAATCCCTATGGATTTTTATGTTCGGTAAATCGCCTTTGTGTGAGTATGAGTCGGCAAAAAAAAGTCTTGATTTGTGTCGGTGACAAAGATTTCTGTACTTCAAAAAAAGCACGGCAAGACGAGGGTATACCCGCCTTAGCTCATTTTTCTGACTTATGCGAAACCTCTGAATATGGAGTAGTTTTATGAAAAAAATATCAACACCAAAGGAGTCTTTAGGTTTTCTTACTATTGAAACTAAAAGGGAAGTGTTGTGGCCTTGTTATGAATACACTATACAACTCAGCGATCAGTTTAGTTTTGGAGAAAACTATTTTGAATCATTAATTTTAGAACTTTTTGAACTTCATGCACATAATAATATAAATATTATTAGTTATTTAAGTGAGCTAACTGGTTTAGAGCAAGACTTTGTTACTTTTATTATTGATCGCTTAATTCAAAAAAACTATCTTGAAACAAACGGGAGACTTAAAATCACCGCGGAAGGTAAAGCAAAACTAGGACAAAAGACACAATCAAAACCTCAAATTTTTTATGTATACGTGGATGCAATTACGGGAAAACTAACGCCACTGATAGAAAAATCAAACAGACACCTTGTTGAGCACAGTGATGATGGAAGCAATTTTTTTACGGACTCTTCTGAAAGTGAGTTAGTCGGTATTGCTTCTTTAGAAAAGAAAAAGGTGCGGGTATTTTCAAAAATGAAAGATGAAAATAATTGTAAAATAACAACGGAAGATATCATAGCTTTATTAAGAAAAACGAGGATTGTGAACTCTGGAAAAATTGATATTTGTGACGGTAAACCTTCGTTAGTTTATCGGAGCCACCATGTTTGTTTGCAAAAAGGAAATACAGCGGACCTCTTTGTAACGAATGGAAGGGGGCGAATTTCTCCATTTTTTTCAGCTGCATTGAATGACTTGGGTTATAAAGATCAAGATTATGTTAAAAATAAACTACGAAAAACCTTTGATATTCAGGAAGGTCAGTTGCCACAGGAAGAAACTCAAGTCAAGGAAAAGGTTGAAGACAAACAAGACCCTCTGCATAAAATCATAAAAAAAAGAACTAATATTACTACGATTTATGATCGCTTAAAAAATTTTAAAGATACAGAAGAACGTAGTAATGATAAAATTGAAAAAAATAAAAATAATAAAGTTGAAATTTGTTCAGAACTGTATGCACTTGTTGAATCAGTGTTTTACTGGTTGCTGGTAAAAAGTAACGTACCAAAAAACATAGGTATTGATAGGCTTCGCTCTATTGCGGGAAAAGTGGAAAATCCCAATCAATTGTTAAAAAACTTTGTTATTGATATTGCTAAAAAAATAGGTTTTAAAATTGGTGAGTCTGAAGCAAATACCTTTACGGTAAAAAAAGGTGCAATAGAATTTATGAACGATAGACAGCATGACTTGTTTACGGTTTCTTCAATTGCTTTAGCGATAGCTGAAAATAATCCCGATTATTGGTTGTCACAAATTGCAAAAAAAAATCCTGATTTTTTTATAAAGATGAGTGCATTAAAACCCTATAGAAATAAAGCAATGCATGAAAATATTGTTGATATTTCATTTGAGAAGATTGCATCGTTTTATGATTACATAAACACTCTGCTTGATTTATTTCCCTTAGATATAAAAAACACTAAAAGTGAAAATGAATCTCTTGTACAAAAAATGACAAAGGAAACAGCGGATATGAAAACTGTAAAAAAAATAGAAGAGTCATTAGGGTTTGCACTAAAAAATGCTATTCCTGGACCACTGTTTACTACATTACGGCAGTTAGAAAAACACAGATTAGATGAAAAAGCTATTAAAATAGCGGTAATAAAATCACAGTATCAAATTTTAGAAGCTTGTTTCAATACTTTAATAAATCCCTTAGGAGAGAAAGGTAGAGCGAGTAGCAAATATAGTGCGGCGTGGGGAAAAAATGAAAGTAATTTTTTTAAGACGGTGAAAGAAGAAAAAATAGAGGCAACTATTAGAGGTCATAATATAAGTATGCAGGCTTCTTTTATTGCGTGGCTTACTACTGAGTCGATTGATGTTTTACGTGTTTTTTCGAGAAAATTTCCCAATTTACTTGAGGATGTTTCAAAAATTGCACATATGCGAGGGCACGGTGAATTACCAGATGAAAAAGAAATATTACAATTACATAATTTACCAATCCCAGACTGTGAAGATGAGGTAACCAAAAAAGTGAGTGAGCAATTACAAAAATATAATAATTTTGTAATTGAGTTTATAAAATTATTAGGTACAGAAGGTTATTTTAATTAATCTCTACCCCCAAACATAAAGAAGCTAAATGCGATGAGTTTGAAAAAAGAATTAAAGATAATAAAAAAGGAGAGTCCTATGGAACAAGAAAAAAAAGAAACTAAAGACGCTGAACAACTAGCAGGAAACTATGATTCCCTTGCAGAAAGAGAAAAAAAACTGGATGAATTAACAAAATCCTTTTATGCTGAAAAAGCAGCTTTTGAGGAAACACTTTCAGAAAAGCGGATTACAGTCGAAAAAAAAATTGCTCAATCAAGGATAGATGGACTAACTGCGATTGAACAGGAGTGCAGTAGTCTTAGAAAACAGAGAATGGATGCGCTTGAAAATGAAATAGCCACCCAGATGGATCAATTAAATAAACAGAAAGAAGAAAATCAAAACAGTTTAAATGAATTTGTAGTAATGAAAGAAAAGGTCGATCAGCTCTCTTTAGAAAACAAAACAAAAGAAAATACCGTCAAGGATCTCCAAGACAAGATTGCACAACTGAGTAAGATGGAAGCTCGAATTGCAGATTTAGGAGGATTACAGTCTACTATACAAACGCATGAAAAAACTATAAAAGATTTACAAAAAGAAATTAAAGAAAAAACTGCTCTTATTGCTACATTAGAGGCAAAAATTGCAAACCAAGAAGGTGTAGAAGGGGCAAACAAAGACCTTTTGTCTCAATTAGAGGCACGAACAAACGAGATAAACAAGTACAAAAGCTTACAAGCGTTACTTGGTGAAAATTCTCTTGGCGGGATAATTATAGAAATTCAAAAACTTCATGAAAATCAAGCAGAATTAAAAAAAAATCAAGCGATATTAAAACAAGCTATTGCAGACCATAATTTTGAAAAAGAGATACTAGAAAAGCAAAAAGCAAAATTTTCAGAAGATAATTTGAATGTACATGTAGAGCATAGAATGGTCCAAAAGTATAAAAGTGAAAAAGCCGACTATGAAGATAGTATTAAGCATTTGAAAAAATTAAGAGAAGACTATCTAAATGAGAAGAAAATTGACAGAAAAATAATTGAAGATTTTGAGGATCTTAAGTCTTTGTGTAACGGAGAAAATCCTGCACGATTAATTGCTGAATATGAAATGATAAAAAAAGAGCTTGGGGAGGCATTAAATCAACTTAAATCAACTCCCTCAGAACTTCTTCAAAAAAAATATGCTGATTTAGAAGAAGATAAGCGTAATTTACAACATGAGTATGAAGCATTAAAAGAAAAAGAAAAGATATACAGCACTGCGATTAATGAAAAAACAGAACTGGAATACTCATTGTCTTTGAAAGAACAAGAATGTAATACATTGCTGCAACATAAAAATTTTCTTGAAAGTGAAAATGAGCGCCTGTTGGCTTCGTATGAAAATTCTAAAAATCAAAAAGAAAGAATTGCTAGTATCAATTTACCCTATTTTACAAAAAAAATACCGATTGCACCAGAAGAAGGCATGGAAGAAGTACGGTGGTTAAAACAAGTTTCTCAAGGAATTAAAAACTATGGTATAGAATTTCCAGATAGACTCTTGTTTGCTTTTCACACAGCACTTAAAACGGCCGAAATGTCTCCTTTAACAGTGCTCGCTGGGGTCAGTGGCACAGGTAAGTCCTTGTTGCCTCGATTATATGCTCATTTCGGAGGAATTAATTTTTTGGCTATCCCTGTAGCACCAAATTGGGATTGCCAAGAGGCTATGCTGGGATATTATAACTCAATCGATAATTGTTTTGATGCACAACCAGCTTTGCGTTTTTTGGCACAAACTCAACGGAGTGAAAATGAGCAAAATGGTTTTATTGATGTCATGAATATGATTTTGCTTGATGAAATGAATCTTGCAAATGTGGAACTTTATTTTTCTGAATTTTTAAGCAAATTAGAAGTTCGCAGAGATTATAAAGATTCTGATGATAATATGCCAAAACTACAGGTAAAAATTGGCTCAAAAATGCCTGATTGGGAGTTGCGACTTGGAAGAAATGTTCTTTGGACAGGAACAATGAATCAAGATGAAACAACTAAAACACTCTCTGACAAAGTACTTGACCGTGGAATTGTCATTAATTTTCCTAGCCCAAAAAACTTGATTGGACGGGAAAACTCGCATACTCTTGCTGCTCCTTCAAACTTATTGAAAAAAACTAATTGGCAAAATTGGCAAAAAGAAGCAAATCCCTTAGACGATAAGGCATTAGAAAAATTTAAAGAGAGCGTTGAATCTATAAATACTGAATTAAATAAAGTTGGTCGTGCATTAGGTCATCGTGTATGGCAATCGATTGAAGCGTATATGCGGTTGCACCCCGATGTTATGCACAGCACTGAAGATAAGAATCGAAAACTTGCCCTAACTCGTGCATTTGAAGACCAAGTTGTACAAAAAATTATGCCAAAACTTCGAGGACTTGAAACACGGGGAGCGCAAGGTGAAGTGCTTGATGAAATAGAAGTTTTAATTCCAGAGAATTTAAAGGCAGACTTTGCTAAGGCAAAAGATCAAGGCTTTGGACAGTTTATGTGGTGTTCGTCAAACTATATTTACACGGATCCAGACTCTTTAGTTCTTGATAAAAAATTAAACCAAGATGCCTCTGATGCAATACCGACTCAGGAGCAAAAAAACACGTGGCCAGAAGCTAACAAAAAACTTATGTTGGAGCTTCTTAAGAATCATATTACAGAGAACGGATTCACACAAAAAGTAATAAATGATTTAATAAAAAAACACGGGTGGAAACAAGACGATGCAGAAAAAATCGTTAAAGATTTCTTCACCGAACTGCTAGAAAAAGTTCATTTATATGTAGAAGAGTTTCGGTCAAGCAAAAATCAAGAAAATGAAATCGTCAATAAATTAATAGAGGTTGATGGCATTGATCAGATCATAGCCCAAAAATTAACAAAAGCTGCTCTTGAAAAAAAGGCTGAGAGGGCGGAGTGATCATGAACGAGACAATTGCCATCGATAACCTGTATAAGGTGCTTTTGAAAAATGATGAAAAAAGCAAAGAAGTCAAAAAAGTTTTGTGTGCTCAAAATTGGTTTTATAGTATTTTTGATTTTGATCCTGTTACTAATGAGCCTTTGCTGACAACCGTGGATCAAATTTTGCATAATATAAAAAACCTTGATGTTCCTTCCGAGGATATTTGGTGGAATGATAGAGTAGAAAACCTTATACAGTATACCTATAATGCTATCTATGCCCTTCTTGAAGATTTAAAAAATAAAATTTTTACGGAACATATTATTACTCACCCAAGTCATATTAAAGAAACTGATAATACGGCAATGCGATGGATTTGCACAAAACCTGGCCGTACCGTAAAACAAAAAATAGCCGTAACGGGAAAAATGATGGGAGTTTTTCATTCTTCAAGCATTGATACAACCGAAAATCGTTTATTCAAAGCTTTTTTAATTCGATTGGATGATATTTTATATCAAAAAGAAAAAGTTGCAAAAAAACTTGCTATTGCTATCCCAGATCAAACAGAGAGAACTATTTCTATGATTCATCGATGGATACTCAGTGATGATGCACATCTTATCGGTCAATGGAATCACCTTCCTCCAAATAATACCCTGCTAAATGACAAAAACTACAGAAAAATTTGGAAGGCTTGGTGCTCCTTGCAGTATATAGATGACGAACTTGTCGCAGATATTAAAAACATACCTGCCATTTCTTCTTTTTGTTACTTTTGGAATTATTTAGCGGAATGCTCCTCCTCAAAGAGCAAAAAATATTGTTTTTTACAGTCCCCTATATGGAAGGATCCCAATAAATTACAAATTTTCTCATGCGTGACACCGATAGAATGTTTACTTATTGAAGGTAAAACTGCAGTTCCCCTCACATTCAAGTTGAATCATAAAAATCGTTTAATAGAAATTAAGGAACAGGGGGATCTGATATCAAACGAATATCTTCCAAAAGAAATAAGTTTTGTACACATTCAAAATAAACACAATCAGGTGCAAAAAAAACCTTCAGAATGCGCCGTTTTTGACTTAACAACGATAAAGCCCTCTTGCATAATAAAAGATGGAAAATCTCATCAACGCATGGGTAAGCTTATTTACCAAAAATGGCGAAGTAGTGTATCACCTACGGAGAAAAAAGAAATTGATATTGATGTTTCGTGTAGTAATGCTTCTCACATTTCAAAAAAAAGAGCTTGCATGACCATTACCATACAGAATTTTTACGAGGAAGATAACTCCTCAGAAATTGTATTACAGGCTCCACGAGCAGCTCAGCAATTTGCTGAAACGATAAAAAAAACACTTCCTGCAAAAAATTATGTCTATCTTGTACCCGATGAAGTTGATGATTTCTCTGAAATGCAAAAAATTTTACGCCATCAATTAAATTCTCACTTGAAAAATATAGTGCCCTTGCCTCGTAGTATTGCTAAAATTTTTAGTTTATTCAAAGAATATCCTCAAAAAATTACATCAGGCAGCTCTTTTATGATTATAGACAAATATGATGGGCATTGGATTTTGACTAAAATTGTTGCAAAAGCTGATCCTCGGCTATTAAAAGAAAATCCTTCTACAAATGGAATCTATTTTGAACATCATCCTCCTACTGTACTTGCATCAAAAAAATCCTGCGATTTATTTTCTAATCGAGATAAAAATTTATTAGCGGGCAACTTTTTTATTGACAACCAAGAGCTCTCGCAGGTTCCTGTTGATCACCATGATTTAAAAAATGAATACAATACGTTTAAGAAAGATCAAAAAGAAAATTTTTTCTATGAAGAAATTAATTCACACGATAATCTTCCTTGTGGTGCATTGTATTATTATACACAACAACTCATTACTCCCGATATTCCATTGTGGAAAGAACATTTACCTTCATTGCAATTAGAAATTAGTGGACAAAAGCTGACTTTAGTAGATAACAAAACAGAAGGAATTATTCCTAAAAAAGGCATTGCAAAAGAAATCGAGGTGAAAGCCCAATTTGAAATGCCCTCAGGAGCACCTTTTTATGAATTCTCTTTGATTCAAGGAAAAAGGAGTGAAAAATCAAAATATTTTGCTTATTTAATAGATTCTTCTTTTCCGTTAAGTCAGAATGTGGTGTGTAAACTGCGATTAACATATACTTATGGAGATGAGCGCCCCTATAACTTATTTTTTGAACCGACAGATGCTAAAAAGGCTCCCTTTACCACGATAAACGTACGGTGGGAAAATACGTCTCACAAAGATAACCGATGCTTGCCATTCCCTCCTTTTTGTCAAGAGTATACGTGGGCTGATATGAAGTACTTCTCCGACGCAAAAGTAAATAAAACAAAGACTAGAAACTTTATTAATGATTGGCTTCCGAGAGAGTTTGAGAAAATCACAAACTTTAATATATATAAAGTCAAAAAAAAAATTGGAGCAGTTAAAAACGAAAAAATAGACGTGCCTAAAGATCTAGTTTTTTTAGATCGCGGGAAAATTGATAGAAAAGATGCTCGTTGCTATCTTCCTGAAGAATGGACTGTACAAGAAGGGGATTTGATTTTTTGTTCCGTACTAAGTATTTCCAACGGAAATTATCAAGGATTTGATCCCATACCTGTTAGACTGCAGGATGATGATACAATTTCAATCTCATTTACAAAAAGTCTTCGCTTTCCCATGCTTACGGTGTGGAACAATGGACGAAGTTTACAGGATGCTGATGTTGATAATGATTTTAGAAATAAGGCTCTCAATGCAATTGAAAAAGCGCAGGAGCTAATAGAGGATCAAAATACTCCAAAGGCTATTCAAAAAGAAATGCTTTTCTTTTTAAGCTACCTACATAAAGATGCCCCAGAAAGCTTTTTTTCTCTGTTAGAAGACAAATTTTTTCCTTGTATAAATAAAAGAGAACATTATCAGTATATTGCTTTTGCTATAGGTGATGCGCAATTAGTATGGCAGAAAAACGCATTAAAGAAAGTAATTGAAGGTTTAGAAAAAAACGAGATATTCTCCATAGCATCTATAAAAATTTTAGCAATTATTTTATGGCGTGTAAAACAACTGGTTTTTGATTTTTCTTTGTCTGATATTCAAGCCATTATTAAGTGTTGTAATCGTATACTAGAAATGAAAATAATCACTGAAAAAAGAAATTCTGGTTTATGTACTTCGGTACTTCAAGTTTTATTAGCTGTTTTACGACAGAGGGAAAATGCAAGTAATGAAATGCTTGAATTATTATCTCCGTTTTATAATCAAACATTAAAAAAAATAGAGTCACAAATTTTAACCTTGTCTAAAAATAAAAACTTCTATACACAATTAAAAAATAATCGCATTGAATTTGATGGTTTGGAAAAATCTGAAAAGGAGAAAGATATTCCTGATTTACTATATGTTGTTACTAAGTATCTTTCAGGAGATATTGGGGGAAAATCAATAAAGATTATCGTTTCAGAAGCGTAATAATTTTCTTATTTCTGTGCGTAAAAAAGTGTCAATTTTTCTTTGAATTAGTCTATGTATTAGTGTTCACTAAGAACAAATATTATGGGAGGTTCATATATGAAAGATGTAAGAGGAGAAAATATTATTTGCACACAAACACAAAAAGTTTGCTATACGCGACGAGAGGCAGGCGAAATTATTAATATGTGTAAAAAACGCCATAAAGGCCAGAGAATCAGAAGTAAAAGTATTCCTCAGCGAAGTTATTTTTGCACAGAATGTAATTGTTATCACACAACGCATTATAAAACAGCTCTTGAAAACGATCATCCACAGAAAAAAAGTGAATTAAAAAAAAGATGCAGAACAAATGTAGCATAAATATATACTAAACAAGGAGTTACCAAGATTAAACACAGCACATTGAAGTATTATAGTACAGACCAATACAGATGTTTTAAAATTAATAAGAATTAACATTTGTATTGTTTCATTAATTCTGTGGGTTGCATATTTAAATGCATCTATGACGGATAATGTTAATCTTTGTCAAGGAGCCCCTTATTCCAAAGTCAACATCATGGATATGTCTTTCTTTTGCTTCAGTTGAAGATGGACATATAAATATCCATCTTTTTTTCTTTGTTTAACAAGCCCATGAAATATTAATATTTTTCAACGTATTCGTGATTGGAAGATTAATAAAAAGAATTCTATTTGAAAAAACAATATCATCTGGTTTAATTGGTATTTTTTCTATAATAACACCATTATGAGATAAGTAATAAAACATAGAATCGGTAGATAAATAATATTCTGCATTTTCTACTTTTGAATTTTCAATGGAGTATAAAAACATTTGCCCAATGTTTATTAAATCTTTAAATATTGCAGAAAGCATATTGAACTGTGTTGATTTAATTTTACTTTATCCATTTTTATTCCTTGTACATATATTTTCTCATTGCAACTATAAATTACAAATAGCCATTAGTCATGTCAATTTTTATTTCTCTAGTACTTACCCAAACTTAATCGCAACTTGCCTATAATATCAACATCAGCATGTTTTTCTATTACGGCGGAGTATGATTTATTATCAGATATCATCGAGTAGCTATATTATAAATCTCGTGCCCCCATCTTTTTCACTGTTATCAAATAAACTTAAAAAAAAGATATTTTCCAGCCTCCCTCTTCCTGTTTTCCATACAAACTTTATTTGTTAAACTCACTTTACTCCAAAATATGGCTCATCAAGCCCTCTCCACTTCTTTTACTTCACATGTAGTTTTATTGATTTTATAACTACTTACATCTTATTCATTTTATAAGTAGTAATTAACAATATTAATTTTTGAAAAAAAATTGCACCATTTTGGAACTTTTCAAGAATATTTTGTTCTATATTATACAGAACGTTTAAAAAGGGAGAGATTATGAACAAAAATAAAGAAGAATTTGCCCCAAAAGTGAATGAAAAAATGGAATCAACGGCAGAGCAAGAATGTACACTCGTACCGTATCCTTTAACAATTAACGAAAACCAATTAGTGTACTCATTTGGCATAATAAGTCCTGAAACCCCTGCTGATTGTATTTTATCAA
>JBOFTD010000316.1:0-1721 GCA_051651885.1 Treponemataceae bacterium
GTAATTCAAGAATTTTTTGAAGCGAAAAACTAAACTTCTTCATTAGTATATTCCTCTGGAGGAATTGAAAGATTTGAAAGTGCGGATAATCCTGCCATCGTTTTTTCTATCGTGGACTTTTCATTTTCCTCTTGCTCTAAAAAAGCATTTATTGCAGGGTGAACAGCAATCGCAGTGTCAATATTTTCATTCGAGCCTTTTTGATATGCACCAACATTAATAATATCTTCGGACTCAGCATATAATGCCATCAAGCGACGAACATAGGCACACGCTTGCTTTGTAACAGAACCTGAAACTCTATTTGCAAGCCTGCTAATACTTTGCAAAATATCGATTGCAGGAAAATGATAGCTTTGTGCAAGCTTACGGCTCAAAATGATGTGGCCGTCTAAGATTCCCCGCACTGCATCAGAGATTGGCTCATCCATATCATCGCCATCAACGAGAACCGTGTAAAACCCTGTTATACTGCCTTTTTCGCTTGTACCGCTTCTTTCAAGCAATTTAGGCAAAGTTTCAAAAACACTCGGAGTATATCCCCGTGTGGCAGGAGGCTCACCAATAGCGAGACCGATTTCTCGTTGTGCCTTTGCAAACCGTGTAACCGAGTCGAACATCAGCATGACATTTTTGCCTTGATCACGAAAATATTCAGCAATCGCAGTTGCCGTGTATGCCCCACGAATACGTGCAAGTGGCGCTTGATCAGAGGTTGCGACAACAACAACAGAGCGAGAAAGTCCTTCTTCCCCAAGATCTCGCTCGATAAAATCAACAACTTCACGCCCACGTTCACCAATCAAGGCTATAACATTTATATCGGCATCAGTATTTCGAGCAATCATACCGAGCAAGGTTGATTTTCCAACCCCTGATCCTGCAAAAATACCCAAACGCTGTCCTTGTCCCACTGCTAAAAGTGAGTCAATAGCACGAACACCTGTAACCATACGAGTTTTAATAGATCGTCTATGTAACGGATCTGGTGGAGATGCGATAACGGGATATGTCTGAGCGGTGTAAATCTCACCTTTTTCATCATATGCACCACCAATTGAGTTTAAAACACGCCCCAAAAGAGCATCTCCAACTCCAACTTGAAGCACAGTTCCACTGGCAACAACCTCGCATCCAATTTCAATCCCATTGGTGTCATTATACGACATCAGCTGAACCGTTTTTCCCTTAAGGGCAACGACCTCAGCTTGAATTACAGCTCCTGTGCGATCAATTTTTATGCTACACATTTCACCAATAACTGCTTGCGGCCCACAACTTTCAATGAGCATACCTTGAACAGCAGTTACACGGCCTGTGTATAAAATTGTTTCGGCGTCCTCAATTCTATCAGTATATTTAGTTAAAATGTTCAGCATTTTTATCTTCTATTAAATCATCAAGGGAAGGTTTGTTGTCCTTTGCTTTCCGCTTTGAGGATGTTTTTTTCACCGTGGTTTTTAAAGGAGAAATATCGAGGATTTTTTGCTCAAGCGTTCCCAACTGATTTGCAATACGTGCATCAACAGAGCCAAAGTCAGTTTCAATTATACAACCGCCCTTATCAACAGTGGTATCTTCAACGAGCGTAATATTTTTTACCGTCTCAACAGACTGAATAAATTCTTTTTTGCGTTCCGTTGCAAACTCAAAATCAGCCAAATTCACATGAATAATAACATCGCCACGAGTTTTTACCTTCTTCAAAGCTTCTTTAATAT
>JBOFTD010000317.1:0-8661 GCA_051651885.1 Treponemataceae bacterium
GAATGATACTACTAATTAAAATATCATCGTCTAAATTAAGTTGTGACAGCATTTTTTCGATACACTCAGTGTTTTTTTCTATAAAAATTTCATACATATCAATGGGACTTTTTGCAACTGTATGCAATTCCATTATGTATGGCGATGCGGGGTGTTTTTTTTCTATAAAATTAAATTTTGAAGCAACAAAAATAAGGCTCATACCTTGAATAAGACACGAAAGAAAGACAATGCAAAAAATAATATCAAAAATAAAACCTGTTGTTTCAATATTATATGCAGCGGGATATGTTGCAAGTACGATCGGCATAGCTCCTTTTATTCCTCCCCACGATAAAAAAAGTTTTTCTTTTGTGGTGTATTTAAAAAACATTGTTGAAAGAAAAACGGCAATCGGGCGGGAGATAAATATTACGGCAAATGTAATAATAAGTGCTTCTTTCCAAATTTTAATAAAACGCACGGGCGATGCTAAAAGTCCAAGCATTAAAAAAAGTGCAATATTGCACATGGTAGAAACACTGTCAACAAAGTTACTTACGCCTTTTTTTGCGGTAAATCGAGTGTTTCCAAGCCAGTGTCCCAAAAAGAAAACAGCAATAATTCCATTTGCGCGTGAAATATCTGCAAGTCCATAAGCGAGCATGACAATTCCAATAATTAAGGCATTATAATTTGCACGACTTTCTGAGGTAAATTTATCATACATAAAAATTGCAAGCCGAGAGACTAAAAAGCCAAAAAGAATTCCGCCAAAA
The DNA here is from genome assembly GCA_051651885.1 of Treponemataceae bacterium. Taxonomy (GTDB): domain Bacteria; phylum Spirochaetota; class Spirochaetia; order Treponematales; family Treponemataceae; genus JBOFSR01. The sequence continues at coordinate 759 of JBOFTD010000317.1, forward strand.
AATTGCCACAGAAGTTTAAGTCCGATGAGAAGAAAGGAATCCACTCCATACATTAGGAATTTAATGGAGGTTAATACTAAAAGTATTGCCATTGGATCATTTGCAGCTGATTCTATATTCAAGGTTGCAGCGAGTTTTGGCTTTATAGGATGTTGTTTGGTTAGCATAAAAACTGCCGCCGCATCAGTTGATGAAATAATCGATGCAATCATCACTGAGTATAAAAAATCCAGTTTGAGTATTAAGTGAATACAATATCCAAGTATGAGTGATGTAACTATGATGCCAAAGGTTGCAAGTGTCCACGCAGGGCCTGCAACGGAATGAAAACTTTTTTTAGAAATGCGAAATCCGCCGTCAAAAATAATAAAGATGATTAAAATATCCGCAATTTTTTTTGTTAGAACTTCATCATTAAATTCAAAAAAATTTAAAACATTGTCCCCGACGATAATTCCGAGTAAAATAAAAAGAATTAGTACGGGAACACCAAAACGCACGCTCAGCATTGTAGAGCATACCGCGAGTAAAATTAAAATTGCAAAAAGGAGTAGCATAAATCCCCCGAATTTAAAAACTATACTCGATAAGAGGCTTTTTGTAAATATTTTTTACAAAAGATGATTAAATCTTTATTCATAAAAGCGATCAAAATATATTTTTTTGAAGCAATTATTTTTCAATTTTGCGATGATTTTGGGTTTTTCGCAGCGTAAACAGATTTTAAGAATGAACTGCTGCGTATCATGTATTGCCACAGGCTCTTTTTTTTTCTATACTATGATTATTGATGATAAAAATTAATCATTGGTTAATCATTGTGATAGTTGCGAGGTTGTAATGTCAAAATATCCGTTTGCAGAAATTGAGCCAAAATGGCAATCCTACTGGGAAGAAAATAAAACTTTTAAGGTAACCGAGGATGAAAAATTCGAAAAATCTCAGCGCTGCTATGTGCTTGATATGTTTCCGTATCCTTCTGCCAGTGGGTTACATGTTGGTCATCCTGAGGGCTACACGGCAACTGATATTTACTGTCGCTATTTGCGAATGAACGGCTATAATGTCTTACATCCCATGGGCTACGATTCTTTTGGCCTTCCTGCAGAAAATTACGCTATCAAAACAGGCACTCACCCAGAAAAAACGACGGCGACAAATATTGATCACTTTACCAAGCAAATTAAGGCTCTCGGGTTTTCGTATGATTGGGACAGAGCGATTTCTACGCATAAAGCGGATTATTATCAGTGGACGCAGTGGATTTTTTTGCAACTCTATAAAAAAGGCTTGGCGTATGAAGCACAAACTCCTATAAATTGGTGCCCCAGCTGTTTGACGGGGCTTGCAAATGAAGAGGTAAAAGATGGTCGTTGCGATCGTTGTGGAACGCAGGTTACTCGCCGTAATATTCGCCAATGGATTTTGAAAATCACTGCCTATGCGGATCGATTGCTTGAGGACTTGGACGATTTAGATTGGCCTGAGTCGGTTAAGCTCATGCAAAAAAACTGGATTGGCAAAAGCGAGGGAGCTGAGGTTGCCTTTAAGGTTCTTATTAACGATGCAAATGGCGTGCCAACAGATAAAACCTTTGATAATCCATTGCTCATTTATACCACTCGTCCTGATACGCTTTTTGGGGCAACGTATATGGTTGTTTCACCAGAACATCCCATGCTTGAAAAGCTTACGAGCAATCCGCAAAAATATGAGGTGCAAGCGTATGTTGAGCAAGCGGCAAAAAAAAGTGATTTGGAGAGAACAGATCTTGCAAAAGATAAAACGGGCGTTTTTACGGGAGCGTATGCCATTAATCCTGTAAACGGGCGGCGAATTCCTGTGTGGGTTTCTGATTATGTGCTGATTTCGTATGGAACGGGTGCAATTATGGCTGTTCCTGCGCATGATGAGCGTGACTGGGATTTTGCACAAAAGTTTGATTTGCCAATTATTAAGGTTGTCGTGTCAAATGAGGCACTTAAAAAAGCTGGCGGGCTTGATAATCTTCGTACGGAGGATTTAGATGCAAGTGAATGCAGTGCAGCTGATGGCGTTACGGTTAATAGCGCTCATTTTAGCGGCTTAAGCACTGAGCAGACGAAGCAAGAAATAATCGCTTGGCTTGAAAAACAAAAGGTTGGAAAAAAGGCCTCAAATTATAAACTGCGTGATTGGATTTTTAGTCGTCAGCGTTATTGGGGAGAGCCAATTCCTTTGGTGCATTGTCCAAAATGTGGAATCGTTCCCCTTGATGAAAAATCTTTGCCCTTGACGCTGCCTGAAGTTGAAAGTTATCAGCCAACAGGAACAGGCGAAAGTCCTCTTGCTGGCATTGATGACTGGATATTTACCAGCTGTCCAAAGTGTCGCTCTCGATCAAAGCGTGAGACAAATACAATGCCGCAGTGGGCAGGCTCGTGCTGGTATTATTTGCGCTACCTTGATCCGCATAACAAGAAAAAATTTGTTGACAAAAAAATAATGGATTATTGGCTTCCCGTTGATTTGTATGTTGGCGGTGCCGAGCATGCCGTTTTGCATCTTTTGTATGCGCGGTTTTGGCATAAAGTGCTGTTTGACTTAAAGCTTGTAAATACAAAAGAGCCATTCCAGCGGCTTATCAATCAAGGAATGATAACCTCGTTTGCGTACCAGCGAAAAAATAAAACGCTTGTTCCAACGGATGAAATAAAAGAAATTAGCCCTGATGTTTTTGAAGAAATTGCAACGGGTGAAAAACTTGAACGAGTTGTGGCAAAAATGTCAAAGTCCCTTAAAAATGTTATTAATCCTGATGATGTAATTCGTGATTACGGAGCGGATTCTGTTCGCATGTATGAAATGTTTATGGGGCCTCTTGAGGTCTCCAAGCCATGGAATACTCAAGGGCTGATTGGGGTGCATAGATTTTTAGAAAAGATTTGGACGACAAGCGAAAAGCCTCTTGTTGATATCTCTCTTAATGAAAGCGACTTAGAAAAATATAAAAAGCTTCTTCATAAAACAATCAAAAAAGTAACGGAAGACACTAAAAACCTTAATTTTAACACCGCCATTAGCCAAATGATGATTTTTATGAATGATGTTTCAAAAATGGAGAGCTTACCACGAGAACTTTGGAGCGATTTTGTGAAGTTGCTTTCCGTTTATGCACCGCATGTGGGCGAGGAGTTGTGGCAAAAACTGGGCAATACTAATACGATTGCCTACGAAAGCTGGCCAACTTACAATGAGGATTTTTGCAAGGACGCAACGGCGACAATTGTTGTTCAAGTGAATGGCAAAATTCGAGATAAGTTTGAGGTTGAACAAAATACAGCCAAAGAAGAGCTTGAAAAACGTGCACTTGCCACTGAGGGAGCTAAAAGATTTATGGAAGGTGCCACTCCTAAAAAGATAATTACCGTGCCAAATAAATTAGTAAATATTGTTATGTAGTATGCGATATGTTATGCGTGCATAAGGTTTTTATTTTTTATAAATATTTGACAAAAGTTATATTTTTGTTGGTTTACTTTTTATTAAAAACAGCTTAAAATTCCTTAATTAATCTTTAAGAGGTTTCTATGAAAAAAGTTTTATTTATTATTTTTTTGTCGATGTTTCTGTCAGTCTATTCTTTTGCAGAAATGACTATAAATATTAGTACTGGTATTGGACTTAATGGTAGTTTTGTTGAATTTGAAAACAAAGATCTTGCAGAGCTTTATGTTCCATTATATCTATCACTTAGTTTTGATTTTTTTAATAGCTTCCAATCAAATGTAGGATTTTTTTTTGGTGGTAGTGCTGGATATTCAACTTTTAATTCTATTGGTGAAAAGGGTAATCCAAACTCTGGTGCGATTTTGAGCAGTGATTTTGGTCAATTTTCTGGGCTTGCAGGCTTTAAGTTTAGAACAACAAACAAAGAAATTAACGTTGCTGTAGGACTTTATGGGAAATGCACTTTTGAAAAACTGGTGATAAAAAAATTTATAGATGATAAAAAGCTAAATCCTGTTGATAATGAAAAAATAAAGGTTGGCGTTGGTACTGATATACTCGTTGATTTTAATAATGTGGGACTTTTTTTCGATTTCAATTACAATTTCTTAGAAAAAAATACCAGCCTTTATTCGCAAGATTGGATGTATACTCATAACTTTGCGTATAGTATAGGTATTCGATTTTTTTCAAGAATTCCTATAAGCAGGAAAGATAGGCAAATAATAGAACAAGAAAAGGAAAATAAACGGCTTGAAAAAATAAGACTTGAAGAGGAAAAAAGAGCTGAGCAAGAAGAACAACAACGCATACGAGAAGAAAAAGTACGACAAGCGGAATATGACAGGATAGCAGCAATAGAAGACGAAAGACTTCGTAAAGCAATGGGAATTGACTTTGATAAAATCACCTACACAACAACGTATAATGCACCTATATATGAAGTATCTAAAAGGTGGTTCTTTGAAAACTATCTCAATAAAAATAGCAAAATAATTTTTGAAGATAAAGCAATTGATTTAATAGCCTTTTCTTTTGATTCGGTTGGTATGCCTTTATATTTTGACTTAAAAATATCAAAAAAAGGAAATCAAGTAATTTTTGAAATAGAAAAAATTGAGTCACGTAATAGATTTTTATCACGGCTTTCAATTAACGATCTTACTGACTACAATAAAGTAAAAGAACTAACTGACAAGTTTTTTGCAAATTATACCGATTTTTTGCAAAAACAGTATTAACAAAAACTTTTAATTACGGTAAATTTTAATCGTGATTGCGTGGTTTTGCTTTTGTGCGATATAATTTTTGATTGTTGGAGTGGATATGATTGACTTGGCTTTAGCTATACTCTATTTAGTTATCGTGAAGTTATGCACTTTTATGAAATGGGTTTTTCGATTTTGGTTTAACCTGCTACTTTTAGGTGCTATAGCGATAAAAAATGCCTTAATTGTGCAGCTTGACCGCTTTTTTTCTAACGATTAATAAAGCCTTTTAACTTAAGTGTTTAAAAGAGGTATTTGATGCAGATTTATACAAGTTATTTTAAGAAAATGGCAGGCAGGGAAAAAGGTGAGAATGATTGTTATATAAGCGTGGCAAGAACGAAACCTTTTTGGATTGCCAAAAAGATTGATGCTGATTGGGGTGAGTTGTTTGGAAACTTTGGAGAGCTTGAAGACTACAAAGAAAGCTTAATTGATGAAACGATTCAAGACGCAGGGGATTTTTTCATGCAAGATGACTTGCAAAAAGCTGATGAGCTTAACCTATTCTTACTTTGTCACGAGAATACTAAAAAGAAACCTTGCCATAGGACGCTTCTTGCTGAAGTGTTTAAAGACAAGTTTGGTTTAAATATTAAAGAGTTCGAAGGGGATTAATCTAAATCCTTTTCAAAGATTTGTTGTAGGCTTTTGATTTCTTTTCTTAACATAAATTATTTTCCTTTAGTAATACTAATGCGGATAAACAAACTAAATGCTTGAAAGGAGATGTTAAATGAATTACTCTTTTCATAAAGATGATGAGAATGATAAAATATTTAGTGTTTATGATCAAGATAATCCTGAAGCTTTAGGGGAAATGCTGTTTTCTTTTGACGGCAAAACAGTGTTTAATTTCTTTCTCGATTATCCTCACAAATTAAGCAATGATCAAATTGAATTGTTCAAAAAAGAAAAACCAATGTTGGCTAAATTGAAAGAGCCTCGATGACCTAGCGTAAACCTTCAAAATTGCTATTTACAACCTAATTGAGTACAATCGGTTGTTTATTATAAAAAAAAGGAGATATCGTATGAAAAAAATAGTTTTAATATCATGTGTTTCTAAAAAGAAGGAATATAAAACAAAGGCTCAAGAATTATATGGCAGTACATTATTTAAGTATAGCTTATCTTATGGAAGATCTTTAAATCCTGATAAAATATTTATTCTTTCTGCTTTGCATGGTTTGGTCGAGCTTGATCAAGAAATAGAACCTTATAATGTAACATTAACAAATCTTGCAAAAAAAGAGCGAGTTCAATGGGGCAAAAAAGTTATCGAACAACTCAAAAACCATTCAGATATAAAAAACGATACATTTATTATATTGGCTGGTAAGCTTTATAGTGATCCAATAGAGGATTATCTTGAAAATATAGAATATCCGTTAGTGGGTCTTAAAATAGGAGAAAGACTTTCTTTTTTAAAAAATGGACTAAAAAATGACAACAGTAACTGTTAGAATTCATGAGTTATGTAGTAAGCATAGGCGGCTTTCTTTTCCTTTTAAAAAACAGGATATTCCCAATAATGGAATTTATATAATATTCGAGAAAGGGGAAACTTTTGGGGAATTCGATAGGATTGTGAGAGTTGGAACTCATACTGGTGAAAATCAACTTTACTCTCGTTTATTGCAACATTTTGTGAAAGAAAATAAAAATCGTAGTATTTTTAGAAAAAATATTGGACGGTGTTTCTTGAATAGGTTGCAGGATCCATATTTGAAGCTATGGGATCTTGATACTACTTCTAAAGCTGATAAAGATAACAATTTAAAATTGCTTGATCTTGATTATGAAAAAGAAATAGAGCAAAAAATCACCACTTATATACAAGAAAATCTTTCTTTTTGTGTTTTTCAGGTTGAAACAAAAGCACAGCGACTTTTTTGGGAGAGTAAAATAGTCTCTACCCTTGCAAAATCTAAAGAGCTAAAGCCGTCCATTGATTGGCTTGGAAATTATTCAACAAAAGAGAAAATCAGAGAAAGTGGACTTTGGCAGGTAAATGAATTAAATAATGAAGAACTTACAGAAGCGGAATTCCAAGAACTGAAAGAATTGTTACGGTAAAAGTGCTCTCAGCTTAAATCTTACAACCCATTTCTATGGCATGTGGATTATTTCGCGCTCTTTTGATCCGTTTTGATAAAATAATGATAATATTTTTTGTGATAGCTTGACACTTTATAGTAAATAAAATATACTTCAAAAATACGACGCAGGATAGAGCAGTTGGCAGCTCGTCGGGCTCATAACCCGGAGGTCGGAGGTTCGAGTCCTCCTCCTGCTATTTTTTTATAAAATCGGTCTTTTAAAATTAATTCTTTTTTTTTATTATTCAAAATCTTCTAACTCAAGCAAGTGCTGATCAATTTTTTTTATAAAATTAGTCAGATGAAAGGTTTTTATTTGCTGGTGAAGTGGAGTAAAATCTTTTTTAATCTTCGATTGTGATAAAAGTTTTTCAAAAATAATAAATGACCATGAAATTAACATTCCTAATTTTGTTGGTAGCCGTAAATCAGGTTGAATCATCCATTTTGATAAAAAAATCATTCCCTCTATAGTGAGTGCTTTTCGCAATCCCGTTAGTAATGCAAATTCCGTTATGGGCAACTGTGCAACAGAAAAAAGAACTTTTCCTGTTGGCGACAGAACGTTAAATAGGGTGATCGTTAAAATCATCAGAAATGCAAGGAAAAAATTAATTCTTTTTTTACTTATTATATTCAAAAAAATAATAATGGCGAAAAGTATTGTTTTTATTAAAAGATTTTGGATAAAAAATAATAAAATCAAGAGAAAAAACCCTATAAAAAAATGCCATAGTGCAGATTTTGTATTTTTTTTGAGAGAAGAATCTGTTTTTGGCAAGGTATAATTTTGTGTTTTAATTTTTTTTAGCCATTCAGAATGCCGTGAAAAAATATTTGCAAAAATGCCGAGAAAAAGCGAACTTACTAATCCAATGCTTAATAAAAAGGGAGCAATGAGCCAAGACTGTTTACCTAAAAAAGAAATGCCAAGCAGAATTTGCAAAATATTTGAGGTAAATGCACCTAAAACGCTCAGTCCAATAAAGGAAAGTGCAAAATATTTTTTTGCCCAAACGAGTATCACCATGGCAAGGGCAGAAC
>JBOFTD010000318.1:0-7807 GCA_051651885.1 Treponemataceae bacterium
ATTACAGCAACAATAGTCCCTCTAAATGCAACGAATAAAACGCTTGTGTGGGATATAGAAGACAAAACTATTGCAACACTGACTCCTGAAAGAAGCATTGTGCGAGGAAATCATACAAAAACGATAGTAGGTCTTAAAGAAGGCAGTACCAAGATAACCGTTACGTCAGAAGATGGATTGATTAGAGCAGAGTGCATCATAAATGTTATAACGTATAAAATAACGGTAGAATCGGTTGCTTTGGGCTCAGGAGAAAAGGGCTTTGCGGTAGTAAGTACTGAGCCATCGGGAGGAGTATTAAGCTGGGAGAGCTTAGATCAAAATATTGCAATGGTTGACGTAACCACGGGGGAGATAAAAGCCTTTAGTGGAGGAACTGCACGATTAACGGCATCTACAAAAGGTGTGACAGAAGAGTTTGAAGTAAAGGTAACGGGTCTTGAGTATACCCTTAATTCTGGAAGCTATGCGGTTAGTGGTATTGGAACTTACACAAATACACACCTTGTAACTCTTGATGAATTGCATGGAGTTGCAGTCACACAGATTTCTGCACAGGCTTTTAAATCAGAGCATAATATTACCTCAGTGGTTATTGGCGAAAAAATAACGACACTGGGAATGAACGCTTTTAATGATGCAATAAATCTTACTGATGTGTATGTTGATAATAATGATATTGCTTGGCTACCAACTACAGATAGTGACTTATATGAGAATGCATTTACTGTCTATGTAAAAGAAACAATCCCTCCTTTAAGTGAAGAAACTTTTATAAAAGATAAATTTCCAGGTCAGCGAGATAAGATTAATGGGTATATTCCGTATCAAGATATTACAACAGGAAAAATTGCAACAGGAGATAATCATAGTTTAGCGGTAAGTAAAAAAAGAAACCTTTTTTCATGGGGGCTTAATTGGGATGGCCAACTTGGTCTTGGTACTACTAGTGCAAGAGAGCCATCTCCAAATCATATTAAGAGTTTTACAGAACGAATAGATGTTATTGCTTCAGGACAATTTCATAGTTTGACACTCACTCGGACAGGTAAAGTGTATACATGGGGAAGAAATGAATCTGGACAAATTGGTAATGGCTCTACTGGAGAAACAGAGAGTTCTCCGTATCATGTTGCATCAATTACTGAAAAAATCATTGCTATTGGATCGGGCGATAATCATAATTTAGCGGTTACGGTTGATGGCAAAGTGTATGCATGGGGACTAAATAGAGATGGGCAAATAGGTAATGGCTCTAGTGGTATAAATGAGAAAGAGCCTCTGCCTCAACTTATTGATAGTATTGCAGAACTTGTCATTGCAGTTGAAGCGGGGATTGCACATTCTTTGGCTCTTACCCGTGACGGGAAGGTGTATGCATGGGGAAGTAATACTAATGGACAAATTGGTAATGGTCGGAGTGGTGGGCATGTTACAACCCCTTGGCATGTTGCACCAATTACTGAAAAAATTATTGCTATCAGTGCAGGCGATAATCATTCTTTAGCGGTTACGGCAAAAGGAGAGGTATATATATGGGGATCAAATACTTTTGGACAAATAGGTAATGGCTTTACTAGTTCCACTGTTTCTACTCCTGAAAAACTAACTACTATTAGTGATGTTATTAGTATTTCTGGTGGTGGAGGACATACTTTAGCACTTACCCGTGATGGCAAAGTGTATGCATGGGGAAGTAATTCCGATGGCCAAATTGGTAATGGCTCTAGTGGAGAAACACAGAGTACCCCGTATCATGTTGAGAAGATTAAAGAGAAGGTTAGTGGTATTGATGCGGGTTTATTTCATAGTATAGCATTAACTGATGATATGAGTGTTTATGTATGGGGACTTAATAGCAATGGACAAATTGGTAATGGATCTACTAGTGAGAGTGAGCCATTTCCAATAGAAATAGCTCTTGATTAATTCCTTTGTTGACTTTTTTTGTTTATATTGATACGATTGTAAAAAATAAGATTTAAGGAACTGTTATGGCAACAAATCCCCATTTAGATATCATTCGGCACAGTACTGCTCACGTTATGGCTGAGGCGGTGAAAAAACTTTTTTCTGGCACAAAGGTTGCTATTGGTCCTGCCATTGATAATGGATTTTACTACGATTTTGATTTACCTCGCCCAATTTCACAGGATGATTTTGCTGCTATAGAAAAGGAAATGCGACGAATACTGGGGAGCAACACTGACTTTGTTAAAAAAAATATTTCTCGCCAAGAGGCTTTAAATCTTTTTGCAGACGAGCCGTATAAACTTGAGTTAATCAATGATTTACCCGAGACAGAGCAAATTAGTATTTTTACGCAAGGGGATTTTACCGACCTTTGTCGTGGGCCTCACGTACAAAATACAAAAGAAATTAATGCTCAAGCGTTCAAATTGATGAAAGTTGCAGGTGCTTACTGGCGTGGTGATGAAAAACGCCCCATGCTTACGCGAATTTATGCAACTGCATGGGAAAAACCTGCTGATCTTAAAGCTCACCTTGAGATGCTCGCAGAGGCAGAAAAACGTGATCATCGCAAAATCGGAAAGGACTTAGATTTTTTCCACATTGATGAGGAAAACCCCGGTCAGGTCTTTTGGCATCCCAATGGGTGGACGGTGTATCGAGTTCTTGAAGAATATGTGCGAACAAAAATTAGCGAAGACGGCTATGTTGAGGTAAAAACTCCTCACGTTATGCCACAATCCCTTTGGGAGCGTTCAGGTCATTGGGCAAAGTACCGTGAAAATATGTTTATCACCGAAAGTGAAAAACGCTTGTTTGCCTTAAAGCCGATGAATTGTCCAGGACACGTTGAGATTTTTAAGCAAGGCATTAAAAGTTATAAGGATTTGCCACTGCGAATGGCGGAGTTTGGCTCTTGCACACGAAATGAGGCAAGTGGAGCCTTGCATGGCATTATGCGTGTTCGCGGATTTGTTCAAGATGATGCCCATATTTTTTGCACGGAAGATCAAATTGCAAGTGAGGTGACGAAATTTGCTCACCTTTTGAAGGATATGTATAAAGATTTTGGTTTTACCGATGATAAAATTCGAGTTAAGTTTTCTACACGTCCAGAGTTACGCGTCGGCGATGATGCAACATGGGATAAAGCAGAAAATGCGCTTAAAAGTGCTTGCGAAATTGCAGGGCTGAGTTATGAAGTTGCACAAGGCGAGGGGGCTTTTTATGGCCCAAAACTCGAGTTCACACTTGTTGATGCTTTGGGGCGCGGTTGGCAGTGTGGAACGGTGCAGGTTGACTATCAGCTGCCGTCAAAAGAGCGACTTAATGTTGAATATGTTGGCGAGGATAATGCTAAACATCAGCCCGTTATGCTTCATCGAGCGGTGCTTGGATCCCTTGAGCGATTTATTGGTATTTTGCTTGAAAACTTTGCAGGATCATTTCCCACATGGCTGAGCTATATGCAGGCAATTGTTGTCCCTGTTGTTCCTTCCTTTAACGAATATGCCCAACTTGTTCAGCTCAAGCTAAAAGAGGCTGGCATACGGTCGAGTGCTGACGTGGATAATGAGCGATTAAATGCAAAAATCCGTAAAGCACAAATGCAAAAAATTCCGTATATGCTGGTTGTTGGACAAAAAGAAATGGATGACGGCACTCTTACGGTACGATTTCGAGACGGAAGAGAGCAGCAAGTAATGACAATACAACAATTTATTGATTATGCACAAGAGAAGATAACAACTCACTTTGTTGGAATTTAAAAAACATTTTAAAACAGCAAGAATTTTATTGTCGAAAGAGTGATTTAAAAATATTGGTAGAAATTAAAGATTGGAATATGGGTGTAAAATTAAAAATTCTTCTTGTTGATGATCAAATTCTTTTTGCTGAAAGTTTAGGAATTCTTTTAACTACGTATGCTTCAGATCTGCATATTGTGGGTATTGTGAAAAATGGAAAACAAGCTTGTGATTTTGTAAAAGTAGATGTACCAGATATTATTTTGATGGATGTTCGTATGCCTATTATGAATGGAATTGACGCATCAAAAAAGATTTTAACTGAAAATCCCCAAGTAAAAATAATCATGCTTTCAAGCTATGATGAAGAAGAACTTGTCAGATCTGCATTGCTTTCGGGCGTATCTGGGTATCTTTTAAAGGAAATTTCTCCAACAGAATTAATTCTTTCAATAAGAGCTCTTAATTCTGGTATTATGCAAATATCCCCCTCAATTGCACAAAAACTTGTTCAAAATATCTTTATTGACCAAAAAAAAGATGTTCAGGGAGTAGATTTAAATATAAATTTCGAGTGGCTAAAAACACTGACTAAACGAGAGCGTGAAATCTTTGTGCTCCTTGCGACCGGCCATAATAATGATACGATTGCATCTCAGCTGGGGCTTGCTTTACAAACAGTGCGTAATCAAGTGAGCTTAATTTATTCAAAACTTGAAGTTAAGAATAGATTTGAAATTATTCAACTCGCAAATACATTAAAAAAATAGATCTTTTAATTAATCAGTTTTACTTTACTGATCCTAAAATTCCTTCAACAAAATGTTTTTGCTGAGTAAAAAATAGTACAACTGTTGGAATTGTCATAATACAAAGTGCAAGCATTAAAAGTCCATAATCCGTAGTGTATCCAGCAGTAAGCCCTGTTATTAGCAATGGCATTGTTTGCATTTCTTGGCTTTGCATAACAATTAATGGCCATAAATAATTATTCCAATTAGCCATAAACGTAACAATTCCTGCTGCCGCAAAAGTTGGAGTCATAATAGGAACATAAATACGTAAATAAATTCCAAACTCGCTTAGGCCATCAACACGAGCAGCTTGTATTGTTTCAAGGGGAAAAGAGATTGAATTTTGGCGAAAAAAGAATATTAAAAAAGCAGTTGAAACACTTGGCAAAATAAATCCCATTGTTGTACTGAGTAAGTGGAATGTACTAAACATTTTAAAAAGTGGTACCATAATTGATGCAAAAGGAATCATCATAGAAAGGAGTAAAATACTCATAACACGATCCTTAACCTTATCTTTATACACTTGAAAACCATAACCCGCAAGCGAACAAATAATTATGCTAGATAGTGTTCCAATAATAGTGATACGTAAAGAATTCCAAAAAGCTCGCCCAACTTTTACTGTTGATAACATAGTTTTTATATTCTCTATGAGATGATTTCCTATGGAAAGCCTCCCCCCAATAATATCCGTACTTTTATTTGTTGCTGAAATAAGCATCCAATAAAAAGGAAATATTGAAAAGAGACTTACAACAATTAAGAAACAATATTGTATTATCTGTGCTTTTTTACTTTTTATCATTTTTATCTCCTATAAAATATTGTTAACTTAGAACCATTTTTCTGGTGTTTCAATAAGACTGCCTTGTGATTCAATCATTTTTTTATAAAATAATGCAGAATCCTTGAGTGTTCTCTTTTGTGTTTCATAGTCGACATGAATTATACCAAAACGTTTTGAATAACCCCAAGCCCATTCAAAATTATCCATAAGAGACCAGTAAAAGTACCCTGCAATGGGAATCCCTTCATTCGCCGCTTTTTGTAGTGCTTGTAAATGAGTCCCGATACAATCAATTCGTGGAGCATCGTGAACCTTACCATCAGCACAAATCCAATCAATAGAAGCAAGCCCATTTTCAGTAATTATAATTGGTTTTTGATAGCGTTCATAATGAAATTTTGTTGCCCAGTATAAAGTCTCGGGCTTATATTCCCATCCCATATCAGTGTGTGCATAACCGATTGGTTTTTTGCATACTTGCGGACCATTTTTCCCCATTCGAACAGTATTTGCAAAATAATGATTAAAAGCACAAAAATCAGGTACTTGATGAATAATATCCATATCCCCATCTTTTATTAGAGGTTTACAATTTGTTCCTTCAAATATTTCTTTAGGGTATTTCCCAAAAAAAATTGGATCACTCCAAAGTGAAGAAGTAAAAAGTTTTTCATTCGCAGGTACTTTATGTTCATACATTAAAATTCGAGCAGCTTCAATATCATCTTTTGAATCTGTTGCAGGGACACAGGAGCTAGAAGTAGGAGCAAAACCCACAAGAGGTGATTTCTTTGCATATTTTCTTATGGTCATAGAAGCTTTTCCATATGCAAGTAAAATATTTCTTACTAAAATCATTTGTTGCTCATCAGATAAATTAGTTGAAGGGGCGTGCTCCCAATTATTTGCATGCCCTGAAGCAAAACACTGTGGCTCATTAAGAATAAACCACTTTGTTACTCTATCGGAAAAATGATCAACAAGAATTTTTGAAAATTCATTAAACCAATCAGAGCTATCATCATTAAGCCAACCTCCTTTTTGATAGAGGATTTCAGGGTAATCCCAATGAAAAATTGTTGCACAAGGCTCAATTCCTGCTGCAATTAATTCATCAATAAGATTGTTATAAAATTCTATTCCTTTTTTATTAATTACACCAGTTCCTTGTGGAAGAATTCGTGTCCAATTAAAGGAAAATCTATAATGCGTAATACCAATTTGCTTCATTAAAGCAACATCTTCTTTGTATCGGTGATAATGGTCACATGAAGTAAATCCTGTATGACCTTCAAAAATAGCACCATCTTTTTTTGAAAAAGTATCCCAAATTGAGTCACTTTTACCGTCTGCATTATAGGATCCTTCAATTTGATATGCTGCCGTTGCAGCACCCCACATAAAATTTTTTGAAAAACTCATTTTATCTCCTTAAAAAATATGATTTTTATTAATCTTTTTTAGCACTGTATTTTAGTTGTATAAGGGAAAGAATTGCAACTATAATTAAAATTGTGTAAGAAACTGCTGCGGCATAGCCAAATTGCGGATTATATTTGAATGATAAATTAAAAATATACTGTGAAATAGTGATTGTTGCATTTCCAGGTCCACCACCAGTTATATTTACAACTTCATCAAATAACTGTAAAGTTCCATTTGTTGATAAAATACCTGTTAATAAAATTATTGGTTTTAATAGCGGAATTGTAATAGTAAAAAAAGTCTGTACACTTGATGATCCGTCAATGTGAGCTGCTTCATAAATACTAGTATCAATATTTTGTAATCCTGCTAGAAAAAAAACGGTGTTATATCCAGTCCATCGCCACAGAATTGTTATAATAATAATAATTTTTGCCCAAAAGGGATCAGTGAGCCAATTTTTTGGCTCTGCTAAAAGTCCCCATGACAAAAAAATAGTATTGACAATACCATCAATTGAAAAAAGGGATTTAAAAATGAGAGCAGAAGAAACTAAAGCAGTTACACAGGGAAGAAAAATAATTGTTCTAAAAATACCTTTGCACTTTAGGGTTTTATCATTTAAAATTGTAGCTAAAATTATTGCAAAGAAAAGCATTGTAGGAACTTGAAAAATAAGATAGGTAAAAACATTT
This sequence comes from Treponemataceae bacterium, assembly GCA_051651885.1. Lineage (GTDB taxonomy): Bacteria > Spirochaetota > Spirochaetia > Treponematales > Treponemataceae > JBOFSR01. Next base: position 7,424 of record JBOFTD010000318.1, read on the forward strand.
TTGAGTGCTGCAAGAAATGTTTCATCTTGCAACAGTCGAATATAGTTTTTTAGCCCAGCAAATCTTAGATTATCTCCTAATCCTGCATGAAGGGAAAGAAAAAGTGCCTGAACCATTGGATAAAAACTAAAAAGTATAAGCATAAGTGTTGCAGGCAACACAAAAAGCCATCCAACAATTTTATATTTTGATTCAAGTGTTTTCTTCATTATTATATTCCTTTTTTTGACTATAAAACTAATATCCCATTAAAAACTCAACACTCTTTTGTGCATCTGCGAGAGCTTCATCAATCATTTTTCTTCCAGAAAGAATTTCTGCTATTGCAACAGCAACAGCATCACGTGCTTCGTAATTAAATACACCATATTTGACACGAGGAAT
>JBOFTD010000319.1:0-6046 GCA_051651885.1 Treponemataceae bacterium
GGACTTTTACAACGCCATATCCTCCACCGGTTGTTATTTCCATTTCACTTGGTTCTAAAAAGATTTTTTCTATCTTTGACTCAGGAACTGAGCGCTCTATAATGATTGTTAAATCGGTTGATACTACCTCTCTGTAATCGGGGGCGACCATCTGCACTTCAACTTTAATAGTTCCAGCCTTTCTTATCGTAACAAAACCATGTGGACTAATAGCTGCAGCATCTCCGTCTCGAAGCCAAAATCGTATATTGACATTTTTTGGAGAGAGTACCTCGACGGTGTACTCTTTCATATCATCAGTAAGATAAATAACATCGCCTGCAGCAAATACTACTTTTTCAGGCAAGGGAGCCGGTTGCTCACAAGCTTGACTAAGCAGTATAACTATAAAAAGAGCAATTAATAACAAATGATTTTTCATGCGTTTTGTACCGTTCATATAAACACCTCTACTAGATATAAGTGTACCTATTTTAGCAAAAAATACTGCACCTGTCAATATCATGGTAACTGATAATGTAATCCCACGAACACACTATTCTAATCGTCGCTAGCAACATTCACAAATAATTTTACAAATACGTGTTTAGTCTGCGTACTAGTACTCGATTGGACTTACCTCGTAGAGGCTACTTCCTTTACTATCTTGGATGTCCATCCATTACTAGGGTAGACCCCTCGCCATTACTAGGGTAGACCCCTCGCCATTACTATCTTGAAGATTATGCTTAAAAAGGGCACGGCTCTTAGTATAGTAGCACTGGAAAATCCTCTTGACTAAAAGTTGTTGTTCCTTAATACTAGAAACATGAACGAACGAAATATCTTTTCTAATATCTCAGCTCTTGATCACCGCTACTCGCTTGCAGAAAAAGAAGTCTTTTCGATGATTTCTTCCTTTTTATCAGAAAACGCCAGTGTATCATCATGCCTTATGGCAGAAATTGCCCTTATAAAGTCCCATTTACAGGAACAACAAAGTCTCACTCCCTCAATAGAGCATGCTCTTGATGCACTGCCTCAAAGCATTACCCCTGATGAGATTGCAGACGAAGAGGAAAAAACAAAGCATAATATACGGGCACTCGTCAATGTATTAAAAAAGCACATGCTCAGCAATAAAACACTCAAAGACTTTGCTCCCCTTGTTCATTTAGGGGCAACCAGCGTTGACATACTTGACACTGCCCTTTCTTACCGCATAAAACAATGCACGCAAGAAGGCATTATACCATTACTTAAAGACTTAGAAAATCTTTTATGCGATGTTTGCGAAAAGCACTCAGCAACCGCACAGGTTGGACGCACTCACGGCCAGCACGCCATTCCTATTACCTTTGGACATACGATGGCAGAATACGTATCTCGACTCGGAAAATCGATCATTGCCATAAAAGAGCATTCAAGCCAGCTTAAAGGAAAACTCTCAGGAGCGGTCGGATCGTACAGTGCCATGCAAATGATTATTAAAGATCCCCTCGCCTTTGAAAAAACTTACTTGTCCTACCTTAATTTAGAGGCAAGCGAATATTCAAATCAGCTTACAGAGCCTGAATACCTTCTTCGCCTCTTACTCGAAATAAATATTGCCTTTGGCATTATTGCAAACCTTGCCGATGATCTTCGCCACTTACAACGAAGCGAAATTAATGAAGTGCAGGAGTTTTTTGATAGCACTCAGGTAGGATCATCAACCATGCCACAAAAGCGAAATCCATGGAATTGCGAGCATGTTAAAAGCCTATGGAAAGCATTCTCGCCTCGAGTTATTACTTTTTACATGGATCAAATATCTGAGCACCAAAGAGATTTAACCAACTCAGCGTCACAGCGATTTATTGTTGACTACCTTGCAGGGTTTTGTCTTGCTGCAAATAGAATGAAAAAAATTATTGCACAGCTCAATGTTGATGACAGTCAAATGAGTAAAAACCTTGAAACCTCAGGAGGCGGCATTCAAGGAGGAGTCCTTGCAGAGCCAGCCTATATTCTTTTAGCCCAAAGCGGTGAAAGCCAAGCCCATGAAATAATTCGACAAATTACTATAGAAGCCTTTGAGCAAAACAAATCCTTTTATGAGATACTTACCAACCATCATAAAGAGGTTTATCAAAAAATAAAGCAAGAAATGGCAAAGCGTAATATAGATGACACACTGTTTAAAAGCCCTAAAAACTATCGAGGACTATGCGAACAAAAAAGCACCTCTCTTGCACAAAAATATCGCCAATTGATGCAGACAGTGTAATACCAGTGTAGACTTATTTTGGCAATAAAAAGACAGCCCAAAGACTGTCTTTTATTGCTGGTAAGTTTTATACAAACCTTATAATAAGATTCGATAATGTAACCCTTTCTATTTTAATATCAGTTACCAAATAGAATTTCATTAACAATATTTTCGTACAACTCTTGCTTACCAGAGATTTGTGCAACTTGATCATAGGGTTTTACAAGGCTTGCAAGACCTGCAAGGCAAAGTTCTCCTTTTTCAAATTTAGCACCGTCTCCTGTATTAAAAGAAGCATAGCGCTCTTTTTTCATTGTAGAAATTCGCCCGTCATCACATAGTTTAGCCGCTTTTTCTAAGCCAAGAGCAAAGACATCCATTCCACCAATATGTGCAATAAATAAATCTGCAGGATCAGTAGAGTTTCGTCTAATTTTTGAATCAAAGTTGAGTCCGCCTGTTTTTAATCCGCCCATTTTCAAAATAGCCATCATTGCAAGGGTTGTCTCGTATACGCTCCATGGAAATTGATCGGTGTCCCATCCATTAATAAAATCACCACGATTTGCATCAACAGATCCCAGCATATCTGCCTCAACACAGGTTATCAATTCATGAAAAAAATCATGTCCTGCAAGTTCTGCATGGTTTGCTTCAATATTCAATTTAAAATCTTTTTCCAATCCATATAAACGCAAAAATCCCATAACTGTTTCTGCATCAAAATCATATTGATGTTTTGAAGGCTCCATTGGCTTTGGTTCAATATAAAAACAGCCCTTAAATCCTTGTTTACGAGCATAATCACGTGCCATGATCAGAAAGCGTCCTAAATGTTCTTTTTCTTTTTTCATGCACGTATTTAAAAGGCTCATATAACCTTCTCGCCCACCCCAAAAAGTATAGCCTTCGCCACCAAGTTTAATGGTACAATCTATAGCAGCTTTTACTTGATGAGCAACATGAGGAAGCACATCAAAGTTTGGATTGGTAACCGCTCCATTCATATAACGAGGATTACTAAAAACATTTGCTGTTCCCCAAAGAAGTTTTACTCCTGTTGCATCTTGTCGCTCTTTTAATCCGTCAACAATTTCATGAAGGATTTTTTCACTTTCAGCAGGAGTTGCACCTTCTGGAGCAATATCACGATCGTGAAAACAATAATATGGAGCCCCAATTTTGGTAAAAAACTCAAACGCTGCATCTGCTTTATTGTGAGCATTTTCTATGCGATCACTGGAAGAATTCCATGGAAAAGACATTGTGCTTGACCCAAAAGGATCTGCACCATCAGCACAAAAACTATGCCAATACGCAATAGCAAAACGCAAGTGTTCTTTCATGGTTTTGCCTTTAATCACTTTGTTTTCGTCATAAAACTTAAATGCCAGAGGATTTTTTGATTGTGAACCCTCAAACCCAATTTTTCCAATTCCTTGAAAGTATTCTTTCTTTCCTTTAAAATAAGACATAGTCTTCTCCTTCGATTAAGATATAAAACAAAAATCTACTATTTTTAAGTGGCATTTTTTTATTAGCTAATACGATAATAAAAATAATGCATTAAAATAATAATTTATTTATAAAGCGGAATGACCGCCTCTAAATTTTGTACGTAATTGTTATATGCTGTGTCATATTGACTAACATTTTCTGCAATCGGCATAACAACTTTTGAATCAAGCATAATATGCTCTTTACACAAGGATTCTATGCTTTGTTTTTCCCCTTGCTCAAAAGAAAAACACCACAAGGCTTGCACTGCAGCACCCATCGCCGCAGCCTCAACAGATTCGCCTTCATTTGCAACAGGCATTTTTACCGGAAGATTCATTACATCGGCTGTAATTTGTCTCCATAAAGGACTTTTTGCTCCACCGCCAATCAAGCGTATCTCTTTTGGCTTAAACCCGAGTTTACGAAAAGCATCAAGGCCGCCTCTCATTGCAAAAATAGCAGATTCTAAGGCTGCTCGACAAATATTTTCACGATTTGTGTTTGCAAGCGAAAGGCCTGTAATACTTGCACGTCCATTTGGAAGGTTTGGAGTTCTCTCGCCATTAAAAAAAGGAAGCACGACAACACCATTTGCACCAATAGGAGCTTTTGCACCTAAATCATCAAATTCTTTGACCCCTAACGAAAAAAGATTTCGAAGCTCTTCAGTGGCAACAGTACAGTTCATTGTACAAAGCAACGGAAGCCATCCTCCCGTAGACGAACAAAATCCTGAAAGCCCATTCTGAGGATCATATAGGGATTGTGCACTATATCCGTAGAGCGTCCCTGAAGTGCCAAGACTCATAGTTAAAAAACCATCTTCAACCGTTCCCGTGCCAATTGCTCCCATCATATTATCGCCACCGCCAGAGGAAACAGGAATACCAACGGGAATACCAAACTTTTTGCTCGCTTCTTGTGTAACATGTCCGCAGGCTTGCTCACTCGTAATAATTGGAGGTAAAAGAGAGAAAACTTTTGGGTCAATTGCATCACATGCTTTTTTTGACCATGTACGCATTTGCGTATTTAAAAGTGCTGTCCCAGAGGCATCCCCTGCTTCCATCGTATACGATCCTGTTAATTTAAAATTAAGATAATCATGAGGCAGCATAATGTAATGTAAATGTTCAAAGGCGTCTTTTTTATTGTTTTTAAGCCAAAGAATTTTTGGGGCAGTAAAACCTGCGAGCATCAAATTAGAAACTTCAGCAATAACTGCATCCTCGCCACCAAGTTTTTCCGTAAGAATGGTGCATTCTTTTGCCGTTGATGTATCATTCCACAACTTTACGTTATAAAGCGAGTTACCATTTTTATCGAGAGAAACAAATCCATGCTGATGTCCAGAAACACCAAGTGCACAAATCGTTTGTTTTATATGAGAAGGCAACGCATCAAAGCATTCTTGTAGAGCGGTGTCATACCATTGCGTTTTTTGCTCGCGTGTACCATCATTTTCAGATATAATATCAATAGGATGTGCATGCGAAGCAAGAATTCGTTTTGTTTCAAAGTCATACAAAACAACTTTGAGACTTTGCGTTCCCATATCAATACCTGCAACTGTTTTCATATCAGTCCTCCTATCAAATACCTTCTAATAAAAATAGTGCTAACTGTTTATTATTATAAGATAAAAAAAAGAAGATGCCCATATAAAAAGTTGATAAGGTATATCTAAAAATGATATTATAAGATAAAAAAAGTATAAATAAAGCTCGTACGATAAAAAAACAAGGAGATTTCGTTACAATCTACACAAACAAATTTATCAAAATAAGGGGATCACAAAAGATCTTTCAAAATTATTTCTTTTGCGACGTCAACAAGTGTGTAGTCTTTTGAAACTTTAATAAAGGCAAGCTCGGCAGGGGCAATATTGTCACTGTCTTTATCGCCAATCATAAATGAGGCATTAAGATCAATATCAAAATCATTAAGTGCTTGCAACAACATACCTTTTTGTGGTTTTCTACATTGACAGACGATCGAGTATTCTTTTATACTCGTATTCGGATAATGAGGACAATAATAGATCGCATCAAATTGAAAGCCTTCAGTTGCCAATAAAAACGAATCGATGGCAGAGTGAAGATCTTGTACCTCTTTTTCACTAAAAAAGCCCCGTGCTACACCTGACTGAGTAGTTAAGATAATGATAAGATAGCCTGCATCTTTAAGTTTTTTGAGTGTATTTATAACGCCTTCAATAAAAACAAAGTCCTTCCATTTCGAAACATAGCCGGTATCAATATTAATCGTTCCATCTCTATCTAAAAAAATTGCTTTTTTTTTCATGTCTTTGATTTT
>JBOFTD010000320.1:0-4166 GCA_051651885.1 Treponemataceae bacterium
AACTAATAGGAAATCCAGCTACGGTTGCAGATCCCAAAAACATTACCGAATCAACACCTTTATTAGTAAAGCCAATTGATGAAGAGCCTGTAATAAACAGGGCAATTCCAAGCAATATATTTTTCATTCCTAATGTAGAAACAAAGGGATGAGGTAAATCAAGTCGAGTCAGCATCATACCATTAACCCAGCCGGCAAAGGTACTCACCGCAACTCCCGCTCCAATCAAAACAACAGGGTTTGTTACTCCAAAATTACGAACAAAAACTCCGATAGTACAAGCTGCAAGCACACAATTTGATCCAACTGATAAATCAATTCCTGCCGTAATAAGCACCACAAGCATCCCAGAGGCAATCAAGCAATTTATCGCCGTTTGCTTAAGAATATTCATTTGATTTGCAAAGCGCAAAAATTTTGAGGGCATAACGAGAGCAAAAATGATATACAAAATCGCCAATGCAAGAAGTGGCCCTAGTTTCATCAAGATGTCACTCATTTTAACTTGTTTTTTTAGCATAAAGAACCTCCCCAGGCTGCTTTCATAATTGACTCTGAATTAAAATAACACGAGTCTCTTTCTATTTCTGCCATAATCTTTCCTTCTCTCATAACAATTACTCTGTCACTCATTGCAAGAACTTCAGGCAATTCAGAAGAAACCATAATGACACATTTTCCATTTTTTACGAGTTCATTCATAACATTATATACCTCTATTTTTGCTCCAACATCAATTCCTCGCGTTGGTTCATCAAAAATAAAGATTTCAGAATCACTATTAACCCACTTACCTATGACAACTTTTTGCTGATTTCCACCAGATAATTGTGCAACAACTTCATTCGCTGAGGGCGTTTTAATTTTAAGCGACTCAATATTTATTTTGCTTGCATTTTCAATTGATGGTTTGTGTAATAAAAAATTTTTTGAAAATCGGTTTAAATTTGCCAAAATTAAATTTGTTTTAACCGACTCAGAAAGAACGAGTCCTTGCCCTTTTCTATCCTCTGTCAAAAAAGCTATTTTATTTTTTATCGCATGACGTGGCTCTGTAATTTTTACTTTTTTCCCCTTGATAAAAAAAGATCCGCTATCAATCGGGTCAGCTCCAAAAATAGCACGCATAACTTCTGTCCGCCCTGCTCCAACAAGCCCCGCAAAACTTACAATTTGACCACCGTGTGCTTCAAAATTAATATTATCAAGCACTCCAATCGAGTTGAGATTTTCAACTTTTAAGAAAACCTCCCCTTTTGTACCAAATTCCTTTGGAAAAAGACTTTCTAAATTTCTACCTACCATTGACTGAATTAAAGATTCATTAGTAAACTCTGAAGTATTTTTTGTTTCGATATGCTCACCATCACGAATAACGGTCACCCGATCACAAAGTTCAAAAAGCTCTTCAAGTTTATGAGACACAAAAAGAATTGCAATGCCTTTTTCTTTTAAATCCCGAACAGTCTTTATAAGCTGATCAATTTCTTGTTGCCCCAAAGAGGACGTTGGCTCATCCATAATAATGAGCTTTGCCTCTAATAAAACAGCCTTAGCTATTTCAACCATTTGTTGCATTCCAATTCCAAGTTTATAACAAGGAGTTTTAGGATTTATTTCAGGATGCCCCAAAATTGTCAAAACACGACTTGTTTCTTCGTGCATTTTTTTATAATCAAGCAAGCCCGCCTTATTTTTTATCGCACGACCTATAAAAATATTATCGGTAACGGACAACATAGGAACAATATTTAATTCCTGATAAACACACGCAATACCTGCACTATGTGCTTGCAAAGGATCTTTTAACCTCGTTGACTTACCACTGATTAAAATTTCACCCTTGTCAGGTTGATGAACGCCTGTTAATATTTTTATCAATGTTGACTTACCTGCTCCATTTTCGCCAATTAACCCATGAATTTCTTGTGGCTTAATTGCGATCGACATACTGTTAAGCGCAACAACTCCAGGAAAATATTTTGTAATATTTTTTAACTCAACAACATATTCACTACTCACTAATAAGCCTCCTTATAGAATATTAAAAGATTTCTCCAAAACAAATCAAAAAAGCACAACATTATTTTTTCATTATTTTTTCATTATATTTTTAAGATCATCAAGATATTGCTGAGCATTTTCTTTTGTCACAAGTAAAGTAGAAATAGGAACATACAAAGGAATCTTTTCACCTCTTGATGCTTCTAGTGCTTTTTGAACGGCGGTATAACCTGCTTGATAAGGCTGTTGAGCAATAGTTCCAACAATTTCCCCTGTCAAAATCAAGTCAACGGCAGAAACGTTTCCATCAAACCCCATAATTCTAATTCCACTTGCTCCTGCATCTTTTATTGCATTCATCGCACCAATTGCAGTATCATCACTGTGTGATAAAACAGCAGTGATTTGATTGGGAAATCGATTTAATAAATCTTCCATTGTTGTTTTTGCCCCATCAATTGAATTATTTCCTGACTGCTCAGCAAGAATTTCTATGCCCGCTTCTTGAAGTGCTCTTCTATATCCTGCACGGCGAGCATTTGAGGTCGCATCTCCTTCTTGTCCATAAATAATAACTGCTTTTGCATTAGGATCCTTTGATACAATGTAGGATGCACCAAGAGCCGCCGCATCTTCGTTACCAATACCAACAAATGCAGTTTTTGTTTGCAATGGAGCATCAGTATCAACAAATAAAACAGGAACCTTTGCTTTTTGAAGAGCTGAAGCGGCAGCAACACCATCATTCGGAGCACAAATTATCGCCAAAATATCTTGAGATAACTGCTCTTCAATCATAGTAACTTGGCCTGAAATTTCACTTTCGCTATTAGGACCGACAACAACAACATTAATTCCCAAATCTTTTGCCGCTTGCTCACATCCAGCTTTAACATAATTCCAATGTTCACTCGAAAGAGTTTTCAAAACAACGGCTATCGTTTGCTTATCATTTTTACTATTTTTGTCACAACCAGCAAAAAAAACCAACATAATAAATAAAAATAACATAATTTTTTTCATAAAATCTCCTTTATAATGATTTATTATCATAATTATTACATGAGTTATTCTATTTGTCAAGTTTTTTCTATTATTTAAAATAGCAAATATAAATATACAAAGCACAAATACTTATAACAAGAATCTCTTTTTTAATTTCGCATCAATATTCGTTTTTTATATCAAATAGATATTTATTCAAAACAAAAACAAACAATTTTCTATCTTTATTTATACATATCTATTCATTTTAAAATAAAAAAAACTGCCCTAAGACAGTTTTTAGAAATCCTGATATAATTCAAATAATTTTAATATGACATAATTGCTTTTACCGCTTCTTGTGTTGTAGTTTTTGGAAAAAGTTCAAATCCGATAATCCCTCTATAACCAACCAGCTCCAAATGGGAAAAAATTTTTGCATAGTTAATTTCCCCTGTTCCCGGCTCATGTCTACAAGGTGCATCAGCAACATGAATATGCCCAAATTGATTTACATATTTTGATATAGTGTCACAAAGGGCTCCTTCATTCAGCTGCATGTGATAAACATCGTAAAGAACTTTCAATTTTTCACATCCAATAAGCGTTGTTATTTCTGCAGCCATTTGAGTTGTCTCTAAAAAATTACCTTTATGATCAGTTTTTATATTTAATGGTTCCAAATTCATACAAATATCATTCGTATTTGCTATTTTTGCACATTGCAAAAGCGTATCATACATCGAGCAAATTTTTACCGTGTCTGATAATTCCTTATAGTGATTTACAACAATTCCTTGATCGCCGAGTGCATTAGAATGAATAGTAACCGATAGAGCCCCTATTTTTTTTGCAATCTCAACAGATTGCTTAAGATACTCTAAATATTTTTTTTTGTGAGTAGGATCAACTAAAGAAAAATCAGCATCTCCATTGAAACCCGCAATACCAATAGCAGCTTTTTGTGCCGCTTTTTTTATATCCTCAATATCTCGCCCTGCATAATTCCAAAATTCAATATAATCAAATCCGTCATTCTTAGCGGCTTGAAACCTATCAAAAAAAGGAAGCTCTGTATACAGAGCTTCAATGCAAGCAGATTTTTTAAAAACCATAGCAACCTCCATGAACAATAATAAAAAAATTAATTCCAGTAAAACTATCAGAACGTTTAAATA
>JBOFTD010000321.1:0-2100 GCA_051651885.1 Treponemataceae bacterium
GAAAAAATTCCTGTTGATTTGTGCGGAGAAATGGGTGGCGACACGCGATTTACCGAAACTCTTTTGCGATACGGCTTAAAAGACTTAAGCATGAGCCCGATTCGTATTTTAGACGTAAAAAAAATTGTTCGCTCTATAACGCTATAGATTTCGTTGCTTGGTGAGATACTATCATTAATAGAAAAAAAAAGATTATCGGGCTAACAGGCCCCATTGCAGCGGGAAAAAACAGCGTTGCAGAATTTTTTGTGCAAAAAGGGTGGTTCGTAATTGATGCCGACAAAAAAGCTCACCCTGTTCTCGAATCGTTAAAAGAAAAAATTCTTTTTGAATTTCAAAGCGAGGCGAAAAAGCGAAATATTTTGCTTCTTAATAAAGATAATTCCCTTAACAGGAAGAATCTTGCAAAAATTGTTTTTTCAAATAAAAGTTTATTAAAACGTCATGAAAACTTGGTGTATCCTGCAATCGATCACGTTTTGTGCACAGAAATTGCGAACAGTCCGAATGAAAACATTGTAATTAATGCGGCAATGCTTTACAAATCAGTTTTAGCAAAAGAATGTTCGAGCATAATTTATGTTGATGCACCATTTTGGACGAGGATTTTTAGATGCAAAAAGCGAGATAATCTTTCTTTTTTGCAGATTTTTAAAGTTTTTTTACAACAAAGACATTTATTTGCTCAATATTTGAAATTAAATGTCGATATATACAGGGTAGGGAACATTGGAAATTTTATTCAGCTAGAGGATAAAGTTTTACCAATTATTTCTAAGACTTCTTAATTATTGAGGAAAATACTATGGATCAAAAGAGAATTTTATGGGTTGTCGCAGGTGTGGGATTGTTTTTGGTTATCGTTATTGGAGCTGCTTTGCTGTTGTATGCACCACCAAAATCTGCAGCAGCAACAAAAATAAATTCATCAACGCTTAATGATACTTGGATTGTCCCGCAGCAGCAACAGCAAGGAACAGTAAAAGACCTTACGGTGATTAGTGAAAATGCAAACGTATATTCTGAGTCAGTAACTACAATTGATTTAAACACACTCGGAAATAATACGATAACGAGTAATGCTGAAAGTGCATTAGCAACAACGCAAGACCCGATAACAGAGGTTGCAGCCGTGGTAAAACCTGCGGTACAAGTAAGCAGACCAAAAGCGACGCCTCGTCCGGCTCCAAAAAAGCCTGCAGTACAAAAACCTGTTGCAGCACCGTCATATTTTTTGGAATATTGGATTCAAGCAGGATCTTATACTGACAGAGTTCGTGCAGATGAAGCACGAGAAGAGCTGACAAAAAATAATTATAATAGTGAGATTTTTACCAAAACAATTGATGGTGTTTTACGCTACAGAGTGCGCGTTGGCCCATACTTAAAAAAAGTTGAGGCAGAAGATGCGGTTTTGACTATTAAAAATACGACAAGTTTTGAAGGTAGTTTCTTAACTTCGGTAAAAATTAATAAATAAACTGTGAAAAAAAAGCGGCTTTTGCCGTTTTTTTTTATTTTAAACAAGATAAACGAATAAAAATTGCTAAATAGTAAATATGAAAAAAAATTATTTTATTATGTTAGTATTTTTTTATTCGTCTCTTTTAATTGCAACCCCGTTTAATGGCCTTTTTTCTACAAGCACAACGTATATTTCCACACAAAAAAATATATTCCAACAAGGAATACGGCTCAAATCAAATTTTTTTGACACAAATGCTCATTTTATTCTTGGTAAAGAAAATAATATAAAAAATATCGGTTTAATTATTTTGCCACAAGGCTTTATCTCTATTGGAGCTGGCCAACTGGTCACTACAGGATTCTTAAATCGACTTAAAGCACAAACACTCACTCGTCAATCTTTATTCCACTCGCATGCAACGAGCGTAACTGATTTTTCCTACAAGCTAGCATCTGCAACAACAAGTACAAACACACCTTATTCCTTTATTTTGAATGCAGAATTAAATCGTATAAAAATTTTTGCAGGAACCGCCATTGCAAAAAATCAAAAAGTATTTATTAACGATGCAGGACTACAAATTCCTTTATACGTAGGATTTTCTATTTCACTTTTCGATTCATACAAAGTCA
>JBOFTD010000322.1:0-3768 GCA_051651885.1 Treponemataceae bacterium
AAACTCGTTTCTCTTGCAGCAAATCAACTTTTTACAAAAAAGGTTGATTATCGCCTCGAAAATAATTAAGAGCTTTTATTATAAAAATTCCTGTTATTATTATTTTTGGAGCAACTGCCTCTGGAAAAACATCTCTTGCTGAGCGTCTTTTACAGACGCTTTTTCTTCGTTTAATAATCGATTTGAAATTATTAGTGCCGATTCCATGCAGGTTTACAAAGACTTAAATATTGGAACGGCAAAACCAAGTAAAAATCTTTTAGCAAAGCTCCCTCACCATTTGATTGATATATGTGCTCCTTCAGAACAGTTTAGCACATCACAATTTATCTACCATGCGGATAAAGCATGCAAAGATATTTTTTTGCGAAAAAAAATTCCTGTTTTGTTGGGGGGAACCGCCTTTTATATTAAAAATTTTTTATATGGCCTTCCTATTACTCCTCAAGCTGATCTTTCGGTGCGAAAAAAACTACAACAGGAATGCACTCTTTTAGGCAAAAAAAAAATGTTTGAAAAACTTTTGATCGTTGATTCAACATCTGCCGATAAAATTAATCAAAATGATGAATATCGTATTTTGCGTGCGCTAGAAGTTTTTGAGGCAACGGGCAAACCCTTAAGTTCATTTACTTTGCCACATCAGCTCCGTAATGAATATGATTTTTGTATCATCGCATTAGATCGACCGCGGGAGCAACTCTACAAACGAATAAATGAGCGAGTTGAAATAATGTTCAAAGCAGGATTAGAAAGTGAAGTAAGCAGCCTGATTCAGCAGGGATTTACGCAAGAAACGACGGGAATGAAAGCAATTGGATACCGAGAATTCTTTTTAGAAACTGAATCTACAAAAAGAGAACTCTTAATAAAACAAAATTCCCGCAAATATGCAAAACGACAACTTACTTTTTTTAAAACAATTAAAGAGGCTGTGTGGATTGATGCAGATGATGATCAAAACACAAAAAACCTTATTGAAGCATTCTTAAAAAAAATTTCTTTATTTTAGTATTTTGCTATGCATATTAAAATATAAACAACAAAACTAATTTTTCTACATAAAAAAAGATGGTTCAAAAGAACCATCTTTTTTTAATTATTGTTTATACACAAGTCTTGCCTTAAGTCCATGTGGTTGCTGCTCCGCATAGTTAGAAAACTCATCATTAAAAAGAGTCTTAGAATACACCTCTATCAAACCGGGATCAAACGAGTGTTTTGGTGTTCCCGCTCCACCACTTGCACCAGACATATTGCCCGCACCATTTTTACCACCATGACCTCCAGTAAACCCTACAGGAGGAATAGAATTCTGCCCTGATTTCTCTTTAGTGTCCTTTTCTACACTCCGTCCTCTCGCTCCGCCTCCGCCTCCGCCTCCGCCTCCGCCTCCGAGACCAATCGGTGCACCTTTTGCTCCAGGGGCACCATTACCACCAGCTCCTGCTCCATCGCGATCTAGAGACACCTTTCTCCAGTAGTGCCCTCCAATAGATAAAGTAGGAGAGGTTAGTCCACCATCGCCACCTTTTCCAACTACATCAACTGCACCATATATTTTTAAGGTTCCAGCTGCATCAGTCGCAGTGTAAGCATTCCTTCCTTGCTGAGCATACTCTCCCCAACCGCCACCATCGTCATTACTAAAATGCCCCCATCCACCAGCACCACCCATTATACCATGTGTACCAATACCTGCACCACCGCCACCAGCTCCTGCACCACCACTACCGCCTCGTGCCGCTTTAGGACCTTCCTGTGCTTTCATACCATTTTGACCTTGATTTGCCGCAGCACCATTACCGCCAGTTGCATGGAGTTTACCATTTCCGACTAAAATTAAAGTATTTCCCTTTTTCAAATCTATTCCAGCAGCACCACCTCTTCCCCCTTTTTGAGGCGTTACCTGAATATAGTCTCCTATAACATAGTCAGCTATAGTGAGCATGGTTTCATACTTATGCTTATTATCCTCTTTACCATTCTTCCATTTCTCGTCATTTTTATTTCGATAAGGCACACCAACCTCAGGAGTATACATAGTTTCGTCAGTCCCAATATCTCCTCTTCTTCTTGCAAAAAAACTAAAGAGGCCTTCAACTATTCCGTGTGCACCCCTAACGATCAAGCTTGCCTCTGTAATGGAACCTCCCTCTTTTTTTGGTTCAAAATAGATATATACCGTTCCATTAACTATTAATCCTGCTAGATTTTTAGAATTAACACCCGGAACATAGAGGTCAGTACCCCTATAGGAATTAGGATCTAAAGGCCACACCCAATCTGATAATTGTACATTACCTTCAACCAAATATCTACCTCCATTGTAAAGTGTACGCCTAGTCCAATCCCTATCACTAGTAATCAAATTTATATTACTAGTTTTATCAATCGCCCATGAACCATATCGGTAATATATTATATTTTTAAACTGTGCTTGAAACTTTCCCTCATTTTTTATGTTCATTGCAGTATCATAGGCAAGATCTCCACCTTTGTTAGCTTGCGTATGATACCCTTCAAATTTAAAATAGTCAAGTATTGGCTTAAAATTCGTTCTACTTGCAGCAGAACTACCTTCGCTTATACTATATAGTGTATTAACATTTTCTAACTTACTAGAAAATCCACTCTCAATAACACCATCAGGGGCATCTGCTCTAAAAAACTCTAATGCAGCACCATACCCAACTATCTCATTTCCCAATGCCATATTATTACTAACTGAGCGTAAGTTAGATACCTCTAATGTTGGTATAGTTTTAGTTACAGAACCTGCATTTTCAGTATACGTAGGCTCAAAATAAAAACTTGTCTTATCACCTATCGTTACTCTATCTGAAGCAGTTGTCTTAATATTACTCTTTATGACATACAAGTCATTTTTAAAAGATTTACTGCTAGTAAAACTGCTCGCCGTTATTGTATTGCCTCCAGTATACCTCCAGTACCCGTACCAAAATGATACCTCCTCAAGGGCATCCATCTCATAAGTGTTCCATGCTTCACTTGGTAGATAACTCATACTGACATTATAAAGTTTATTACCAAATCCATATCGCTTATCAAATACGCCCTGCAAAGTAAATCCAGTCATTCCAGGCTTTCTTCGTGATTTAGGAAAAGTTATTATAGGAGATTGTCCATTTGCTACAGAAATAAGTATTTTTTTATCAGGACTCGGATTTAAGCTAAGCCGATCATTATCCTCATACAGTCCCGGAAAATCAAGGTTTATATCTCTTATAGATACTCCCTCTGATCTTAAACGTGCATTCTCCTTTATATCTACCCCACCATAAATAGTTAATACAGGATACGTTACTATAAAATTATTTTTATCAGCCGTATAAATAATATCATTTTCCCGAGATACATCTTTTAATTGGTATTTTCTTTCAAAATAAAATACAACATCACCTGATATACTGACAGGAGATACTATATCTGTCGTATTAACAACGCCATAAATTCCATCTGTAAAGGTAAAAGAACCAGTAGTTACTTTTTCTCCACTAAATTCCCAGTGTCCATACAGCTCAGCAGAAGGTTTTTTTATCAGCCATCTATTCAAAGGTTTCATAGTCCCATCATAATACTGCGTTCCCGTTCCATAACGACCAGTAAAATATCCCTTAAATGTAAAATTTGACATTGTCGGTATATCAGTTGGTCTATAAAACACTGGAAAATCATAAAAATATTCACCTTCTATTGCAGAGTTATTACCGGGATTGTTTTCAAGAAACCATGGCTTACTTGATA
>JBOFTD010000323.1:0-9819 GCA_051651885.1 Treponemataceae bacterium
AGTACCATCCAAGTCACCATTTTCAATGAGAATACGAATCGATCGCTCTATTTTATTTTCATACCCAGAGTAAGTATGTAAGATATACCATCCTGCTGCCATTATACTTCCTAAAAAATTTTATTCATTCCAGCTGTGAAAACAAAATCAACAAAACCCAAAATCACAGCGACAATAACTGATGAAATCAACACAACAACAACTGATGAAACCACATCATCACGAGTTGGCCATACAACCTTTCGTAACTCGGCTACCGTTTCTTTGAAAAACTGACTAATTTTACCCATTGCAAATCCTTTTAATCTACATATTGCAGAATCTTATCATGTAACAAAAAATGATTTTGATTAAAGCTTGAAAAGACAGGCCAGGAAGGATTCGAACCCTCAACATTCGGTTTTGGAGACCGACGTTCTACCATTAGAACTACTGACCTAGTTTAAGACACTATTTTACTTTTGTTTCTTTATGCAACGTATGTTTTCTATCAAAAGGACAATATTTATTGAACTCAAGTTTACCCTGCAAATTCTTTCTATTCTTTTCTGTTGTATAATTTTTTCGCTTGCACTCACTGCATTGAAGTGCGATGATTTCTACGGCGGATTTTTTTGATTTTGCCATTTTCTACTCCTATTTACTAAAACATTTTATTCTCTAAGCTTACCCTTCAGCCTCCGAGCGGGATCGAACCGCTGACCTCAACCTTACCATGGTTGCGCTCTACCGACTGAGCTACAAAGGCATAGCTAGCTGATAATAAAAAAGTTTTACAAGTATATATGCATAAAACAAAACTGTCAAGTAATTTCAATCTAATTGATAAATATTTTTTATAAAAGACAAAAATAAAATTTATAATCAGTATTTTTTATGATCTAGTCAATTTTTGATTGGGTGGTTTGTCAACACTTCTAAAAGTTCATCAGAATCTGATTGCATAGCCGTCGCAGTGCATAAAGCCTGCTATGACAAGTGCTGAATGCTGAAACGCAATAAACCCCACCTTTTCTCCGTTATTCTTAAATCTATTCTCTTACCTTACAGAAACTTAGACTTATCAATCAACTATTCTTTTTAAAACTTCATCCAAATAGCTGTAAACAGAATTAAAGTTCTTATTAGTTTTTCCTCTAATTCCATTGCCCAATTTTAATTGCCAGTTTTTAAATATTTCGTCAATTTCTGATGCATCTTTTTTCATGTGCTTAGGTGCTATATGCCGATTAATATTTCCTGCATTCATTTGGTAAATAGTTACGATTTTGCAGTTTGGCACAATTTTTTTAATCATATCTCGCACAGATTCACGCTCATAAATAGTTTTAGGGATTATTAAAATTTCGGGCTGAAGTATTTTCAAATCTTCCTCGACGTAGGAAAAAGATTTTTCTAATTTATTTAAATCATTTGCATGATCAATATTTTTTGAACCCGTTTTTATTGAAAATTTACAAAAATTATCAACAGCAATATTCTCAATAAATTCATAAGGAGTGGTATATTTTAACTCCACATTCAATTTTTTCAAAATATACGCCGCAGCAATTAACAAAGATCCATCATTTATAGGTGCAATATGTATGTTAGGAAAAAAAGAAGGTTTACTTTCTTTAATTTTTCTTCTATTTATCGCAAGCTCATCATTTTCAAATTTATCTATGCTTTTGTCAGATTTTTCATAATAAGTCAAATTTTCAGCACTGGCGTATACAAGCATCCTTGTTTTTTCATAGTTTTTCCCAACAAATGGAATCGCAGGATGAATATTCTCATCTACAGTTTTTTTTCTTGCTGCCCAATGAGGATTTTGTTTGTTTTCGCTAAAAATTTGTTTATATTTTTCTCGCAAGTCATCTTTATAAACTTCCATTGTAATCCTTCAAAAATATTTTCATAAAATTATTATGTCATTCCTTAGCTACCAATAATACTTTGGATGTGTTTGTTTTTCTTGATGTCGTCAAAGGTTTCTGTCATAAGGATGTTTACAAAAATTTTATCTTTGCCTAATTTAATTTCGTGCAGTAAATTAAGGTCAACCAGTTTTGCCAAAAATCGAGCGGTTTTGTCGCGTTTCCATGTAAGATTATTCATCACGGTGGTAATGTTAATCACAGGCCACTGAAAGATTTCGGCAAATAAATTTTTGCTCAAAAAAAGTTTTTCTAGGTACGGATCGTTATTAATTAGTTTTACCGCAGAGTTGCATTTGCTATTATATATGAGCAAAACGGCACTTCCAACGCTACAAATTTGCTGAAAATTATATAAAAAAAATAAAATATTTTCTTCTGTTATCTGATTTTTATAATCATGCGAGGCCTGGGCAAATAAATACATAAAATTTTCAGGATAGAGCAAAGGATGATCTAAAAATCCCAGCGAATGCATCACAAAAATATCTACAATCCGCAGAAAATTATTTTTCTCGTCAAAGGGCGGAAGCGTTTTTGAAAACACCAGATGAAAAATCAATTGTTTAATAATCGGATCATGATTTGTTTGATTTATAAATACGATTGCATGCTGGAGCGTGGTTTTCACCTGATCAGAAAGTTTGATTTTTTCCTGCGAGATTGCACGAACGCCCTCTTCGATTGTTTTGCTATTTAATGGCTTTTCCCACAGTGATTTAATTAAATGAATTTCTTTAAAAGAGCTTGAAACATCAAGGGATTTTAAAAGTTCGTAGTTTTCATGAAATTTTTCGGTAACAAGAATGTTCAAAAAAAGATCTGCATTAGGAAATCGATAACACGTACCTTGCAACTGCAATAAAAGCTGCCACGATTTATTGAGTTGTCTTAAAACATCCATAGAACAAAGACTTTCAATTCGCTCAGATAAATTTTCAAGATCTTTTATAGAAAGCATTTACGAATCCTTTTTGTTGACTTTAATTAACTATAGAGCATTTTGTGTAGATGTGTCAATGTTATTTATCTTGCAGGGAAATCTACAAATTGCAAAAAAATTGCTTGTATAAAAATAATATTATTCATATACTATTAAAATATTTTTATACAAGGTAGGTATATTTTGGCAGGAAAAAAAATAATTTTAGCATATTCTGGTGGACTTGATACAACCGTAATTATTCCATGGCTTAAAGAAAATTATGATTGTGAAGTGATTGCCGTTTGTATTGATGTAGGGCAAAATGATGATTGGAAAACGATTAAGGAAAGAGCTCTTACAACAGGAGCAAGTTCTTGCTATGTTGTTGATGCACGAGAAGAATACATTACCGACTACATTTATCCTGCCTTGAAAGCGAATGCTATTTATGAAGATCGATACCTGCTTGGAACATCAACGGCTCGTCCTCTAATTGGAAAAATCCTTGTTGAATATGCCCGCCAAGAAGGTGCACAAGCAATTGCACATGGAGCAACGGGAAAGGGAAATGATCAAATCCGTTTTGAACTTGCAATTAAAGCTTTTGCACCTGATATAGAAATCATAGCACCATGGAGAACATGGGATTTGCAAAGTCGAGAGGATGAAATTGCCTACCTTGAGCAACGCAATATTCCTGTTCCCATGAAAAAAGATCAATCCTATAGTCGAGATGAAAATATTTGGCACCTTTCACATGAAGGATTAGAGCTTGAAAATCCTGCAAATGAACCAAATTACGACCACCTTTTACAATTAACCGTCACGCCAGAGAAAGCTCCCGAGTCAGGCGAATATGTAGAAATCTCCTTTGAGAAAGGAATTCCTGTCAGCATTAATGGAAAAAAAATGTCAGCACTCGAATTGCTCAAAGAAGTAAATAAAATTGGTGGCAGAAATGGAATCGGTATTATTGATATTGTCGAAAATCGTGTCGTTGGTATGAAAAGCCGCGGGGTCTATGAAACACCCGGTGGATCAATACTTTACTTTGCACATGAGCAACTTGAACACTTGTGTCTTGATCGGGATACCTATTTTTTCAAGCAGCACGTGAGTCTAAAAGCAAGCGAACTTATCTACAATGGTCGCTGGTTTACAACACTTGCCGATGCCATCCGATCTTTTATAGACGTTACACAGCAAACCATTTATGGCAATGTAAAACTCAAGCTTTACAAAGGATCAATTCGCCTCGCAAGTTGTACAAGTCCTTATAGCTTATACAATGAAGATCTTGCAAGTTTCACCACAGGAGAACTTTATGATCATCATGATGCAAATGGATTTATAAATCTTTTTGGATTGCCTTTAACCGTGCGAGCTTTAATGGAACAAAAGCAGGGCAAAGGGCAAGCAATTAGCAATAATGCAAACCTAAAAAAACGCCCAACCGAATAGCGAGAATTACTAATGAATAATATTCAAAAAAACACCATAAAAAAAATACTTTTCGCTTTCGTAAGTATGACTTTTTTAGCCGCATGTAGCACCGTTAATGTGAGCTACTTTGCAAGCCCAAATATTAACCGTGCATCAATCAACAAAGTTGTTGTTTTTGCACCGATCCACAATATTGGCTGGCGAAAAAACACCGAGAAATATTTACTCAACGAATTTTCCCGCAATGGCATTAACGCAATAAGCTCTCTTCAAATTATTTCTCCCTTGGAAACATATACCGATAAGGAGATTTCTGCAATCTTTGAAGAAAACAAAGTCGATGCAATTCTTGTCATAAACTTAGTTGATTCGTACGAACAAAAAACATATGTACCTGAACAAACAACATTTAGCTATCAAACATATACGAGAGACAACAAAGTATATGTAAAACAACTCGTCTCCACTACGCCAAGCTATGTTCGAATTACACCAAAAGCTGTTTTTGAAATGAACTTATTTGAACTAAGCTCAAATAAACTTACGCTTAAAGCAACGGCAAACACTACTGGCGGGGATTTTTCTGGGATGGATAGCATTTTAAAATCTTTGGCAAAAAAAATGGTTGCCCTTTATATGAGTCAGCCATAAATTTTTCTAAAAGAATATTTTGCACAACAGTAAATTTAATCTTTTTCTTGCTTTTGACGATTAATTTGACTAATAATCAAAGGGCATCCAATGGATAAATTAATTTTCTTTTCTGCAGCAATAGTCGACGGCGGCCCATGACCGGGCATAACAATCATATTATCATTTTGTGTAATTAATTTTTGCAAAACATTTTTTTCAAGCGTTTGTTTTGCATACACATGATTTGTCTTTGCAAGCATTCCCGCAGTTAAAGTGTCCCCCGTAAAAAGCACCTGCTCGATTTTAAATACAACAGAATCAACCGTATGTCCTGGCACTGAATAATAATCAATGCGTAATCCTGCTTCATAAAAAAAGCCATCATCTTTTATGACCGTTGCCGGAACGCCCGCAATTTCATAATCAAAAGCATAAACAAGCGGATGATAAATTTTTTGAAGCGTCTGTAGCCCGCGATAATGACTTTTATGTTTATGAGTCACCAAAACAGCAGCAAGTCGATATTTATTATCTTCAATTTGGAAAAGAATTTCTTTCGTAATCTTACCCGGATCTATAATAAGTGCCTCTCGCGTTTTTTCATTTCCTACAATATAGCAGTTTGAAAAACCCTCAATTGATAAATGCGTATAGATTTTCAAATTTCTTTTCCTTTTGCGTAAAATCAGCCTCGCGTGTGTTTGATGCTCGAAATGAAACATTGTCTTTTTTTGCATTATAAAAACACGTACTTTTTATATTACAGTTTTGAAATGAGGTTGCAATCAGTGTTGAGCGAATAAAACGCGAATTATA
Source organism: Treponemataceae bacterium (assembly GCA_051651885.1). GTDB lineage: Bacteria > Spirochaetota > Spirochaetia > Treponematales > Treponemataceae > JBOFSR01. The sequence goes on from JBOFTD010000323.1 coordinate 5,737, forward strand.
CAAATCTGAATCATCAAAAGATGATTGATACGAAGTCATTCCATTAAAATTATTATGCACGAGATCTGAATTAGTCCATAAAACATGGGAGAAAGTGCTACAAGCAAATGAAACATACTGCATATTTGAGTGGCGAAAATTACAATCAGAAAACATCGAAAAATCAAAAAATGCCATACGTAAGCGACAATTTTCAGCCTGAATGTTTCGAAAAGCACAATGACAAAAAGTGCAGCCATAAAATTTTTTATTAGTAAAATCATTACCATCAAAAACAATGTAATCAGCACTGAGACTGATAATTTTTTCATGCACTGAAATATAATTATGAATATCCATCATCGCCTTATCAGGATCTGGGCAATGCTCAAGACAAAACCAAGGATCATTTATAATCTGTCCGTGTGAATCAAAATGAGAAAGGGATCGTTTTTCACAATTTTTATGCTGACATGGATTTAATAAAAGCATACGATATTTTATGATATTGCATAAAATTAGTCAAATGGATACAATAATTGAATGTGTTGGAAGTGTAAAAAAACAATTAATGGGCTCACCGGTTTTAGAGATGAGTGCCCATATTGTCATGCGGATGTGCATTGTTGTAAAAACTGCACATTCTATAGTATCGATAGCCATTATGAATGCCACGAAGATGTTGATGAAAGGGTTTCTAATAAAGAAAAAGCAAATTTTTGTGAATATTTTGTTATAGCGACAGCGAATAAAAAAGAAGAAAGTGATACGAAAAAAAACGCGCTACAAAGTTTTAATGATTTATTTAAACAATGATGAAAAAAAATACTATTCAACCAATTGATTTTGCTTTTTTAGACTCTGGAACGGGCGGTATTCCTTATATGCAATTTTTGGTGGATCGTCAGCCTCATATTCGATGCGTTTATATCGCTGACACACAAAATTTTCCGTACGGTGAAAAAACAAGCGAACAAATTATTAACTGTGCAATAAGTATTTCACGCACTATTATCGAACATTTTAATCCAAAAGTTATTATCATTGCATGCAATACTATTTCTGGTACCGCTCTACCCCGCTTGAGAGAAACATTTACAACGCCCTTTATTGGTACGGTGCCTGCGATAAAACTCGCCGAAAAACTGTCAACAAAAAAGCGAATTGGTCTTCTTGCCACAAAGCGAACAATTGCAGAAAATTACACGCAAAAATTAATCGCAGATTATGCGAGCAATTGTGTTGTTGTAAAAAAAGCAGACAGCCAATTAATTTCTTTTATTGAGCATAATTTATTTACCGCAACAACGGCAGAAAAAAAAGAAGCTTGCAAAAAAAGTGTTGATTTTTTTATTGCTCAAATGGTTGATATTATTATTTTAGGCTGCACCCATTTTATTCACTTTAGCTCGATCATACAACAACTCTGTGGCAATGCAATTCAAGTAATTGACTCACGAGAAGGAGTTATCTCGCAAGCACTGCGTGTTATAGAAAAGCGACCTGCAGCTCAGCAAAAAACCACCGCTATTTTTCAGAATGAATTGTATGTCACCGATATGCAGAATTTACAAGATCAACACAAATATCAAGAACTTTGCAAACAACTTCATATTGATTTTAAGGGCATTATTTAAATAAAGAATGTATTTTTTTCCTTTTTTTATTTTCCCTGTTGAGTAAAAAAAAAATTAGTGTTACAATAAATTCGTGAACAAACCAATTTTAATTTTCGGACAAGACTTCGCAGAGAATGATGTTTTTATTACCACCGCAAAAGATCATGATCGCACTCCGTTTATTGCACATGAATTGCAAGAAAATGCAGCTTCAACACATTGTATTACATGGAATCGAACTTCTCCTATTTCTGCTCGTTCAGTAATTCTTGCTGCAGAAAATAAATTTTCAACAATCGATGAAGTCTTAATCATTTTTGATGCAAATCGCTATGTAGAAAAAATTGCATCTTCCCATGTTAATGATTTTACCAAAGCAATTGATTTATATATTTCAAGTTATACCTATATTTGCAGCGAACTTATTAATAGAGCAACTAAATACAAAAATATGCACGTAGTTTTTTTATTAAAGCAAGCACCTACACCAGTAAATCTTATAAAAAATTTACCAGAAAATCAAATTATTCCAATTCCTCTTTGTATGGCTCAAGCAAGTTTTGAGTCACTTGCAGAAAATTTACAAGCCCAATATTCAAATATCCACATGAGTTTAGTAAAAAGTGAAGCCGAAAATGATGAAGAGATTGCACATTGGCTTTTTGATTTTATTGATAAGATTAAAAATAAAAAAACCAAGGGCTGGATTAAAGTCGGAACAAAAATGACCGGCCTTTTATCACTTTTTCGTTAAACTATGATTTCGCCAGATAAACTTCTTCATTTTCATGATGGCCATCGACGGAGAAAACTCGCATTGTGTTTTGGCTTTATTGAGCGTGATATCTTAGGAATTGCCGAAAAAAACTGTACCTATAATTTTTCATTACCACGATGTGAATATGTAAAAAAACTCTTACTCGTACTTTTAAGCGATCCGCAGCTGTCTAATCAAGCACAAAATGATATTCAATCTTTACTGACACACCACCCTTTTGATGAATTACGTGCATGCAATAGTGCGAAAAATCATCTCCTACGCATTATGAAAACACCTCCTGCAGAATGGGATTTAATAATTGCACCGTATAAAATAATGGATCAAGCAAATCCTCGCAGAAATTTTTTTGACGGCATCCATGTATACGCAGAAGATATTCGATCTCCCTTTAATATAGGATCAATTTTTCGAACTGCCGAAGCACTGGGGGCAGAAAAAATTTACATTTCGCCTTTTTGTTGTGATCCGTTGCATTCGCGTGCAGTACGACCTGGAATGGGTTGTATTGAAAACATGGAATGGCAACGATCGAGCCTTGATGAACTTCCCTCAAACATACCGATTTTTGTACTTGAAACGGGCGGAACTCCTTTATCAGAATTTTTATTTCCAAAAAAAGGCATAGTAATTTTAGGATCTGAAGAATTGGGCGTTAGTCCCGAGGCATTAAAAAAAGCTCAGTATGGCAGAGTAAGTATACCGATGAATGGAATAAAAAATTCTCTCAACGTAGGCGTTGCGTTTGGAATTTTACTCAATACATGGATACAAGCAATACAATAAAAATTAGGTTATACAACCGAATAAAAGCAAAGATTTCGTTCTTTTTTTTCTAACTGAATCAAATTCATACGCTTAAACACCCATAACATAATATGTGCGTAATTTTTTGCAACTGTTTTTTGAATATCCTTTGAACTAAAAATTTGGGGTAAGGCAAGCTCATATAAAAGTTCGATATAATCCTCTTTTGCCGAGAAAGTAATTTTTTTCTCAACAGAATCTAAAAGTTTGTTTATCTTAATCCATTGCTTTCGTCTTCTTCTCTTTTTTTTACAAAGTGATGAATTTTCGCTTGCTTTAATGCGAATTTCTTCAGTGGTAATTAAAAGTACTTCGAGAGTAAAATGTGGATGAAGCAAAAAGGGATAAATTTGAGTCAGCTCGTTAAAAAGAGAGTAAATTAAATGCTGTTTCGGACTTTTTCGAGAAGAAATTCTTTCATTATTTTCATCAACAGTTATAAGTTTTTTTGCAACGACAAGCGGAAAAACAATTGTCATTTGGTAATTATCAATTAAGGCTTCAATTTTTTCTTTTAGTTTTGAAAGCCTTGCGGTCTGAATTTCAATAATATGATTCTTATATACCAAATCACATCGAAAGTCGCAAACTTTTTTTTCCATTTCATAGTTTTCTTCATCTGTGGTTCGCTCTATTTTGTAAAGCTTTTTTAAGCTTTTGTGCAACGAACTTTCACTATATGTCGTGTTCATAAGATATTTTAGCACAGGAGGAAAGATAAGACAAGACGAAAACTATTGACAGACGCAAGATGTTTCGTTAACAAAAGAAAGTTTAAAATAAAAAAGTCTGGCGACTACCTACTTTCCCGCGGTTAAGCAGTATCATCGGCGTAAGAGAGCTTGACTTCCGTGTTCGGTAAGGGAACGGGTATTGCCTCTCCACTATGGTCACCAGACA
>JBOFTD010000324.1:0-15128 GCA_051651885.1 Treponemataceae bacterium
AAGGGAACGGTGTTTGTTTCTATTGTTGATCCGGGTGTTGGTACTGACAGAACTTCTGTTGTTGCAAAAACAAAAACTGGGCATTATATTGTAACTCCTGACAATGGAACACTGACTTTTATTCAAGAACAATTTGGAATTGAAGAAATTCGTGAAATTGAAGAGGCGGTAAATCGTCGCAAAAATACAGAAAAGTCTTATACTTTTCATGGCCGTGATGTGTACGCATTTACTGGAGCACGCCTTGCAAGTGGCACTATTTCCTTTGAAAAAGTTGGTCCACGGCTTGATCGAGCTGCAATAAGTTTGCCTTATACAAAAGCAAATCAAGTTGATACAAACACTTTTGAAGGAACAATTACTATGATTGATGAGCCGTATGGCAATGTGTGGACAAATATTAATCTTGACTTATTTGCTGCAAGCGATATTGCAATTGGTGACTTATTAAACATAAAAATATGGGATAATAATACGCTTGTTTATAATAAACAAGTTCCCTACATTGAGACATTTGGCGGAGTTGCTGAGGGAGATCCTCTTGTATACATTAATTCAGTGTATGGAGTTTCTGTTGCCCTTAACATGGCAGATTTTGCTCGCTCGAATAATGTAACATACGGCTTAAAAATAGAAGTCAGCAAATAACGATTTTTCTTTATTCCGTGTAATTAATGTGACAGATACTGATTTTCTTATTAAGAAAGATGCAGTATTTGTCACTTATTTTTTTTCTTTGTCAAATAAATTCTTGTTCTATTAAAAGGATTCTAATTTCGTGCTAGATTATTTTTTCGTTATATAGATTTCATTTACAAATAATACGTTATAATTTTTTTCCTCTGCCACTAATTGATGTTAAAAGCAATCGGCGTTCTTGTAATTTTCTTTCATACATTTTTTTGTTGTAAAAAAAATGTATGAAAGAAAATCGTCACAAATTAATATGTTTAGTTATGCATTTATACGTTTATAAGTGAACAGATCCGCCAACGCCTATTGGAATTCCGAGCTTATACCATACAATTAAAAGAATTGTCCACGCAACTAGGAAAAAAATCGAATACGGCAGCATCATTGAGGTGATAGTTCCAAGTCCTGTTTCTTTTTGGCCTTTTACATTATATTTTTCAGCAAAGGCAACAACCATAGCAAAATAGCTCATAAGCGGTGTGATAATATTTGTTGTAGAATCTCCAATTCTATAGGCGAGTTGCACAAACTCAGGTGTGTAGCCGACTTGCATGAGCATCGGTACAAAAATCGGAGCCATGATAGCCCATTTTGCAGATGCGGATCCCATAAAAAGATTAATGAATGCAGCAAGCAACACAAAACTAATGATCAGAGGCATTCCAGTAAATCCTGTCAGCTTGAGGAAATTTGCGCCTCTAACAGATAAAATAGTTCCAAGGTTTGAGTATGAAAAAGCAAAAATAAATTGAGCGGCAAAGAAAGTTAAAACCATGTATGATCCCATTGCAGACATCGCATTACTCAAGGCATGAACAATATCTTTGTCATTTTTGATTTCTCCTGTTGCAATTCCGTAAGTAACGCCGGGAATAAAAAAGAATAAAGCCATAATTATAACAATAGATAAAATAAAGGGAGAGCTTGCAAAGGGAACATTTGTTCCGCGTAAAATTCCATTTTCAGGCAATACGAGTGCAAGAATTATTCCAACGTACACAATAATGGAAAGAAGAGCCCAGCCCAATGCCTTTTTTTCTTGTGGTGTTATTGAGTATAAGGTATCGTGGAGTGTGTTTCCGTATTTTCCAAGTGAGGGCTCTATAATTTTGTCCGTAACAAAGGTTCCGATAATCGTAATGAAAAAAGTACTTACTGCCATAAAATAAAAGTTTGATGAAATAAGCACTTCATAGCTTGGGTCAATAATATGTGCTGCGGTGCTTGAAATGCCAGAAAGCAATGCATCAATGGTTGTGATAAGAAGATTTGCAGAAAATCCTCCAGAAACACCGGCAAAAGCTGCGGCAAGTCCCGCTAATGGATGGCGACCAACGCTTAAAAATATGATCGCACCGAGCGGAATCAAAATAACATAACCTGCGTCTGAGGCAACATTTGAAATAATTCCTGCAAAAATAACAACGGGTGTTATTAAGCTTTTTGGGGTGCGCAAAACGAGTGCTTTAAGCGATGTTCCAATAAGTCCTGTTGAATCTGCAACGCCAATTCCAAGCATTGCAACCAAAACAGTTCCCAAAGGTGCAAAGCCGGTAAAGTTTGTTAACGCCTTTGTAAAAAGGGTTTGAATTCCTTCAGCACTGAGTAATGAAACCGCACTTACCGAAATCGTTTGTTGTACACCATTTCTAAATCCTAAATAATCAACGGCGAGACCCATTCTCGCTGCAATATCAGAAATAATAATAATTAAAACTGAAAAAATAACAAAAATTGATACGGGGTGAGGCAGCTTATTCCCTACAATTTCGACACTTTGTAAAAAGCGTGTAAAAATATTTTTCTTTTCCATAGCCTTCCTTCCTTTGCAAAAATGCAAAATCGCTAGTAAAAACCAGCATTAAATTTAATTGATTCTTGAATTATAATAAAATAAGAATTTAAATCAACAATGATAAGAATAAAGTTTTATTTATTTATGAGTTTTCACTTTTAATTAAAGCAAGATACCGTAATTTCAAATACAAATTTCGATCATCCATGTTTTTCGTCGATTGTTTTCTATAATATGAGCTTGTATAGTTTGAAAAAAATTGTTAAACTTTCGCTTATGAATGAGGTAAAAAAACTAACGCCCTTTGTTTCAGAAAAAGTTTGGGGTTACGAGCATTGGCTTGTCTCAACTTTGAAACACGGACAGTCTTGCTATAATGGAAAAAATTTGTCCGAAGTTTTGCAAAAAGATTATCCGCTTTTGATTAAGGTGATTCAGGCAAATGATAAACTTTCGGTTCAGGTGCATCCTAATGATGAATATGCAAAAAAATATGAAAATTCTTACGGAAAAACGGAGTGTTGGTACATTCTTGAAGCAACTGAGGGAGCCAAGCTCGTTTCTGGATTAAAAGAAGAATATTCGCGTGAAGATCTTGAAAGAGCTATTACAAAAAATACTTTGGATGAAAAACTTTTTATAAGTACGGTTAAAAAAGGCGATTTTTTATTTATTCCTGCAGGAACCGTTCATGCAATTTGCGGTGGCCTACGAATTTTAGAAGTGCAGCAGCCAAGTGATGTTACCTATCGTATATATGATTGGGGGCGTTTGCGCGAAATGCATGTCGAAAAATCCCTCGATGTAATTGTTGCTGCACCAAAAGATTGTTTGCAAGCAAAAATCATTCATAATTTTAATACACGATTTTCATGCGATTTTTTTACTCTTGAGGTTTTATTCATAGAAAATGAACTAAAAATTGATCCCTCGCATACAAGTGATGAAGTTGTTTTCTTTGTCATTGATGGTGAAGGAGTTATCAATACAAATAGCGAGACGTTTTCACTTCAAAAAGAGGATACCTTTTTAATAGATCAAAAAGAGTCTTTTGTTATTAAAAGTCAGCACATGCACATAATGAAAATTTATCGTTAGTTTTCTAAAGTTCATATTTTAAATTCATGTTTAATTTTTTCTCTCTTTATAAAAAAAAGGTTTTCAAATTTTCGATTTATGGCGAAGTATATTTGCTAACGGTGCAATTTTTGAATTTCTGATTCTATCGTAGTTTTCAACTGCGAAATAATTTTTTCACTCATTTCAGCGATAAAAAGATCTTTATTAAAAGGAAGATTGTAAGTTTTCTGCGAGGGTTGCAAGGCTTGTTTGGGAAAGGTTATTTTCGAGCGTTTTTTCAGCCGTTTCGAGAACCGCATCAAGCAAGGAATGGATATTTTTTCCTACAACGCATTGGGGGTTGGGATTTTCATGAAAGTTAAAAAGGCCTTTATCAACGCAATCGACTGTTTTATAGATATCAAAAAGCGTTATATCCGTTAAATTTTTTGCAAGCTTGCAACCGCCTGTTCCCGCAAAGACGGTAAGAATTCCCGCATTTTTGAGTTGTCCCACAATTCGCCGTATAATTACGGGGTTCACATTTACACTTTTTGCAATAAATTCGCTCGTTGTTTTATATTTTTCCTGAAATAAATGGATGCACAAGAGTGTATGAATCGCAATGGTAAATCGTGATGTTATTTTCATAAATATAATAGTAATAAAATTGATTTGTAATTGCAAGGGTTGCCATTTATTTTCGTATTGACATAAAATACTATTTTATCTATACTTCCTTTATGATAATTGCAATTGATGGTCCTGCAGGGGCTGGAAAAAGTACTATTGCAAAAAAAATAGCGGAAAAGCTCAATATTACCTTTCTAAATTCGGGTAGTTTCTATCGTGGACTTGCACTTTTTTCAACGAGAAATCAACTTTCTTTCACTGATGAAGAGGCGATTACAGAACTTGCACAGCATCTTATTTTTGATTACAAAAAAAATCACCTTATCATAAATGGCGAAGATGTAGAATCGCTTCTCCACACAGAAGAAATGAGTTTTAATGCCTCAAAAATTTCTTGCATTGTTTCTGTTCGTCATATCGTAAATCAAAAAATCCAAGAATTAACAAAATTGCTGAGCATTGTTTGTGAAGGGCGTGATATGACAACAGTTGTTTTTCCAAATGCGGAGCATAAATTCTACCTTGATGCATCACTTGATGCGCAGGCACAAAGGCGTTATAGCCAGTATCAGGCTCAGGGAAAAAAAGCAAATCTTGATCAAATTAAGCAATCGATTCAACAAAGAGATATGCTTGATAAAAATAAAGCGGAGGGCAGTTTGAAAATTGCACCCGATGCAATATATATTGATTCTACGCACTTGACTATTGAACAAATATGTGCAATAATCATTACTAAAATTTAAGTTAAAGGGTTTATTATGGCAGAGATGGAAGTGTTAACGGAAGAAACTAAAAAAAAAGCTGATAGCATCCAAACACAATTCGAGAATTATCTAGGGAGTCTTAATTCTTTAGAAGAGGGACAACTTGTGGATGGAGTTGTTGTTCAAGTAACTGACGATCAGGTTTTTGTGGATGTTGGTTACAAATCAGAGGGAAAAATTCCTATTGGTGAGTTTAAAGAAAAACCAGCCGTTGGAGATACGGTAGCTGTTGTATTAATTTTGAAAGAAAATAAGCATGGTGAGGTGATTGTTTCAAAGCAAAAGGCTGATGGTAAAGCATTTTGGAAAAAGCTTCGTCAAGCTTCAGTTGATAAAACATCTGTCGAAGGAAAGATTGATAAAATCGTTAAAGGCGGCTATGAGGTAAATCTTGGTTGTGGCATTCGTGCTTTTCTTCCTATTAGCCAAGCTGATGTGATAAAAATTGAAAAACCAGAGAGTTTGCTCGGTATAGAATCTTCTTTTTTAATTGAAAGATTATACTCAAATGATAAAGTAAATATTGTTCTTAATAGAAGAAAGTATATGGATGAATCGATGAATGAAAAACGTGATTCATTCTTTGAGACAGCAAATATTGGCGATGTAGTAAAAGGCGAAGTAAAAACATTTACGAGTTTTGGTGCTTTTGTTGATCTTGGTGGCTTTGATGGATTATTGCATATCAATGATATGAGCTGGGGTCATGTTACTCGTCCAAAAGATTTTGTAAAAAAAGGTGATATTATTGACGTAAAAGTTATTCGCCTTGATGCAGAAGGAAAACGAATCAATTTATCTCTCAAACATTTTTCCGACGATCCTTGGCTTAATTTTGAAGAAAAATTTCATGTGAACGATGTTGTTAAAGGTCGTGTTACAAAGCTGACCGATTTTGGTGCATTCATTGAACTTTCAGAAGGCATTGAAGGATTAGTTCATATTAGTGAGTTTTCTTGGGTAAAAAAAATCAACAAGCCACAAGATATGGTTAAAATTGGTGATGAAGTTGAGTGCATGATTTTAGGTTATGACATTCAGGCGGGGCGAGTTTCTCTTGGACTGAAGCAAGTTACTGAAAATCCATGGAACACTATTGCAGAAAAATATCCTGTTGGTATGCACTTAAAACGTCCTTTGGTAAAAGTTACTAATGCGGGCGGATTTGTTCAATTAGAAGAAGGAATCGATGCTTTTCTTCATAATGACGATTTTTCATGGACAAAAAAGATTAAGAGCTTAAACTCAGAATTAAAAGTTGGAGATGAAATTGAGGGCGTGATTATTGAAAGTGATCCTGAAAATCATCGTTTACGTATTGGAATAAAACAACTTTCTGATGATCCATGGATGCATTTTGTATCAGCTCATCATGTCGGGTCTGTTTTAGAAGGTGAAGTTACCTCTATAACTGATTTTGGCGTTTTTGTGCGTGTTACTGGTGGAATTGAAGGTTTAATCAATAAAGCAAATCTTTCTGCTTCAAGAGAAGAGAGTTTTGAAGATGCAGTAAAAAAACATCCAGTAGGAAGTGCAATTACGGTGTATGTTACTGATATTCAGCCAGAAAAACAAAAAATTGCATTTTCTGTTCGCGAATTGAAAAAACATCAAGAAAGAGCAGAAATTTCACACTACATGTCATCAAATAAAGATGAGGATGAAGGCGTGTACACTCTTGGAGATATGATTAAAAATAAAAAATAAACTTTTTGAAATTTAAATTTTACTTTGACAAGCAAAAACTGACCAAAATTTGGTTGGTTTTTGTTTTATAAAAGGTGTATTGTTAAATTTAATTAAAAAACAGCTTTTTTGATCAAATATTTTTGTGTTAAAACAAGAAAATACCGTATGTCGGTCGATTGAAAAAATTAAATTCGACTTGAATATGTCAAATATATCTGATACAATAGCCTTAAGACTGAATATTTGCAGTCGCTAATCAGTTAGTTTAGAATAAATACTGTGTAAAAAAATCACGAGGCTGTGCGTTTGTTCATCTCGGCAGCAAAAGAATTGAATATATATTTAGAGGTTTATAATGAGTGAAAAAAAAACTATTTCGCAAATAGGAGGTGCTTTATTATTAAAAATTCGCATCCCCTTGTTGGTAATAATTTCTTTGTCGATTTTGCTTTCCATTGGGGCAGGCGTTTATTTTACTGTTTCGGAGTCAAATCTCAAAAAGAATTTTGCTGAGCTTGAAGATTTTATTTTTACTTTGACTGAAGCAAAAAAGAATTTGAGCGATGAAAAATTAACTGAAAAAGAAGATGAAATTCTTGCAAAAATGATCGAATTTGCTACAAATAATAAGCGTAATCCTGCAGGATCTCGAGCTTTTATGGCCATTGCTGATATTCACTTTGATCGAAAAAATTGGGTTGATGCACGAGAAGCATGGCTTAATGCAATACAAGCGAATCCTAAAGCGTATACAACGGCTCTTTGTTATTATAATGCGGCGGTTGTTTCAGAAGAAGCTAATGATTTACCTACAGCGGTCGATTATTATACTAAAGCAAGTGAGGCGATGGATTTTCCTTTGCGCTCGCGTGCTTTGTTCAGCTTAGCTCGTGTCGAGGACGTGCAGGGAAATGTTGAGGCTGCAAAAGAACATTATCGCAACTTAGTTGATAATTTTTCAAATGATTCTTGGGCAAACCTTGCAAACACTCGATTGATTCTTTTGGAGACAACGGCAGAGTAAATTTTGTAGTAAGGATGATTTATGGGTGGACTAAAAAGAAGTATTATTTTTTTTGCAAGTCTTTTTTTTGTGACTGCTTGCGGTCTTGAAGAATATTATATTCTTGAGCCACCAATTTTTATACGCGATTCTGTTCCTACCGATGACTCGAATAATCGTTATAACTTTCGAACAAATGAGTCTGTTAATTCTTCACTTGGTGATGTTTTTGTTGGAACCGTGGTTTTTTATAAAATATATAATAGCGAAAGTGAGCTTAACTCGGCTCGTTCATCTATTTCATCTTCAAACACCGATTATTCTCAAGCCGGTTATAATCGATTAAAATCTTTGGATTACAAAGAGTTGTTAATTAAAAATTCCACAGAAACCGTGCTTTTGCCAAAAACTGATAACAATCGTGCAATTTCAATCCGTCTGTATCAGCAAGGTAGTGCTTCTAATCCATACGAAGCGGGACTTTTTATTGACGATGAATTTCAGGGGTATCCTGTTCGTTACAATCGCAAAGAATTTATTGATACTGATAACTTTGGCGATGATGACACGGTTAATACCGCAGGTTCTTCGCTGGATGAATGGTATATTAATGCGTATGCCGTAACTTATGGACTCGATCCTTTTTTATCCCCCGTCTATAGTACTGTGTTATATCTTGGCTCAATTTACGTGAAAAATCCTGATTTATAACTATATATATTCTGAGAGTATTCATTATTTATGACTTTCAGAAGAGGTATAGTATTATGAGATTGATTTTTTGTGTGCTGTGTTTTTTTTATATATCGTGTGCGAGTCTTTCTGTTACAGATGAAGAAGAAGAGCCTTTTTTTCTTGACACTGTATATGCATCGTATAAAAATAAAAGTGTTGAATTAAATGTTTCGTTCATTCCTGAGTATGATGCAGTTGAGCTGGTTTTTTGGCGTAATTTAAAAAAAATTATTTTTTATCTTAATTACTCAAATCGACAAACATTTTTACTGTTTAATAGTAAGAATTATGAAACGCCGTTATCTGATTATATTAAGATTTTTTTTGGCAGCGTCATTACCAAGCAAAAAGAAGTTTTATTGCAGTTCAATTATTCTGATTCGGGACTTATTCAACTTTCCTTTTTTTTAGATGAAAATCAGCCGCTTGAAATTAATTTTACTCCTGATCAATTTTTATTTCTTTGCTCTCTTATGGAACAAGCTGCTTTGCAAGATTATTTTGATATTTCGCAGCAGGATGAATATATTGAAGAAAATGATCTTTATATTTTTGATCGTGCGGATTGAATTAATTGTATCGGTAGTTGAAAAGCCTTTTTTATACGACTTGTCATTTTATTATTTTTGTGTTAAAGTATAAGTTGATAATAATTTAATAAAATAGGAAGGTTTTATGGACTTTTCAAATTCGCTGATTGCAATCATACAAAATATAATAAATGGTCTTTCCCTAGGAAGTTTTTATGCTCTTATTGCTATTGGTTACACAATGGTTTATGGTATTATTCGCTTAATAAATTTTGCACACGGTGATACTTTTATGCTTGCAGCTTATACTGCTTTTTTTAGTGTTTCTGTTTTTCGCTTGCCATGGATGATTGCAATTTTTGTTGTTATTACTTTTACTGTTTTGATAAGTATTCTGATTGAACGAATTGCTTATCGCCCGTTGCGGGATGCTCCGAAGTCTTCTATAATGATTTCTGCCATTGGCGTTTCTTTTTTGTTGGAAAATCTTGCAACCTACTTTTTTTCAGGCAAGCCAAAGGCTTTTCCAGATATCCCGCTATTATCAACCCCCATTAAAGTTGGTTCTGTTTCGTTTCAATCAATTTCTGTTGTAACACCAATTATTACGATTGTGCTTTTGCTAATATTGCTTTTTATCATTAATAAAACAAAAATTGGTATGGCAATGCGTGCGGTTTCGAAAGATCATGAAACGGCACGTCTTATGGGAATAAAGATTAATTTTGTTATTACAACAACCTTTGCATTAGGGGCAGCCCTTGCCGCTGTTGGGGCAATTTTATGGGGCGTTAAGTATCCTCAGATTCAGCCTTTAATGGGAGTCGTTCCTGGTTTAAAATGTTTTATAGCTGCAGTTGTTGGTGGGATTGGTAATATCACGGGGGCAGTTTTAAGTGGATTTATTCTCGGTTTAGGTGAGATTTTGATTATCGCATTTTTTCCATCGCTTACTGGCTACCGTGATGCATTTGCCTTTGTTTTATTGATTTTGGTTTTAATTTTTAAACCAACAGGGCTATTAGGCGAAAAAATTACGGAGAAAGTGTAGTGAATAGTTTGAACAAAAAGCAAAATAAAAATCAAATTTTATATATTGCAATTGCAATTTTAATTTTTTCAGCGGTGATGGGTATTTTGAATATAACTATCGATTCTTATGTTCGTCGTATTTTAAATCTCTGCTTTATTTACGTAGTTATTGGGCTTTCAATGAATTTAGTTAATGGTTTTACTGGGCTTTTTTCATTGGGGCAGGCAGGATTTATGGCAATTGGAGCGTACTCGGTTGCTATTTTTACTCTTCCTATTTCTCGGCGAGTTTCCGTTTTTTACATTGAGCCCATGTTGCCAACACTTGTGGGTATTGAGCTTCCTTTTGTTATTGCCTTGTTGATTGGTGGTGTGGTTGCAGCCGTTGTTGCATTCTTAGTTGGGGCGCCTTGCTTAAAACTAAAGGGTGATTACTTGGCAATTGCGACACTCGGTTTTTCAGAAATTATTCGCATTATCTTTACTAATCTTCAGCCAATTACGAATGGATCTTTAGGAATTCAAGGTATTCCTTCTATTCGAAGTTTGTGGTGGACATACGGAACGGCACTTTTTACCTTGCTTTTCATCAGTCTTTTAATTAATTCGAGCCACGGCCGTGCCTTTAAAGCGATTCGTGAAGATGATATAGCAGCTGAAGCTATGGGGATTAATTTATTCAACCACAAGGTTTTATCCTTTATGATTGGAGCTTTTTTTGCTGCTATTGGCGGGGGATTGCTTGCATCACTTTTGGGAACCGTTGATCCTCGTCAGTTTTATTTTACGCTTACTTATAATATTTTGCTGATTATTGTTTTAGGCGGAATGGGAAGCATTTCTGGTACTGTCATTTCAGCTTTTATTGTTACAACCGGGCAAGAATGGTTGCGCTTTTTGGACGAGCCACTTGTGCTTTTTGGATCGAATATCCCCTTTTTTAAACCGGGTTTTCGTATGGTTGTGTATTCTATTTTACTTATGGTGATCGTTCTCTTTTATAATAAAGGCTTAATGGGACAAACCGAAATTACGTTTAAACAAATTACACAATGGCTGATTAACCTTAAAAAAAAGTTGCGAAAAGGAGGATTCAATGAGTAGAGTAATTCTCCGAGCAGAAAATATAAATATGCGATTCGGCGGAGTGCTCGCTGTTGCAGGATTTTCGGTTGATATCCACGAGCATAAAATTACTGCATTAATTGGTCCAAATGGTGCGGGGAAAACAACGGCCTTTAATATTATTTCTGGTATTTATACCCCGACAAGCGGGAAAGTAATTTTTTCAAAGGACGAGAATACAAATATAAATCTTGTGGGAAAAACGCCAGATAAGATTACAAAGTTGGGTATGGCACGAACCTTTCAAAATATTCGTCTTTTCAAGGAATTAAGCGTTTTTGATAATGTTCTTATTGCAAAACACGTGCATGCAAAGGCAAATTTTTTAGAATCCGCCTTACGACTTCCTCGTTCATTTAGAGAAGAAAAAATAATGGTTGCTCAAACACAAGAAATTCTTGAGCGTTTTGACTTGCAGGATGTTGCAGAGGATAAAGCAGCAAGCTTGCCTTATGGGCAGCAAAGGCGACTTGAAATTGCACGGGCTCTTGCAACAAATCCGCAACTTCTTTTGCTTGATGAGCCTGCTGCAGGCATGAATCCACAAGAAACGCTTGAGCTTACAAGCTTTATTCGCCAAATCAAGGAAGAGTTCAATCTTTCTATTTTTTTGATTGAGCATCATATGGATTTAGTTATGGAAATATCTGATACGATTTATGTTGTGGAATTTGGCGAAATGATTGCACAAGGAACCGCCTCTGAAATTCAAAATAATCAAAAAGTAATTGAGGCCTATTTGGGGGCAAGCGATGCTTAAAATTAAAGACCTGCATGTAAACTATGGTGGAATTAATGCTTTAAGCGGCATTTCGTTTGAAGTGCCCGAAGGTGAAATCGTTACTTTGATTGGGGCAAATGGTTCAGGAAAAAGTACAACATTACGATCTATTGTGAATCTTGTAAAACCTTCTAGTGGTAATATTTTTTTTGATAATCAGGATATTACGAATCTTGATACGACCTCAGTTGTTTCACGGGGCATTACTCTTGTGCCGGAAGGACGGCGGGTTTTTACTAATTTAACGGTGCATGAAAATCTAAAAATTGGTGCATATTTACGCCATGAGGATATTCATTCTGATATTGAAAAAATCTATGGACTTTTTCCTCGTTTGATGGAGCGATCGTGGCAAATGGCTGGAACTCTCTCTGGGGGAGAACAACAAATGCTTGCTTTGGGGCGTGCTTTGATGAGTCATCCTCGACTACTTATGCTTGATGAACCTTCTTTGGGCTTGGCTCCTCTTATCGTGCAAGATATTTTCGATATTATGAAAGAAATTAATAAAGAAGGCGTTACTATTTTGCTCATTGAACAAAACGCAAATATGGCATTACACATTGCTCAGCGAGCGTATGTTTTGGAAACAGGGCGTATTATTCTTTCTGGTACAGGCAAAGATCTTCTTGCGAATGAAGAAGTTCGTGAAGCATATCTTGGCAAACAGAAAAATTAGTGATATTTCTTACAATATAATTTTTGATAAATTGAGCAAGATCTTGTTAGTATGATAAAATACCGAGTGTGGTATGATAAAAGAATAGATATTTGCTTTATTGGCAAGTCGATAAAAAATATATTAGAGTTGTTGCTTTTTGTCGATACTTTAATTGGTAGATTTTAACTTGTGATTTTAAGGAGTTCGTATTTTTTATGAAAAAAATAATTTTTTTACTCTTTGGTTTTTTAATTATTCTTCTTGTTTCATGTGAAGATTTTTTGAAGGAAATTCCTTATAATATAGTCGTTTCAGATAAAGTAGTTGCTGGGAAAATAACTATGAGTACTAATAAAGCTGAACCCGGATCGATTATT
The DNA here is from genome assembly GCA_051651885.1 of Treponemataceae bacterium. Taxonomy (GTDB): domain Bacteria; phylum Spirochaetota; class Spirochaetia; order Treponematales; family Treponemataceae; genus JBOFSR01. The sequence goes on from JBOFTD010000324.1 coordinate 12,881, forward strand.
TCGGTTACGGCAGTGCCATCTATTTCTGGGCATAAAGTGGTACGCCTTTATTATTATCCAACCTCGTTCCCTAATGATGAAACAAAAGAGGTGGATATTGATCTTGTTTTCACCATGCCTGCTAAAAATATTACTATTATGTGCATTTTTGGTGCAGATAATAACTAGTCATAGCCAAATTACACACGCCGCAGGAGTAAAAAAAAGCTTTTTCGTACGAGAGCCTTTTTTCATTTATTTTTTTTCGATGTAAAATAGCTTGATTTTTTTTACGTAAATAATTATACTGATTAACATTATTTTATCAAATTTATGATATATAGAATCCATGTTGTATGAGGTTGTTATGGACGTTCAATTACAGGACTTGATTGAAAAAATCAAGAAAGATGGCATAGGAGAGGCTGAATCTTCTGCGAAAAATATTATTTCAGATGCTGAAGCAAAGGCACAACAAATTATTGTAGCCGCTGAAGAAAAAGCCAGCTCTTTAATGAAAGATGCTAAAATGGAAGCAGATCGAATGGAAAAAGCCAGCATTGATGCAATTGCACAAGCGGGTAGAAATCTTATTATCTCATTTCGAGATGGGCTCACCGCTGAGCTTAGTGCTTTAATTACTGATGAAAGTGCAAAAGCATATAATTCTGATATGCTTAAAACGCTCATCCCAGAAGTTGTTAAAGCATGGATGGCAAAACCAGAAGCTGAATCAGTGTCTGTTTTACTTAGTGATAAAGATTTATCTGCCCTTGAAAGCAGTTTTAAAACATCTTTAAAAGATTCTATTGCAAAAGGCGTTGAAGTGAAAGCTGATAACTCCTTGTCAAATGGATTTAGAATTGGTGTAAAAGATGGCACAGCATATTATGATTTTTCAGCAGAAGCTGTTGCAGATTTATTTGCCGCCTATTTGAATCCTAAAATTGCACAAGTTTTAAAAAATGCAGCTTTAGAAGGAAAAATATAAGGTGAGTAATTACTATTATTTGGTATCACAGTTACCGGGATTGTCATTTTCTGCAACCTCAGTAGCTCATTTACCAATGACTTATGATGCTTTTTTTGAATTATGCTCACGTTTTTTAGACGAGCATGATTTAAATGCATTACAGCGATTAACCCTTGAACCGCCCTTGTATGATCTAAAAACAGGATCAGCATTGCTTGATTCATGGTACACATGGGAGCGAGCATTGAGGGTTGCTGTTGCAATGGTGCGAGCTCAAAAGATGAAAAAAGAATTTTCTGACGCTTCAATTTCTGTAACACAAGATATTCATCAAATTGCTCGTACCGCATGTGGGTTTGACAGTCCTTTAGAGGCTGAGCAATATTTAAATGAAGAGAGACTCAAAACCCTCGACTTATTGTCGCCCATTGATGGGTTTTGTGTTGATGCAATTTTTGCCTACGGCTTAAAGTTGCAAATGGCATGTCGCATTATTCAGTTTAATGAGCAAAGAGGTATGGATTCATACCGTACAATATACGACCAAATACTTGGAGAATCAAAATGACGGATACAAAAGGAAAAGTAGCAGCAGTCAATGGAAACATGATAAGCGTAGAATTTGTTGGTGATGTTTCTTTGAATGAAGTAGGCTACGTAAAAGTTGGCGAACAGAGCTTGAAGAGTGAGGTTATCCGTATTCGCGGATCTCAGGCTCAACTTCAGGTTTTTGAAATGACAAAAGGGATTAAAGCTGGGGATGATGTTGAGTTTACAAAAGATATGCTTTCTGTTGCTCTCGGTCCCGGTCTTTTAGGACAGGTTTATGACGGACTTCAAAATCCATTACCACAGCTTGCTGAACAAGCAGGGTTTTTCCTTGAAAGAGGAATTTACCTTGAAGCATTGGATAAAACAAAAAAATGGGATTTTACTCCCCTTGTAAAAGCTGGTGATACCGTACGTCGCGGTGATTACATTGGTGAAGTGCCAGAAGGATCCTTTAAGCATAAAATTATGGTGCCGTTTAATTTTTACAGCACCTACACCGTAAAATCAATTAAAGATAGCGGATCTTACACAAACACAGAAGCTTTAGCCGTTGTAATTGATGAAAAAGGCAAAGAGCATACGATAACAATGACTTTTAACTGGCCGGTAAAGCGCGCAGTTACTTGCTATGCGGAGCGATTAAAACCTGTTGAAACAATGGTTACCCAAATTCGCCTCGTTGATACATTCTTCCCTGTCGCAAAAGGTGGAACGTTTTGTGTTCCGGGTCCTTTTGGTGCAGGA
>JBOFTD010000325.1:0-6608 GCA_051651885.1 Treponemataceae bacterium
TAAATGGCAACATCTCCCTCCTCTAAAGAAGGGGCATTTTCAGTATTTTCAATTGGCATGACTTGTAGTGCATCAAAAGAGCCTGCCACGCACAAAATACTCACCGTGCCACTTTTTGCCTTTGTATAAAATCCATAAGGGAAGGCTTCTTTTTGGTTGTCGATAACTCTTGAAAAGCGAGTTTGCACTTGAATAGAGCCGTCATTATTTCGATGAGAAAACTCACCCTTAACAAAGAGATTTTTAATCCGTGCTTTTAATTGTGCTATCATTCATACACCTCTTTTTTAACCAGTGTGATTTCAGCTTCAAAAACACTTGATCCCAAGTGATAAGAAACTTCACTAATAATCATTACATCATCAATGGCAAAAGTAGGTAATTTTACGGGCGTTAAAAAATTGCATTCCCAAAAAACTTCTTTTTGAAATGTATTTCCCAAAGCCTTTATTTGCTCATCTGTTAAACCCCAGCCGTTGACCGTTACAATCACCTTGTTTTCTCTGCGACGAAGCATTTCTGTTCGTGCTCGCCGTTGTAATTTTTCTGAGTCAAAATTAAAGTCTGAAACATTAATAGTAAGGATTCTCTTGTTTGGGCAGGTGCTGTCGGTTACGGTTGCCTCGTTATTCTCTCCTCTTACTATGTATTTATTAAACTGTTCTGCACCGCTTTCAGTAATTGAAACCCGCTTAACATTTACGCCTTCTATAATTTGTAAACCCTTTGGACGAGGTGAGCTTGACGGTTTAATAACATACAAATTCCCCACCTGATTTGAAGTAATAATGTAGCCCTGTGCATCTGCTTCTAAAAGCAATTTTGACCACGGGGACTCATTTTCCCAGCTAAAAGATTCAACAGGTTTTGTACTGTTTTGGTTGGTTGGCATGTGCAGCACATCAATTGAAAAATCCCGTGCAATGGAGCGTGTAACTTCTAAAAGGTCTGGGCTTCCCTTTATTTCGCCTGACCACTGGCTATCAATAATATCCCGAGCCTTACTTCGTCCACGAACAATAATCGTCTTTGATTCGTTTTCTGTATTCCCACAAATCTCATCAATCAATACCGTTGACACAGGACGCTTACCGTCATGGTCAGTTAAATACGGGCTTGTAAATAAAACCTGCAATCGGTCATGTTTTTTGATTTTTTGCCGCTCGTAAGAGGGTACTTCTACTTCAATAGTGTGACAAATCTCATCAAGAGATTTATGAATAGTAATGTTTTCATAAATAATATCTTTACCGTTGACCTGCACCCTAATTTTAGACATATCGCACATCTCCTTTTATTAAAAAAGAATTTTTAACCCTGTTAAGTTGTCGTAATTTTTCGTCACTGCATCCCAAGGCAAGGGCAAGGCTTATAAGAGGCGTTTCTGTTTTAATTGATTTTACTAATTCAACTTGTGCATTTGAGGAAACTAAAGCACAGGAGGCTGCAATTCTCACACTCTCAATGGCAGCGTATAAATCGGTATTTTCTTTTTTAAGAGAGCTTTCAAGCTTTTCAAATCCTGCCCATAATTCCTTTTGTTTTTGGTAGGTTGTTTCAATTTCAGGCAAAAGAAGTGCAGCGGCTGTAAAGGCTAAAGTTTTGTAAAGATTTTCGCTTTCTGTTTTGGTATTTAATTGAGCTTCAGTAATAACCTCATCCTCTATTGAATAATTAAAAGCGGTTAAAAACATTCGTAGCACATTTTGGGCATTGTTTTTGACCGTAAAATAAGACCCCACTTCTTCAATGGAGTTTTTAATTTCAAGCACTCCTGAAGCAATCCCCACCACGGCACTAACAAGAGCTTGTGCTAATTCTTTGGGGGCTCTGATTCCTTGAGCAATAAGGCTTGTAATTGAATTACATTTATTAGTCAGCTTGTTGAGTGCACTTGTTGCCCCTTGCACACGCCCTACAATACTTAAAAGGCTTGTGGTAAATCCTCTAAAGTGAGAGGCAAGAGTATTACTGTCAACAGATTTTTTTAAGGCTTTTTCAAACTGCTCACTTGCAACAGCGGTAGCTTCTTTTACAGCCTCAAATGTCGTTTTATCAGTTTCAATTGCATCAACTCTTTTTTGATCACTTATTCCTGCCCGTACAAAAGAAAGACTAAAAGCACATTGACCGTTTTCATTTGCTTTTTCATCCAAGCTCCATTCCGTTACAACAACAGGAATTCTCCCCCATAAAGGCAATTCTAAAAAGGAAGGATCATCATCACTTGAATTGATAGTAAGGGCATTAAATAAGGCAAGGCGATTTTTTATATAGTTTTCGCCACGCACAAAACCCTCAATTTTTATAATGATTGGCTTGTTGTTTATAGGCGTATTTGTCCAATCTCCAAAAATAGGAAACTCCGCCGTGTCTACCGATTGCCCACCTGTTATATTAATAGAGCTTTGAATAAAAGGGACAGGCTCACCCTGTGGAGCTTGATAGCTTGCAAGCCGTGGCGTGTCACTTTCATACAGTTTATAGGCTTTTCGCCACTGAAGTGCAAAAGGATTACTAAGCGTGTTCACCGTTTCAGGACTTGTCATTAACTACCCATCCTTGATTCTTTAACTGATCCTGTATTGTGCATGGGCAAGCTCCCTGCATTAAAATTAGTCGTTGCCCGTGTTTTATAATCGTAAATATCAACCTTAACCGACATTTCTCCTTTACCCATATCAATAAGGGTTGGCGGAGCTTTTAGCAACTCTCCTGTACCAAAACTAGAAGGAAGTTGACCTCTTTCAAGAGGAGAAAATGCAGCTCGATTTTTCAAGTCTTTTTCTGCAATCGACTCTCCAATACTTCGTCCAAGTTTATCTCCGAGCATTCCAAAAAGCAAAGCACCTCCAGCTCCAAGGGCAGCTCCAATTGCCGTCCCAACACCAGGGGCTATCGCAGTCCCTATCACAGCCCCAAGTTTAGCACCACCAGCTGTACCTAACACAGCACCACCAATCGCACCAACCCCAAGACCTATTGTTGAGGCGTCTTCTCCAGCCTTAGCAATTTTTTTTTCATTATGACTCATATCAGAATTATTAATATCTGATAGATTCATTGCTCGACTTGCAATTTTATTTCCAATCATGGCGACTACAGTTAAAAGTCCTGCCGACTGAGCTGCATTCTTAATAAGTGCCGAATTATTTTTTCTAATATCAATGGCGGTTGGCATGCCTTGACTAGAGTCTGCAAAGCTAGTTTGACCAATCCCACCTTTCATATTTGTGACATAGACAGGTGTAGCTCCAGCTGTCCCTGCTGATAAGGTGCTCGTTCCCGCACCCATACTTGGTAAGTCAGCTCCTTTTCCAAGAAAAGACTTAGCTGTGTTCATTAATTGAATAGCAGATCCAAGTCCTTTTATTGCTACGATAGATCCAAGTCCACCTGCTATAATTTTGAATGTCCGCTGTAAATTTTCTGGATTTTCTGAAAGGCTATTTAAAATATTATTAAGGCTCTGAAGAGGTTTCGTTAGATTTTTATCTGCAAAGCGAATAAATGAGGTTTGTAAATTTTTTATATTACTAGATAAATCATCAGCCATCCTTGCTGAATCAGCTTGAATCACTGAGCCATCGCTAAGCATCTCATTAAACTTGCCAAAACTTTCGAGAGCCCCTGTTTTTTTAAACTCGGCAACGGCAAAATTAAAAGCTCTCATTGCCTCCGCATCAAAAATACTACCTAATGCTTCTGTGCTTCCGTTAGAGCCTAAAATAATCTCTTCCATGAGTGTTGTAATAGACCTAAAATTACCCGCCGAGTCTCTGACTGACACACCAAGCTTTCGTAATTTTTCTTGTTTATCTGGACTTGTAAGATTACGCATAACAGCTTCAAATGCCGTCGCTGCTTGTTCTGAGCTACCTGTACCCATTCTTATAACTTGAAGGGCAGCTCCCATTTCTTGCAATGCCTTCGCACCAGATCGTCCAGTCGCTGTATAAGCTGAAATGGTGCGAGGACCCAAAGAAGCAAGATTTTGAAGCGTAAAAGCTCCATTTTTTCCTTGAACATTCAAAGTATCAACGGCAGTTAAAGCTTCTTCTGCTCCAAGTCCCATTTTTTGAAACTCTGCAAAAAGACCTCCAATATCAGTACCACTTGCACCTGTTGCTTGTATAGCCATGCCCAAAGCTCGTGTGTTTTCTTTTGCAAATTCTAAATCACCCGTTCGTTCAATTATTGAATCTATTGCTGATATTATTTCATCAGGGGCAATTTTTATTGCAGAATCTGAAGCTGTTTCATATACTGATTTTTTTAGTTTATTGACTTCATCTGCAGAAACCCCCGCTTGAATTCCAAGTCGTGTAAGTTTTGCCGATGTATCAATTATTGTTTTTGTTGCTGCCCCAACACCAAAGGACAAGCCAAAAGCACCAAGCTTTGCTGCCGTTCCTGAAAGAGCACTGTTGACTTTATTAACGGCAGACATTGTTCCTGAAGAAAATGTTTGAACTGATTTTTCAGCTCCTCGTATTCCTTGAGAAAATTTATCATTTAAAACAAGCTCGACGCCTGTCGTTATTTTAGCCACTATTCAATCCCTTTTGTTGCCTTGTAAATTCTAACTGCTTGAGCATGCCAGTTTTTTAATTCATCCCAAGAAAAACTCATTACTTTTTCATAGGGAATTGAAGCAAAAAAAAATAAAACTTCTGCAACCATATTAAAAACTGATTGCAAAAGATCGGAAACCGTTAAAAGGTCTCCGCTTTGGGCGGGTTTCTCGTGTCACCCCCAGCAACATACGTGTCTTTCAATCCAAAATAAACATGCCAAATCCGAGATAGCTCAACATTGAGTTTAGCTCGGTCTGAAATTTCAATCTTATTTATTATTGTTTGAGAAACTCCCGTAAGAGATTCAAGTAACGCATTATCTGCGGCAACTGAACCTGCAAGACAACCATCTGTTGCTAAGATATGTCGTGTTTCAATAACTTCAGGAAACTCAAGCTCGCTTACAGTAACCTCTCCAAGCGTAACAGGATGTTGTAAAGTAACTTTCATATAAAATCTCCTTAAACCATTTTTTGGCTTTTGGCACAGTGAAACTCTAAATCGTATTCACCTGCTCCAAGCTCAGGGGTTTCAGTAAGCCATGCATTAGGCATAACATGCTGTCCACCACCTGCTAAAAAAATCGTTAAGTTATCACTTGAAAGATTGATAAAAACACTGGGGTCAAGACTTGCATTAAGCTTAACTTTAAGAATTGCATGCGTTGCCGTTTCTACAAAGCCTGTATTTTCTGCAACCTCTCCTTGTTGGGTTTCCCTTTTTGCACCGCTTGGCTTAAAACTTCCACCCCCTTCTTTAATAGGGAGCTCTCCAACGCTTGTGCTAATTACTCTTAAAACTTTTGCTAGTTTCATTATTTTTACTCCTTTTTATTAAGCAAACTGATTTAATCCTGCAGCAATATAGAATTGACCAATCAAAACTGGCTGATGGATATATTCAAGACGTGTTTTACTGTCCGCTTTAACTTCAACAACAATCGAGTTTTTATAGCTTTCAAAATCTTGACACCAATTAAGCTCTTGAATAAATGTGTGCTGATACATTTCTGCTAAAAAGCTACGCCAAACACTTGGACTCATCACCTTCGATCCTGAACCAAAGTTTTCTGCCGTTTTTGAAAGCTTCCATGTTTTAAATCGCTTGCGGGCTTCGCTATTGATTCGAGTTCGAACAGCATCAACTGTTTCAACAACTTGCAAATTAAGATAGCTTGTATCTTTTTCGCCGTCGGTATTTTCAGTGTAGCTTGTTACCAAGCGTTCAATCAGGAGCGTTCCTGTAGTGTCACGGCGGTAGGTACAAACGCCATTTTCAAGTAAAAATTGGCGTGAGTCAAAATCAAGATCTACCCCTGTAATATCAGTGATTGTGGTATCAAGAGTATTAGCAGAAGGATCATCGCAAAGGATTCTACAAATAACAGAAAGCCATGATGATGCAAATACGCAGGGTAATTCCACCGCATCAACGGCAGTTCCCCTTGGCGTTTTACTGTCAACTTGAGGCAATAAAACAAGGTGCGGGTTGTTTTGTTTTGCCGCTTCAAAAATAATTGTCCCCTGTGTTGAAAGGTCTCCCACTTCTCCTCGTAAGCATGCAAAAGCACGTCCACCAATTTGGCGAGTTGCACTGTAGCGACTGGTAAGCTCTAAAGCCAAACTTTTAAGATTTATCTCATCGCTCAATTCAGTTGCAATAAAATTAAAGCGTGTTTCATCCAATTGGCTTAAAATGCTTTTTAAATCAACAGTGCCTTCACCTTCAATTGTTTCGCCTTCTTCAATCGTAATTCCTGCAACACTCGATTCAACAAAAACCTTATTAAAGTTCCCTGTAATCCCATTGATTAAAGAAGTAATGCTGAGCGTGTTTTCATTTGCCGTTGCATCTACTGGGCAATTATCCAAGCCGTTTATGACGCTAGTAATAGCCGACACAACCTGCTCTGATGAAGACTGATCATTGATAGCAATTGATCCTGTTTTGCCGTTTACGCTCACCGTTACAAGCCCTGCTTTTGAAGCACTTCCTGTAACGATAAATTCTTTTTGCCACCGTGTGCCGTTC
>JBOFTD010000326.1:0-4760 GCA_051651885.1 Treponemataceae bacterium
GATTCTTTCGCTTAAGTTTTTTTTTATAATCCCGATCATAAAAATGAGGTGGAGAGAATGAATACATTTACAAAAACAGTAGATTTATTACAGAGGGCAATGGATGTTAGCAGTTTGCGCTATCAAGTAACGTCAAATAATCTTGCAAATTCTGATGTGCCCAATTTTAAGCGCTCAAACGTTAATTTTGAAAGCATGCTTAAAACAGCTCTTGAAAGTGAGGAGAGCTCAAAAAACTCGTTTCAAATGCAGACAACTGACGATCGTCATATTAAAAGTGATAGCTATATTGATTATCAAACGGTAAAACCTCGTAAAGTCGTTGATTATTTATCGACGGTTAAAGCAAACGGCAATAATGTTGATCCAGAAGTTGAAGCAATGAACGTTCTAAAAACGCAATTGAACTATCAACTTTTAACACAGCTACAAAATTTTAATTTTAGTCAATTACGAACAGTATTAAGGTAGGTAATTTATGGGACTTTTTACAAGTATAAACACGGCTTCTACAGGAATGACCGTTAGTCGCTTGCGCACCGACGTAATTTCTGATAACATAGCAAACGCTTCAACAACACGAACGCAAGATGGTGGGCCATACCGGCGTTCTCGAGTGGTTGTTGAGCCAATGGATAAAAAGCTTACATGGAATACACCGTTTGTTCCACGCGATTTAGAAAGCGGTACGGGAAAGGGAGTGCGTGCTTTAAAAATCGAAAAGGATATGAGTGAGGGAAAATTAATTTATGATCCAAGCCATCCTGATGCTATCAAAGTGGGAGAAAAAGCGGGCTATGTTGAGTATCCAAATGTAAATATCGTAAATGAAATGGTTGATTTAATTGCAGCTAGTCGATCTTATGAGGCAAACACATCGGTGATTCAAGGAGCTAAAGAAATGTTTAATAAAGCCCTTGAAATTGGGAGGTAACCGTAGATGATTAATTTTATTCAAAACAATGGCATGACTGATTCAACGAGCATGCAAATTGGCACGTTTCCACAAACGGTAACAAAAAATGCTAGTTCTAAGGAAGAAAACAATACCTTTAGTACTCAGCTTTTTAATGCGATTAATTCAGTGAATGATTTACAGCTTGATTCTGCATCACTTACGCAGCAAGTTATTACCGATCCTGAGAGTGTTGAAGTTCACCAAGTAACGACTGCAATGGCAAAGGCAAATTTATCACTTTCTTTAGTGCAAAATGTTGTTGACCGTGTCATTAAGGGCTGGACAGAAATTACTACGACACGATAATCTTTTGCAAAAAATAAAAGTGAATAAATATCTGTGTGGCGTTATCTGTTTGAGAAGATGATATTTATAGTTTTTACTTTAAGCTATGTGCTGATAATCTAAATCTCTACATTGAACTTTGCGTCAATCATGAAATAGCTCATCAACTTGATAAATTTCTGTCAAAAATTTGCGATATTGTCATACCTCATAAAAGCAACCGCACATGAAAACATATTACTTGTTTCTGCTTCGATAAATCTATTTTTTTAATTTATTACAATAAAAAATCTGTTGTCAGAGGGAAAAAATGACGAAGTTTATTTTATTTGACTTTAAATCATGCTAAAAATTACTCTACAATTTTCAAAGGTTACATACGGGTAGGTGAGGCATGTTTAATTATTTTACAAAACGGGAGGGTAGGCATGGAAAAAATAAGTGAAGAGGTGCGAGAAGATTTTAATCAAAAAACTGCATCCTACCGTGATACGATTTCACAAATTAGTATAAAAGAAAAAAATACATTAGAAATATTGCAGTCTAATCCTCCAAATGCGGCCAAGATAAAATTTGAGCTGACAGAAGATATGCTATATATGACCTCGCTGTATATCATTATTAGTAATCTTTCGTGTGAAATGCTTGAGGTTCGCAATGAAGAGTGCTTAAATGAAGCACGCAAAACTCTTTATCGTGCCGTCATTTATATGGAAGAAATTGTTTCAAACTACATTGATGTGCCATTTTCTGATTATGAAAAAAAACTTGCCTCTCTTTCACATGTGTCTGTTGCAAACCGTTATTCCTTTGTGCAAAAATTTGGCCTTGCAATCGAACTTTTGCTATCAGCATACGGAAACAATACAAAATGGAAGTGGTCGTTCACTGAGTTACTGGGACGATTTGCGGTTGTTGCAAAAAATTTACTTGATCTTGTGCAAGCCTCAAAAGATTATTTTAATATGCAATCTACAAATCATGAGGTTACCACACAATATTTTCTTTTGTTAAAAAAACTTTTTCCCCTCGTGATTGATGGTTACCATAATCGCTATAAGTTTTCTTCTAAAAGCTCTGATGATTTACGCTTGAGTGGATTACTTTGTGCAGCCTATCGACGGATTTTGCTCGTTTTCAATCAAATAGAAGAGGCTGACGAGTATAATAAAAAATCGCATTTTTTCTTCGAGCACGCCTCCTCTACCACCAAATCTAAATAATTAAAAAAAATCTTATATTTATTTTTTTACTACCGATAATTTGCGTATGAGAAGAAGATTTTTTATAGTAACTACGCTGCTTTTTTTTGCACAGATTATATTTTCCGCTGAATTAATATTAAATCCAAGTGACTTAGCCATCGAACCTGCTGGAGATGGAGGAATTCATCTATATGTTAAACGTCGAGGTGATATTTCTTCTGTTTTATTGTGCGAGACAACAAAGGATCCTGAAGGTGTTATGGCAAATTATGCTTTTCGCTCATCGGTAAAAAATGATATAAACGGAAACGAACTTCGCCGATTAGATGCACGACTTTTAACAGCTGAGCAAGCACGATTTTCTATTATTAGTTCAACTATTGTCAACCATGATATTTTAGGAGAAGCGTTTCATCTTTATTTACCGCAAACACTTGAGTACGGTTATCCGTGGACACGAAATGGTATACAAAAACTTGAAGACGGTCTTTTTATCAATTTAAGAACATTCACTCTGCCTTATGCTGATTACGATGGAGAGTTTCAAGATAATCCATTTATGCTTAACGCAATTGAACTTACGCCCAAATTTGTTGACAATTTCAATCCAAATACTGTCGGATCATTCAAAGAAATAGCAGCGATTACTTCAGGAGAAACGCAATTCTCCGAAAGCCCTAATGATTTATCAAACAAGGCTCGAAATACAATGAGGGTGGGCAATCAAAAGGATTTAGATATTGTTTTTGTCATTGATGCTACGATGAGTATGCGAGATGATATTGGCGTTTTGAGAAAAGATTTAATTCCTTCTATAGAAAGTATTCTTACAGAATACGAATCGTATAATATCGGCTTGGTAATTTTTAAAGACTACGGTGATGAATTACAATTTCAAAAAATTCCAGTAAAAATATTTGATTTTACATCGGATTTAAATGTTTTTCAAAAAAATTTAAATTCTTTTAGAGTTTCAGGTGGGGGCGATATTGAAGAAGCGGTGCACGAAGCCTTGTATGCTGCAACAGAATTTTTTCCATGGCGAGAAAATGCCTCTCGGCGTATAACCTTAATTGGAGATGCAGAGCCTCACTCAAAACCACGCGGAACGGGAAAATATACCGCACAATTTGTAAAAAATAAAATTGCAGAAAAAAATATTCAAGTAAATACAATTATCTTATTTGATCCCGATAGAAAAAAATAGGAAATACAATGGCCGTAGTGAACAAAGAAAATCAAAGCCTTACAGAGTCTTCAAAAAATGAACAACTCGAGAATAAAAAAGAGCTCAAACAAATTGAGAATCTTTTAAATCATGATGCTTTTTCTTTGTATAGCAAAGGATTCATTTTATTTCCTTTTAAACAATTTCTTGAAATGCTTATTAGTGCATTAAAACAATTGCAGAGCACGACGAATAACATTTTTGAAAAAACAAGTAATTCTGATGAAAATTTATATTTAGACATGCTTATTCAAACAGGGCTCTCCCCTATTGAAAAAAATTTCATTAAAAAAATTAGTTTTTTTGAGCGCACCGAAGAATTAATAATGCATAATTTTTCTGTCAGTATTTTAGATACGCAACAATCTTATCTTGATAGCATTTTACTCGAACTTACCTCTTCAAAGGAATTAATCGAAATTGAAGCTGTTATTTTTGAAATGCAAAAACTTCATGTATTAGCAAGTTATAATTTTTCAAAAGTGATGCGTGTTTTTTCGAATTATAACAATGAAGACAGTGATGCAACGGTCACAATAAATGCACTTGAATCGTTTTTAAATGATTATTATACAATGATTTATAATTTTAATCCGACAGCGGCTCTTGCCCGTGCTTTGTGTGCTGTCGAAACATTAAAAAAAAATCGACAACTTTCGTCCCCAGAAAAAGATGCAATTATACTCGCATTAACAACAGTTTATAGTGTCATAAAAAAAATTATCTCGAGTAATTTAGTAAAAAATATGCTTTGTCTTATTCAGCAAAATTCTTCCTTTGAACCGCAAGTAAATGAAGGATCCAGTCAATTTATCGATAATTTTATTGAGCGTTTAAAATCGAATTTTATAATTGACACGAGTAAAATTAAAGAAAAAATACTTGAAAACCAATTTGCAGGTGATGTGAAAGCGTTATTTGAGGGAAAACAAATTCAAGAAGTTGGATTTTACAATAAGCAGAATAGTAACTTTTTGATACAAAAGAAGTTACCTAATTTTTTATATATTAGAGCAATGCAACTTTTGAAAACTTTTGCGACCTTTTTTTTATCAGAACAAAAAACTGAAATTCTTAAAAAACT
>JBOFTD010000327.1:0-1987 GCA_051651885.1 Treponemataceae bacterium
AACTGAGATATTTCTTGCGTGAGCGTTTTAGCAATTTTTTTATAAAAAATAGTTTGTAAATTTGATCCTGCACAAAGATCAATCGGAATACATCGCCGGTAATCAATTATATTACAGGCATTTGCAATTGTTTGAAAAAAATTTTCATTTTCACTTAAAAATAAAAATTTAATGTTCGGATTATCATAATATTTTTGTTGGTATTCTTTTGAAAAGTTATCTAAATTGTTATCTGATTCAATAGCAAGAATAAAGCAATTATTTGATATTTTTTCAAGTAACTCAGTAAGACCATAACATAATACGGGCGAAAAACAAAGAAATAGTGTATCCGGTGCAATAGATAAAGAAGAAACAAAGGCTTTTATTGACTTTTGAGGGTCGTATTGAGAGTATAAATATTTTTCTTTATACAAAACGGAAAAACCCTGTCGTGCAGTAACTAAACAAGGTTTTTCAGAATTTGCATTCATTAAAATTGTATAAAGTGTGACAAGTACACACTAAATAAATTATTTTCTAAATCGCTGCTATTCATAAAATGATTTTCAAGGGCTGTTTGATCAAAAGTAAAAGGATAATACGCATAAGTAAAATTATCTTCATCAACAGGAGTTTCTTCTGCATACTTTTCTTCAATCATTTTTGCAATAATAATATTTTCCCCTAAAACAAGCGGAGCAGAAACTTCATTTTGGGACAATGAAAAAAGGGCTTTCAAAAAACTCTCGTTTGTTGCAGAGCCACTTAAAATCGGCGTGCTTGTAGGAATTTGTGGCAGCATCGGATTATTATTATAATTTGGAATGAATGTTGTGGTGGTTGATTTTTCAAGGTCGAAAATATTTGCTGCTTGATCAAAACTTGATTTATGCGTTTCGTCAATAAAATCTTTTGCACGGGCAACAAAATAATCTTCAATTAATCCTGCAGCATTTTCTTTTATATATGAAATAATTGCATCTATCGTTGCTTGCTTAGTAAAATCTGTTGGCGTTGCCTGCTTATTCATTTTAAAAACACCATAGCCATTTGAAAGTGCCATAACAGAGCTAAGCTCGTTTTCTTTTAACGAAAGAAGAGCCGTAAAATCTTTTTCTTCCTTTACGAGTGCTTTAATTTGAAATTCAAACATATCGTTTAGTTTTCCTGATTCATCGCTATGATACTTTGTAGAAAACTCGGAAACAGCATCTTCAAAAAGAATTTCAGTATTTTGTAATTGTTTTGCAACACTTTTTGCCGTTGTTTCTGATTCAAAAGAAATAATTGAAAAATCATACTCTGTAAATAGTGTAGCGTTATCTTTGCCAAAATTTACCGCTTCAGATTCTGGGTAATCATTTTTTGAAAAAGAGACAAGATCAAAGGCTTTTTCGTGTGCCGATAAAGTTGTAATAAAGGCAGCTTCTTTTGACGTTCGTTTTAAGCCTCCAAATCCTTCTTGTTTTGTAGAAAACCCTGATGTATTTGATCCCATAAAATCAATATAATAGCGTTGATACAATGCATGTTCTGCAATACTTTTTCGAAGCATCACTTTTTGGCTGTTTGGATAATCACGAAATCGCCTTGGAGAGAAAACGCCCTCTTCATCTTGAAAATAAGTGATAAGTGTTCGATCAATCAAGTTATCTGGTGCAACATATTTACTCTCAAGGACTTTATCAGCAAATGCCATATTTAAAACCGTTGATTTAAAAGCATTATTCATTATTTCATACGTATTTGAACTATTAATTTCGCGTCCATTTTTTCGCTCTTGTTCAGTATAAGAGGCGTACATTCGCGTAAAGTATGAGTCTTGGGTGTACTCAATCGGCTTTCCTTTATATTTACCGAGCGGAGGGATTGATTGCTGCCCCAAAGTGGTCATAGCGGGCAAAAAAATAAAAGAGATTACCGCAAGCAATAAAATAATTATAGAACCGACTGATATTAAAATTTTCTGTATTGATTTTTTTTCAGTATGTTTTTCTTTTGAATT
>JBOFTD010000328.1:0-1952 GCA_051651885.1 Treponemataceae bacterium
TTTTTTCACTTTCATAGACAACCCAGTACGACTGTTCGGTCAAAATAGGCTCTTCATCTTTTATATTTTCTTCAATAACCTCATAATCACCCATAAATTTTGAAGCGATTTTTAAAATCTCTTTTGGCATAGTTGCTGAAAAAAGCAAAACGCGACTTGAAGAATTTGCCCGAGAAAAAATTTCCTCAATATCATCAATAAAGCCCATATTAAGCATTTCATCTGCTTCATCTAAAATAAAATAGTCAATATTATCAAGATTGAGCGATTTTCTGCTCAAGTGATCTTTAATTCTACCCGGAGTTCCAACAACAACCTCAACACCAGTTCGCAACTGTCGAAGTTGAAGTGACATAGCTTGTCCTCCATACACAGAAGCAAGACGCGGAAATCCTGTTGATGAGAGCGATTCAAGCTCCTTGCATACTTGTAAAGCAAGCTCTCGTGTGGGTGTTAAAACCAACACTTGCACATGCCCTTTATTTTGCGTGATTTTTTGAATAATTGGTAAACCAAAGGCAGCTGTTTTTCCTGTTCCGGTGCGTGCTTTGGCAATCAGATTCGCATCGCCTGAAAGAAGGCGTGGAATTGCAAGTGTCTGTATGGGAGAAGGTTCCTTAAACCCTTTTTTTTCAATAGCGGCGAGCGTTTGCTCATTAAGGCCTAACTCAGCGAAGGTAATTGTTTCTTTCATAAATTAATGTTTCCTATATTAGTAAGTTTTTGTTTGACAAGAAAATGTAGCTAAAAGCAATTATTTATAAAAGGAGACTTATAAAGTAACAAAATTTTTACACACTACACTATTGCAAAAACTGTAACAGGATTAGATCTTCCCAAAAATTAGGCAAAATGAAAATGATTTATCATAGATTAAAAAGCACACCGATTATCTTTTGCACGAATTAGCACGCTTTCTATTTTTCGTAAATTGGAATCACGACAAAATAATACAATCTAACATTAGTCTGATTAATGCAAATCATTGAATTAACAGAATTTTATTATGACTATTTATACAGTTGACTGCAATGAAACCTTATCAACTTTTACCGAGTATACCAAAAATAGGTGTACACGTCAAGATAAAATAAAAATAATATCAAAAGTTTGCAATATTTTACTATCAAGAGAACAACCTAATCATAAAATCAAACTCTATTCATTTGTTGAGCAAAAATATTTTGAACGATACCAAGTTTGAGATATAAAAATTTTTTATATCTAGCGCCTAAAGTAATTTTCATGCTCCAGTGTTCGTGCAATATCGATATAAATTTCTGGCTTATAAGAAGTAAGCGGTGTTGCAATATAGCGAATATTTTGAGCTGCAAGATTGCCTCCCTCTAAACGAACAAGTGTTTCAGTGTTTCGTGTTAAAGCATCCCACGCACGAGTTGACTCTGAAAGCTGTACCATCGCTTGTGCATTTTTACTGCTGTCGCCAGTTCTGCTTGCAAGTTGATAAAGAGTGACCCCATAATTATTTGTTGCCCTCATAAAAGATTCCACAAAACCTTGATCTTCGGGGTTTGCTTGCGGAAATATAACACCCAATCGATCTTTTTCACTTTGTAGATTATCTAAAAGCTCTTCGTAAAATCCTTGTGCCATATAGGTATTTTCGCGTAAATATTGTGCATTTCCCAACGCTAGTAAAATATTTTTGTCAGTTGGTTTTTCTGCAAAAGCAGTAATAAAAGAATCCAAAGCCTCTTTGTAATCTTGCTTGCCATATTGAATATATCCAATTTTATAGCGAATAGATGCAGAATCATTAAACGTTTTTGTTGCATTTTGGTAATTTCGCATTGCCTGATCTAAATCACCTGAAACAAAATAGTCAATATTTGCCATATCCTCATACAGTTTTCCAATATTTTTATTCGGAATTGCATTATTTTGTGCAGCTTCATTTTCATACATCAAAAGTCCGCTAAGAAATTGCTCTT
>JBOFTD010000329.1:0-4258 GCA_051651885.1 Treponemataceae bacterium
TGGGCTTGAGCACACCTGCTCTGATGATGCACTATGGCTTATTCCTGCAATCGCTGAGTATATTAAAGAGACGGGCGATGATGATTTTATTGAACAAAAACTCGGTTATGCTGACGGTGGACAGGGCAGCGTTTACGAGCATTTAAAAAAGATTTTAGATTTTTCTGCTGAGCATGTTGGTAAAACTGGTGTTTGTAAAGGTTTACGTGCTGACTGGAATGACTGCTTAAATCTTGGAGGCGGGGAGTCGGCTCTTGTTTCTTTCTTGCATTATTGGGCTTTGGAATCTTTTTTAGAGCTTGCAAAATATTACAAAAAAGATGCTGACGTGCAGTTTTATGGAAAAATGGCTGAAAATGTAAAAAAAGTTTGTGAAAATGAGCTTTGGGACGGTGAGTGGTATATTCGTGGTATTACCAAAAAAGGTATAAAAATTGGCACGCAAAAAGATACCGAGGGTAAATTTCACCTTGAGTCAAATGCATGGGCGGTTGCCTCAGGCGTTGCAAATGAAGAGCGTTCAAAAAAGACGCTTGAAAACTTGCATACGCACCTTGCAACTCCGTGGGGACTGCACTTAAACGCACCTTCGTATGGCACTCCGAATGATGATATTGGTTTTTTAACTCGTGTATATAAGGGAATTAAGGAAAATGGAGCTATCTTTAGTCATCCAAATCCTTGGGCGTGGGTTGCACTTTCTCGCATTGGTGGGGGAAATCGTGCGGTAGAATATTATGATGCCATTTGTCCTGCTCGACAAAATGATTTGATTGAAGTTCGCCAAGCCGAGCCGTATTCGTATTGTCAGTTTGTTATGGGAAAAGAACATTCAGCACATGGGCGAGCTCGCCATCCATGGCTTACTGGTTCTGCAGGCTGGGCATACTATGCGGCAACTCACTATATATTGGGGATTCGCGTTGAGTTTAAGGACGATCAATTTGTTCTTGTTGTCGATCCGTGTATTTCTTCTGAGTGGAAGGAGTTTTCTGCTAATCGTCGCTGGAAAAATGCTGAGTTTGACATCCGTGTGAAAAATCCAAAGGGATTGCAAAAAGGTAAAACAAAAATTACTTTGAACGGCAAAGAAGTCCCGTATATTACAACGCAGGCTGCAAACTCGAAAAATACTGTTGTTGTTGAGATTGTGTAGTTTTCTTTAGATAAATTAAAAAGATAGCATAATAATGTGCTGTCTTTTTAATACCAATGCACAGTTCTTTATATAAAGAATTGTGAAGTAAATATTTTTTTTGGAGAAATATTAAAATAGAAATAGTTTTTTCTTGTGAGAGCAAAAATCAGTATATGAATTAATATTCTTACTCGCTTTCACTGAAAAAACTTTTTATATTCAATTTTATAAGTTTCATTATATCAATGTTTTAATAGTATATGTTTAATGTAATTATTTAAAACTCTAATAACACTCGAGTTTATAACTATACTGTAAAAGACTTTTTTTTAGTAAAAAAATAGAGATAATGAAAAAATGAATCATGGAATACAAGCTGTTTTTGCTAAAAATATTCGCCGTCTACGAAAAAATCAAAAGTTGACGCAACATCAGCTTTCGGAACTTGTGGAGGTTTCTCCGAGCTTTATTGGACTTATTGAAACGGGTAAATCAAATGTTTCTTTCGGAATAATAGAAATGCTTGCAAAGGCTTTAAATGTTTCACCTTCCGTCTTGTTCATAGATGAGGCACATGATGAAGAATCCTGTGTTGCAGAAAAGACGCCGAATTATTCAACTATTGGAGTAAGGCTTTTTTCTGAAATTCAGCATTTACTTGCAAAGTATAAAGAAGAAATTTATCCGAAAAAATAGTTTAATGGGTTAAATTAAAGGAGATTTTCTTAATTCCTTTAATAAGAGCATATAAATCTTGTCTATGATTTAATTTCCAAGAAAATTGAAACAGTACTCACTTTCTTTGAGGGCTTATAAACATGGCCTTGTTGTTTACCATCTCATTTTAACAACCCAAAAACAGGCGTTTTTCCTGCAGCACCTCGTCCTCGCTTTCCGTACAAACTTGTTTGTTAAACTCGCCGTGCACCAAAATAGCTTTCATCAACTTCAAATTCCCCGCATTCTTTGCTGCTTCAGCAATGGCTTTTTGAACAATTTTTTCACGAATAAATTTGTAATAGCTATTAATGGTATTTCGATTTACTTTCACAATTTTTGCTGCTGCCGTTGCGGTAATATCCTCGCTAAAACACAAAACTATTTTATTGATTTTATATGTACTTAATCTACTGAATTTCATTTACTTACACCTTGTATATTTTTTAGGTGCTAGTCAAGAACTACTGTAAAAATTCACATTGACAAATGATTAAAATTAGATTATAATCATTTATATAAGGAGTATTACGAATGTTTAGTTATTTGCAAAAAATTGGTAAAGCACTGATGGTGCCTGTTGCAGTTTTACCTGCAGCTGCAATTTTATTGGGATTGGGTTATTTTATTGATCCAACTGGCTGGGGAGGAAATAGTGCGATTGCTGCCTTCCTTATTAAATCTGGATCGGCAATAATAGATCAAATGCCGATTTTATTCGCCGTTGGTGTTGCGTTTGGAATGTCCAAAGACAAAAATGGTTCTGCGGCACTCACAGGTCTAGTCGGATTTCTGGTTGTCACTACCTTATTGTCACCTGCTGCCGTAGGACAAATCATGAAAATTGAGAATGTTCCAGCTGGATTTAATAAGATAAATAACCAATTTATAGGTATCTTAGTTGGTGTTATTTCATCAATTTTGTATAACAAGTTTTATACTGTTGAATTGCCAAAGGCTTTATCCTTTTTTAGTGGAAAAAGACTTGTACCAATTTTGACCTCGTTTGTTATGATTTTAGTTTCCTTTGTTTTAATGTACATTTGGCCTGCAATTTATGGCGGACTTGTACAATTTGGTGAACTTATTAGCGGACTTGGCCCTATTGGAGCTGGTATTTACGGTTTCTTAAATAGATTACTCATTCCTGTTGGCTTGCATCATGCCCTTAACTCTGTGTTTTGGTTTGACGTTGCAGGAATAAACGATATTCCTAATTTCTTGGGCGGTGCACAATCAATCGCTAATGGAACAGGTATTGTTGGTACTACAGGTATGTATCAAGCAGGTTTTTTCCCAATCATGATGTTTGGTCTTTTGGGTGCAGCTTTAGCCTTTGTTAAAACAGCAAAAACTGAAAACAAGTCAAATATTAAATCAATCATGATTGCAGCAGGATTTGCAACTTTTTTAACAGGCGTAACTGAGCCTTTAGAGTTTGCTTTTATGTTTGTTGCTCCTGGATTATACCTTGTTCATGCGATTTTAACAGGAATTTCATTGTTTATCTCAGCTACCATGCAGTGGATGGCAGGTTTTGGATTTTCAGCAGGTCTTATTGATATGCTGTTGTCGTCAAGAAATCCTTTAGCGGTTAAATGGTATATGCTTATTATTCAAGGTCTTGTGTTCTTTGCATTGTACTACTTTATTTTTACTGCTGTTATTAAGAAACTTAATTTGAAAACTCCAGGTCGAGAGGAGATTGAGGTTGGAGACGATTCTGCTGCTCCGAGCAAAGAGACTTCACATGCTGAGTTAGCTGAAAAATTAATTCCACTTTTGGGTGGACTTGATAATATTGTTGTTGTTGATAATTGTATTACACGATTACGACTTGAAGTTAAGGATAATAGCATAATTAACGAGGCTGATATTAAAAAGCTTGGTGTTGTTGGCGTTCTAAAGGGCGGAAAAACCAGTGCTCAAGTCGTTATTGGTACACATGTTGAGTTTGTGGCTAATGCACTAAAACAATTAATAGGAAAATAGTTTTCTGGATTGCTGAATATTTTTACAAATTGACAGCAATTTAGATAATACTTTATTAAATTTTTACTACAGGGAATTTCTAAAAACTTGAAACATAGTATTTAGAAATCCCTTTATTTTTAAGGAAGGGTTTAAAATTGAAAAATATTTTTGGAAATTTATTTAATAAGTCAAAGGCTGAAAGCTCCTCATCAGAGATAATTATGAAGGCTTGCATTGAAGGGAAAGCGGTTGAATTAAGTACCGTAAGCGACGAGGCTTTTGCAGCACAAATGATGGGCAAGGGACTTGGTATTGTCCCTAAAAAAGGTTTTTTGTACGCTCCTATTGCAGGTGTGGCTACTGTCGTGTTTGAAACAGGTCATGCTGTTGGTATCACAACAAAAGAGGGAGTTGAAATCCTTTTGCATA